>CAZNZA010000001.1:0-16241 GCA_964577325.1 uncultured Polyangiaceae bacterium
GATCCTGGATGCGCGAATCGAGAGCCACCGCGATCTTGTACAGACTCGAGATCGACGGACTCGACTCTGCGCGCTCGATCTGCGAGAGCAGGGAGATGCTCAATCCGGTACGACGGCTCATCTGCTTGAGCGTCAACTCCTTCTCTTTACGCAACGAGCGGATCGTATCGCCGATGATCTTGTGCAGCTGCTCTTCTGGCGTGCGGGCGAGACCCTTCTTGCGCATCACGCGGGCCAGCACCTCGCGGAACTCGTCCACGTTGAACGGCTTCTTCAGATAGTCGACAGCGTCGAGTTTCATCGACGCAATCGCGGAGTCCAAATTTGGATGAGCCGTGAAAATGACGACGGCAATATCTTTGTCGATGTTGCGGATGCGACGCAGGACCTCGATGCCATCCAGCTTGGGCATCATTAGGTCGAGGATGATCACGTGGTAGTCACCTTGACGCACTTCCTCTTCGGCCATCGTCGGGTCGGTCAGAGCACGAACTGTAAACCCGTCGCGCTCAAGGAGCGTCTGCATGTATTCGCAGATTTGACGGTCGTCATCGACGATGAGGATACGGACGGAGGGTAGTTCTATTGGCACACTCAAACTCCCAGTTGGTTAACCAAGAAATTGCACCGTCACTATAAGCCGTTCTGGGTTACAGTGCTACTAAATTGTTGAGCGGCACTAAGTATCCGGGATCACACCAGAAAACCGGGATCCCCCGATCAGCGGCGGAGGCCTGCGCTGTCCGCGACCCCCAGGTTCTTGTAGATCTCCAAGGTCGCCGTCGATTTGTTGAGTGTGTAGAAATGCAGGCCTGCGACGCCACGGTCGATGAGTTCCAGGCATTGCTCGGTAGCCCAATGAAGGCCGACGCGAGCGATCGCGGCTTTGTCGTCACCACATCGACGAATGGCGCGCTGTAAGCGAGCCGGGAAACGAGCGCCCAATGCTAGTTCAGCCATACGTCGCATCCCTTCCGGGCTCGTTATGGGCATGATACCCGCGATAATGGGAACGGTAACTCCGGCAAGTTCACAGCGTTCCCGGAAGTCGTAGAAGTCGTGATTGTCGAAGAACAGCTGGGTGATGACGAAGTCAGCGCCGGCTTGGACTTTGGTGCCAAAGTGCTCGAGCTCGAGGAGCCGATTGGGCGTTGCCGGGTGTCCTTCCGGGAACCCAGCCACCCCAATACCGAAGCGGTGAGACGTCTGCTGCCCGAACGCCTTCAAATGGCGGACCAGGTCGGTGGCATGGCGGAAGTGGTCACGGGAGCGGTCGTAACCGGGTAGATGAAGCGGGGGATCGCCGCCGAGGGCGAGGATGTTGCTCACCCCAGCCTGAGCGTAGCGCGTCAGAATGGAGTCGATCTCCTCCTCTGTATGGCCGACACATGTCAGGTGCGGGATCGGATCGACGGTCGTTTCGCGCTTGAGGCGGACGACGAGATCATGGGTCAGGTCGCGCGTCGAACCCCCCGCACCGTAGGTCATCGACACGAACGACGGCTTCAGCGGCTCGAGACGGCGGACAGTTTCGAACAGGTCACGAGCCCCTTGCTCCGACTTGGGGGGGAAGAACTCGAACGAGCAGGTAAACCCGTCGCGCGCGAAGATGTCACTGATGTGCATGAATGTGGCCTCAATACGCGTCTCTGCCGCGACCATCAAGACGTGTGTGGCGTCGCGGGCTCCGAGCCCAGACTCCGGCGATGCTCGTGCCCCTGTACAGACGCTAGCGGTGCACCGGCAAACACAAAAAACGGAAAAGGTCGAATCCCGCTTTCGGGACCGACCCCACCGCCTTTGTCTCCTTGGGATTCAAGTCGGGGCGGGCAGATTTGAACTGCCGACCTCACGGACCCGAACCGTGCGCGCTACCAAACTGCGCTACGCCCCGAATCCCCGAAGGGGCGCGGAGAATCATCTTTTGTGGGGCACTCTGTCAAGGACGGACCCGCTAAATCGTCGGCGCCAGGCCCGCTACCCGCAGATGCCCCAACCCGATCTACTTTCGTGCCCTCAGTGCTGCGACGAGTTGAGGGACGGCCTCGAACAAGTCCGCGACCAAACCGTAGTCCGCCACCTGGAAGATGGGAGCGTCAGGGTCCTTGTTGATGGCGACGATGGTCTTCGAGCCCTTCATCCCGGCAATGTGCTGAATGGCCCCAGATATGCCAACGGCAACGTAGAGCTGGGGAGCTACGATCTTCCCGGTCTGACCGACTTGGTAGTCGCCCGGTGCATAGCCGGCGTCACACGCGGCGCGACTGGCGCCGATGGCGGCGCCCAGCGCATCGGCAAGTGGCTCCAACACTTCGAAAAACTTCTCCTTCACGGCGCGCCCGCCGGAAACCACGACCTTCGCTTCTCCCAGTTCTGGGCGCTCGGTGGTTACCTGGTCTCGAGCTACGAACGCCACTCGCTGTGCCGCTTGGCTGCTGGGCGCGGGAACGGAAATGCTCTCTACAGGGCTTTCGCCGCCGCTTGCCTCGGCCGGCTCAAACTCGCTTTGCCTCACCGTTACGGCATGCTTCGGCGTAGTGAGCTTCACGTAACCATAAGCGTTCCCAGCGTACATGGGTCGCTTGTAAATTAACGCTCCGCCCTCTGCCGAGACATCAGCGCAGTCTGCAGCGTAGGCTGCGTCCAAGCGAGCAGCAACGCGGGGAATGAGGTCTTTGCCGAAGCTCGATGCCGTGGCAACGATGACGTCGAAGCCGGCACCTGCCTCGGCCACCGTGGGGGCGTAGTGTTCCGCCAAGTATTCGTTGAGCGATGGGTCGCTCGCCACCAAAACCTTGGCAGCGCCAAAGCCACGAAGCTCGGACGCCGCTGCATCGGTGCCAGCTCCCCCGATAGCCAATATGGTGAAGGTGCCTCCCGCTGCACCGACAGCCTTGCGCGCGAAGGTTATCGCGGCGAGCGTGGTGGATTTGAGCTTGGCGTCAGTGATTTCCGCAACGACTAATATGTCTGTCATGTCTGTGATTCCTGGAGTGCGGGTTAGATGGCGCGGGCTTCGTTGGCGAGCTTGTCGACCAAAGCGGCGACACTGTCGACCTTGACGCCGGCGCGGCGCGCCGGTGGCGGCTCGAAGCTAACGTAGTTCGAGGCGGAACTTTGGCCGGGCACGAGCTCGTTGAGCGACAGCACGTCCAGCGGCTTCTTTTTGGCTTTCATGATCGCTGGCAGCGGAGCAAAGCGCACGCCTTCGTTGTACTTGAAATTCGTATCGGTTTTGGCGGAGTAGACGCTGTCTGGAGCCACGATGCGCAAGTCCACGGTCACGACCCCAGGCAGTCCCAACCTGAGTGTCACCGTACCGCCGTCCACTTCTCTGGTAACCTTGACCGCTCCCTGTTCTTCTCGAATGGTTGCAGCAAACGTTGCCATGGGATAGTCCAGCAACTCCGCTAGAGCCTGACCTACGTAATTGCTGTCACCGTCGACGGTCTGTTTTCCCATCACGACCAAATCCGGCTTCTCGCGTTCCACGATCGCCTGGAGAGCCTTGGCCACGAGGCGGCCGTCCAGCTCTGCATCGTTGGCTTCGATTCGAATCGCGCGGTCTGCGCCTGTCGCCAGTGCCGAGCGTAGGGTCGTCTCGGCCTCCTTGGGCCCTAGGGTAACCACGACCACTTCACCATCGCGCGCCTTTTTGCTTCCATCTTCGGTCAAACGCAACGCCGCCTCCAAGGCATACTCATCGAAGGGGTTGGTTTTCCACTCCAGCCCCGTCGTCTCAATCTGAGTCGGCGAGATCTTGATCTTGTTGGCGTTGTCTGGGTCTGCAACGCGCTTGATGGGAACGAGGATTTTCACGTTTTGCTCCTTGGCTGAGGGCCGAATGGGCGATTGCCGACAGGCGGCGCCGGCTTACAGGTATTGATAGTGTTGGGTGAGGCCGTCGATGTGGCAATAGCTGACGGCGCCCACGATTTACTTCGAGCGCTTGCAGCCATGCCCAAGCCACAGGTTGAAGTGGGCACTAGCCGCAGCAAGTGCTGGTTCCGGAGGACCAAAGGTTCGCTCAACTGCTGCATGCGCTCCCATCCCCGCCTTTTAGTTCGACCGTCGTAGCGGGCCAACTCCGAGCGTGTTTACGATGGAGCAGGGCTCGTCAACTCCGAGCATTGGCCAGATGAGCATCGTGGTGCACGTGTACCTCGCGCGGAGCGACGACCGACCCTCCCTCTGGGCGTATGCCTACCGGCTAGTTAGTCGGGCACGTGGCAGCCGGCAGCTTTGCTACGCCAACATTGCGCGTCATCACCGCTGGCATCGGAGGTACGATGAGCGCACATGGCCTTAGAAACGGACTTCTTGGTGGTGGGCAGCGGGATTGCCGGTCTCACTTTTGCGCTGCAAGCTGCGGCTCACGGACGAGTGACGGTGGTGACCAAGCGGCAACGTGACGACGCGGCGACGAATTGGGCTCAGGGCGGTGTAGCTGCTGTTTTTTCGGACGACGACTCGTTCTTGGAGCACGAACGGGACACACTGGAGACTGGCGGCGGACTTTCGCACGAGGAAGCAGTGCGTGTATGTGTCGAGGGCGGTCCGGCTGCCGTACGTTGGCTGACCGACGTGGGGGCGCGTTTCAGTCGCGGGGCGGACGGACGCTACGACTTGGGCATGGAGGGAGGACACCGGGCGCGCCGTGTCGTTCATGCCGGTGACATCACGGGCAGAGAGATTCAGCGTGCCCTGCTGGAGGCGGTCAACGAACACCCCAACATCGAGTTGCTGGAATGGCACATGGGCGTCGAGCTCATCATGCAGAGTCGCTTAGGCGGCCCGGAGCTGTGCGTCGGCGCCTACGTTTTGAACGAGCAGACCGGTCGCGTAGAGACGATGCTCGCGCGAGCCACGATTTTAGCGGCCGGGGGGGCCGGCAAGGTTTACTTGTATACTTCGAACCCTGACGTTGCAACGGGGGACGGGGTGGCCATGGCGTACCGGGCTGGTGCAGAGGTGGCAAACATGGAGTTCTACCAATTTCACCCGACGTGTCTTTTCCACCCGCTGGCCAAAAGCTTCCTCATCAGTGAAGCGTTGCGCGGCGAAGGGGCCATCCTACGGCAAATGGATGGCACCCCGTTCATGGCTCGCCATCACGAAATGGGTGACTTGGCGCCGCGAGACGTCGTCGCTCGAGCCATCGATTACGAGATGAAGCGCCTGGGTTCAGATTACGTGTTACTCGACATCACACACCGGCCCGCCTCGTTCATCAGGGAGCGCTTTCCCGGCATCAGTGCGCGCTGCCTCGAGTACGGCATAGACATCAGTCAGCAGCCCATCCCCGTCGTGCCAGCAGCTCACTACATGTGCGGAGGGGTTACGACTGACTTGTTCGGTCGCACGACGCTTCCGGGGCTATGGGTCATCGGAGAATCCGCGTGCACAGGCCTGCACGGTGCCAACCGCCTCGCCTCAAATTCCCTTTTGGAAGGCCTCGTGTTTGCCATGCGCGCTGCTTCCAAACTTGCTGAGCGCATGCCGGAACTGCGGGCGCGGCCGTTGCCCGCAGTTCCAGAGTGGGAAACGGGCTCAGCGGTGGCGAGTGACGAGGCTGTCGTCGTGTCTCACAACTGGGAGGAGTTGAGGCGCATGATGTGGAACTACGTAGGGATTGTTAGAAGTGAACGGCGCTTGAGGCGGGCTGCGCGCCGCGTCAGCCTGCTCGAGGAAGAGATTCGAGAATATTATTGGAATCATCTGATAACCCGGGACTTGCTGGAATTGCGCAACATCGCTACCGTGGCTCAATTGATTGTGTCATTCGCTTCCGCACGCCACGAGAGCCGAGGCTTGCACTTCACCGTCGACTATCCGAATGCGTCTGCTCAGCTGGCCACCGATACCATCGCCAAGCGCGGGGTGATGCCTTACCTGAGAGGTAGATAGTGGGGGCGCCGATGTGGGCGTCCATCTTCAGCGGCGTGGCGTGGGCGGCCGCTGCCTGGGCGCTATTGCTGGTCATGGTTTCGGCGCTCGTGAGCATCCTACCCAGCGCCTCCACGGACATCGTCAGCTTGGGCGCTGTGCACATCCTCGTGCTGGGAGGGGTGTCGTACGCGTTGGCTTGGGCGAGCGAGCGGAAGGTTGTCGAGTCGAAGGAAGCAAGCCGCTGGGCGGTGGTACTTGGACTCCACGATCCCCGTGCGGGAGCGCTGGTCATAGGTTTGGCCGTGGGGTTCTTGGCGAAGTTGCCCGCCGACGGTCTGCGCACAGTCATCGAGTACTGGTTTCCGACCGGGGAGATGGACGTCATCCATCAGATGCGTTTGCTCCGCCACGACACTCTTGGTGAAACGCTCGCGCTGTTTGTGATCATCGGCTTCACGGGTCCGCTCTTGGAAGAGGTTTTCTATCGCGGGGTTCTGTTCCGGCGTATAGCTGCCGGGGCCGGCCTGCTTGGGGCTTGGATCGTCACCAGTCTCATGTTTACCGTATCCCACGGAGCGATTCGGGATTGGCCGTCGTTGCTGGTCGTGGCTTTGGCTTTGGGCTTCTTGCGCGGCGTTTTCGGCACCATTTGGGCGAGCCTGAGCGCGCACGTCGCCTTTAACAGCAGCACGCTTGCCGCGTTGGTGCTGGGCTATCAGTCCATCGACGAGGGGGGGCCGCCGTCGGTCCCGCTCATGGTGGGTGGAGCGATGGGAGTCATTGCGCTACTCATGTTTGCGCGCCGCTTTTTTCACGCCCCCCAGTAGCCGGAAGACACTGATTTGGGTCCTGTCTCTTCGGTTCAATGGACGCGCGCTTTGTACTAGGCTGATTCCCATGTCCGAACGCCGAGCCCGCATCGCGCTCTGTCTCCCTGGGGGCGGTCCGCCGGGCGCTATGTTTCAGATCGGCGCCATCGCCGCGCTGGAAGACCACCTGAATGGTTTCAAAGCTGATGACTTCGATGTGTACGTAGGCACGTCCAGCGGCGCAACGGTCGGAGCGGCACTGGCAGCCGGACGCAACGTGCAGCGCATCTATCGGTCGTTTCTCGACCCTGCAGATGACTACTTTCCGCTCGAACGGCGCCACATTCTGCGCATGGATCTAGCGGAATGGAGACGTACCTTGCAGACGGCGCTTGCGGCGTTGAGCCATGGCTCTCGAAGTCTGCTCTCTCAGCGCCTTGCCCCATCGCCGGCGGCGCTGTGGGAGGAACTGGCTCGGCTTTACGACTCCATGCCTGCGGGTATGTTCTCTTTGGACGCCTATGAACGATTCCTAGAAGAGAACTTCGCCAAGCGACTCGTGCCGAATGCGTTCCGGGCACTTCCACGACCATTGCGCATCATCGCTCACGATCTCGACAGTGGAGAACCCGTGGTGTTCGGCGCTCCCGGCTTCGATCACGTGCCAATATCCCGCGCATGCATCGCATCGATGGCGACGCCACCACTGTTTTCACCAGTGCGCATCGGCGACAGCCACTACATCAATCCAGCTCCCGCTCAAATGTCGCACGTCGATGTGGCGTCAGAGTTCGGTGCTACCGTGGTCGTCGTCATCAATCCCATGGTGCCGTTGCGCGTTACGGGGGTTCCGACTGGACACGGCGTGCGCCCGAGCGTACGAGACAAGGGCGCCATGTGGGTTTCCAACCAGGCCAACCGCATCAAGCTGCACAACTTGCTGTGGACATCAATTCGGCGGTTGCGCAGCGCGACGAGCGTTCACGTCCTCGTGATCGAACCCGATCCAACGGATGGCCAGCTCTTCATGCACAACCTTGCCAGTTTCGGCGCTCGAAGAGCGATCTTGGAATATGCGTATCTATACACCTCCGGTCTCGTCAAACGTTGGGGTGAGACTGGTCAGTTACCACTGCTCGAGGCCGGGTGGAGTTTGAGGCAGAAGGACCAAGAAGAGTGGGGGTAATCGTGCCAACCTCAGCTCTCACTCGGACACCACCCCCCGCAAGTTTTGCAGACGTGGTCATATTCATCAGGCTCCTGCTGGTTCTGTTTTTATGCATGGGCTGCAAGGAGAGCTATCGCGTTGGTGACTATGTTCTCGTCGACTGGTGTGAAGGTGACTATCCCGCTTACGTTCTGGCCAAGAAGGGACGGACTCGCTACCGAGTGCACTTCGACGGTTATGAATCCAGGTGGGACACGTACGTGAGCATAGAGGCCATCAAGGGACGTCTGCGCGAGCCGCCCGCATCACCACCGCCACTGTGCGACCGTGTGGCGCGTGCGCTGGGTATTCAGCAGCCAGAAAAGGGGGCGTCCACCTTGTATCGTGCAGGTGCGCGCATCAAGGTCACGTGGCGCGGATCCGTGTACACGGCTACCGTGCTATCTGTGGAAGGCCCTGACCGCTTCAAGATCCACTACGAAGGCTACGACAGTGCATGGGACGAAGTCATATCGAGCGATCGTATCGTCGGGGCTTTACGCTGAGGAGTTCGGGCCGTCGTCGGAATCTTCTTGCTCTACGGCTACTGGAAGTTCCTGGACGTCGTGCGCCAGGGGTTGAGGATTGGTGGGTGCTGCTTCGTGCAAAGTTGCCACGACACGCTCCAATAAGCGACGAGCGCTGTGTTTATCCAGCGCTGACAGCGCGATTTCGCGAGCAGAACGCTCAAGTACTTGACGCTCGGCGTTCGGCAATAGGTCCACCTTGTTGCGCACGGTAAGGCGGGGGATGGTGTCGAGTTCCAGCTTTCGCAACAGACTTTCGGTGGTCTCTTCGTGTTGGTCTTGTTCCGGATCACTAGCGTCCACGACTTCGAGCAGCAGATCCGCATCGGCGGCTTCTTCGAACGTGGCCTTGAAGGCGGCGAACAAATCCTTCGGCATGTCGCGGATGAACCCGACCGTATCGGCAAGAATGGCAACTTCGCCATTGGGCAGGACCAGACGTCGCGCTCGCGTATCCAGTGTTGCAAACAGCTTGTCTTCGGCCAACACTCCAGCTCCGGTGAGGGTGTTGAGAAGCGTGCTTTTGCCGGCGTTGGTGTATCCCACGATCGCGATGACCGGCACCTTGCTCTGACCGCGCTTTCTGCGCCGCTGCTCCCGTTGCCTAGCCAACGTCGTGAGCTCGCGTTCCAATCGGGTCACGCGCTCGCGCGCCCGCCGGCGGCCGATCTCGAGCTTCGTTTCTCCGGGACCTCGCCCGCCAATACCGCCCGTGAGACGACTCAGCGCGTCGTCCTTTTGGCCCAAGCGGGGCAGTCGATACTTCAGCTGCGCCAGCTCCACTTGCAGTTTTCCGTCTTTGGTTTCCGCTCGCTGGGCGAAGATGTCGAGGATGAGCTGGGTGCGATCGATGACGTGTAGGTCTGTCTGTGAAGCGATGGCGCTCGCTTGAGTCGGCGATAGTTCGCGATCAAAGATCAGCACTTCGGCGTCGAGGTCGATGGCACGCATGACCACCTCTTCGAGTTTACCTTTACCCAGTACCCACTTGGGATCGATGTGGTCTCGAAGTTGGAGAATGCGATCGACGACCTTGACGCCTGCTGTGGTGGCTAAGCTTTCCAACTCCCGAAGACTCACCTGAGCTCGGGCCGAAGCACCTGGGCCTTGTCGCGTGCCGACGTGCACGAGCATCGCCCGCTCTCGATCGACGGTGCGCACGCGTCCAAGCCGGGCGAACTCCTCTTCGAGTGCACCGATGAGCTGCCCGAAGTCGGGCGTAGGTCTGCCGTAGGGTATCGGCCCCACGATGTCGTACGGCTTGCTCTCCTCCGCAGCGCTCTCGCGTTCGGGCACGTTGTGCGCCCACGTGAGGGAACGTGCTTCGAACTGGGGACTGAGCTGAACCGCACACACCAGATCGAGCCGCAGGCGGGTGAGATCGACCAAATCGTCGTGGGTGAGCGGCTCGCCAAACAGGTGAGTATGGATGAGGCGCAAGCCGCGGAATCGTCCCTGCGCGGCACGAAGTCGCCCAACGTCCGGAAGCATGAGACCCGTGGCCGTGCCCACGACGACCCATTCGACGCTGCCCGAGCGATGTACCAAGGCGCCCACCTGACGCTTCGTTTCGCGCGAAGCTTCAGCGAGGGAACGCACGAGTTCGGGCGTGGTGATATCCGACAGTGGCACGCGCCGCCGCTTCACGCGCTCGAGGCTGCGGGTTGCGCTCGGGGAGATCCCTGCTGTGTTCCCGTAAATTTCAGCCATGGGAGAGGGTCGGGCCATACACCTAATGAAGGTGGGGCGCCAGACTGCAGGTGCATTGATTGCACGAGCCACGGAAGCACACCCTTGACCGCCCGCCGCTTGTCAGACACAAGCCAGCGATGGCTTGTCTAACGCCGCTTTCTGTCGCTGATGCCAGACGTCTGGGTGCGGAGTACGGGCTGGAAATCAGCGCCGTGACGCCTTTGGAGGCAGGTTCCGTCAACTCCAACTTCCTGTTGATCCAGAGTTCGGGACAGCCGGTGTTCGCTCGCATTTACGAGGAGCAGGAGCGAGAAGGGGCGGAAGCGGAGATCCAGCTGCTGGCCGAGCTGGCCGCGCTCGGCGTGAAGACACCAGCGCCTGTGCCTCGTGTGGATGGAACTTTAGTCGGACGGCATGCAGGAAAACCCTTCAGCATGTACCCGTGGGTAGCGGGGGAGTGGCTGTGCCACGAGCGCTTGACCGAGGCTCATTGTGAGGCACTTGGCCGCGCCCTGGCGCAAGTACATCTAACGACTCCCCAACTCACTCACGTTCCCGACGGACGTTTTGGTATGAACGACATGCGCCAGCGCTTGGAGCGCGTGATGGCGGAGAGGCCGACGCTAGCCGAAGCAGTGCAACGCATCGAGCAGGGCCTGCAGAGGTACGAGCGCGAAAGGCCGACCGTTGCGATGGGATTGATTCACGGTGATTTGTTCCGCGACAATGTGTTGTGGAAGATTAACGATTCGGGAACGAAGCCCGAACTTGCCGCACTGCTGGACTTCGAGAGCGCTTGTTTCGGTTCGTTCATCTACGACTTGATGGTTTGCGTGCTGTCTTGGTGCTTCACAAACGAGCTGCAGAAGCCGCGCGCGAAAGCCATGATACGCGGCTACACCTCCATCCGACCTCTTGCTGCCGACGAGCAGCAGGGTGCTGCGGTGGAGGGCAAACTCGCGTGTTTGCGTTTCGCGACCACACGGCTGACTGACTTCGAGTTACGCACCCCCATAGGACAAACTGCCAAAAGGGACTACCGCCGCTTCCTTCTGCGATACGACGCATTGGAAGACGGCGCCATGGACGCCGTATGGCGTTCTTGAATTGAGCATTCACACCGCGAGAAGAGGATACATCATGAGTGTTGCAAGAGGTGGACGACTTCCCCAGGGCGTCAATGAAGCGATGCAAGCGCTCAATCAGAGCGTGCACATCGACTATAGGCTGTGGCGGGAGGACATCGACGGCTCCATCGCGCACGCCAAAGGCTTGGCCAAGGCCGGCGTCATTTCCGATCAGGAAGCGACCGTACTCGTATCGGGTCTGGAAACGATTGCTCAGGAGATTCAGCAGGGCAGCATGCACTGGGATCCCGTCAAGGAAGATGTTCACATGAACATTGAAGCGCGACTGATTGAACTCGTTGGGGCGGTTGGCGGCAAGTTGCACACCGGACGTTCACGCAACGATCAAGTCGCCACCGACTTGCGGCTTTGGTCGCGGCGCAGGGTCGATGAAACGATATTGGCGGTCCGCGACCTGGCGGGCGTCATTCTCGAGCGGGCCAAGGAGCAGCTCGATGTACTGATGCCGGCTTATACTCACCTACAACGGGCCCAACCAAGCCGACTGTCACACCATCTCATGGCTTGGCAGGAGCTACTGTGGAGGGACGCTCAACGTTTGGCTGAGGCCCGGCGGCGGCTGAATGAGAGCCCATTGGGAGCCGGAGCAGTAGCGGGCAGCGGGTTTCCCTTGCCGCGCGAATGGGTGGCACGAGAATTGGGTTTCGACCGCGCGATGAACAATTCGCTGGACGCTACAGCAAGTCGCGATTTCTTGATGGAGCTTGCCAACGATCTAGCGATACTAGGTGTTCATCTGTCGCGGATAGGCGAGGAGGTGGTTTTGTGGTCCACCTACGAGTTCGGTTTCATTTCCCTGAGTGACGACTTCTCGACGAGCTCGTCGATGATGCCCCAGAAGAAGAACCCGGACGTTGCTGAGTTGGTGCGGGGCAAAGCCGCTCGTCTGGTGGGCAATGCGGTGAGCCTCATGGTGCTAGAGAAGAGTCTCTGCTTTGGCTATGGTCGCGAACTGCAGGAGGACAAGGTACCGTTGTTCGACGCGTTTGAGGGCGCGCTTCAGTCGCTGCGGGCGCTTGCCGGAGCGCTGGCCACAGCGACGTTCAACCGTGGGAAGTTGGAGGGAGCGCTGACCGCCGGGCACGTGTGCGCAACGGACTTGGCCGACTTACTCGTCAGCCAAGGCGTGCCATTCCGCGAGGCGCACCACATCGTCGGGGCCCTCGTGCGGGAGGCCGAGTCACTCTCGGTGCAGTTGTCCGACCTTTCACGAGAGCAGTTGACGCAGGTCAGTCCTCGCTTCGCAGACCTCGATGTCACAGCCGCCCTCGATCCACGACAGGCGGTGGAGCGGCGTCAGCTCGTGGGCGGTCCGGCCCGAGTGCGCGTAGAGGCGGCCATTGCAGACGCCGAGCGGCAGTGGTCGCAGGCCTATGGCGAGATGAGCGGTTGAGCCGCCGTTGTCGCCGCGCCTAGGCGGGGAAGTGAAGCTGTTCGCCCACATGGGTGCGACGCTGATTTGGCACGTCCTTGGCTTTGCCCCTACGTTTCGGCAGAAACCTGCCGTACAGCGGACTGGGTGTGCCGCGCTGGCGTCACATTTTATCGAAAAAAGGGTTGGTTTGTGCAGCTGGACTTTCTTGCGCGAGAACTGACGGTCAAGTTGGTGTACTACGGTCCGGCCCTGAGTGGGAAGACGACCAATCTTCAGGCACTGCACCGCGCGTCCGACAAGAAGGCGGCGGGACGTTTGATGACGCTCGAAACGAAGGACGACCGCACGCTGTTCTTCGACCTGCTGCCCTTGACGTTCAAAGGCAAAGGCGAGGTCGCCATCCGTCTGAAGGTATTCACCGTCCCCGGCCAGGTCATTCATACATCCACTCGTCGGCTTGTGGTGCAAGGCGCAGACGGCGTCGTGTTCGTCGCTGACTCCCAAATCGAAGAGACGCAGAACAACGGCACATCTTTTCTGGACCTCCGGGACAACCTACGCACGAATGGCATACAGCTGCGCGACTTGCCGGTAGTGATACAGTTCAACAAGCGTGACTTACCCAACGTGCGCACGGATGCTGAGGTCACGAAGCTGGCTGAACAGGGCCGAGAGCCCGTTTACTTGGCGGTGGCAACTGAAGGGCATGGAGTCGTCGAAAGTTTTATGGGTCTGTTGAAGCTGACCTGGGACAAACTCGAGGCTGAGCACGACATTGGGCGCAAGTTCGGCATCGACGCTCCAGGCTTCTTGGAAGAGGTTTGTCAAAAATTGGGTGGGACGTCCGTCGAGTCGATGATCAACGCCTGCGTGGGTGGCCGCCTCCGCACGGGATCGCCGGGGAGCGCCCGATGACCAGCGCGAGCCCCCGAACCTTCGAAGAGCTAACGATGGGAGCAGGGCCGACCTTAGAGGAGCTCGTGGACCGAGATACGCTCGAAGAACTCGTAGCAAGTTTCTTCGAACTCTTCCGGATGCCGATCAAGGTGTACGATACCGCAGCGGGGTTGGTCGCGGGCTTACGCAGCGAGCAAGCTCCTTTTGCATATCTGAATCACTTCCCCCCCATGCGTCGCGAACTGGCCCGCGTGGTGGAGGACGTCAAGGCGACGCGGCCGGAGCCGGGGGAAGATGCTGAAGTCGTCTGCGCCACGGGCGCCCGCTACCGTATCTCCGCTATCGCACACGACGGGCGGGCTATCGGAAGGCTGGTCCTTGGCCCCTATCTCTTGCCGGACTGGAACGCCCCCCCGACCGCCTTCCTTGCGCTCGAGCCGGGGTTGGATGTCGAGCACCTGGCGACGCTCATGCGACGGCTGCCCAAGGTGCAGGGAAAAACAGTCGCGCAGATAAGCAAGCATCTGCAGCGTAGCCTGGACGTCATGCTGTTCAGCGGTCACAAGGCTTTGCTGGCAAGCAGCATGCATTTGGCGAGTGTTCGCGAGAGCTATCGCCAGCTCGAGGAGAAGAATCGAGGCTTGCAGCAAGCCTTCGAACAGCTTCGCGAAGTGGACAGACTGAAAAGTAACCTTCTGGCGACAGTATCTCACGAGCTTCGCACCCCGCTGACGTCCATCATCGGGTACAGTGAGATGCTCAAGGAGGGAATCGCCGGCGCTATGTCCTCGGAGCAGCTCGAGTTCGTATCCACGATCCACGAAAAGGGTCGCCAGCTGCTGGAGCTGATTTCGGGCTTGCTCGATTTGTCGAAGATGGAGAGCGGCACCCTCGCTTTGAGGCGCGCCCCGGTCGACATCAATCCCGTCATTCTGGACGTCCTCCAGACGCTCGCTCCAATGGCGCGGGCGAAAGGGGTGAATCTTTCTGGGGACTGTGAGTCACCGCTTCCGCCGGTTCTCGGAGACGCCGACCGCCTGCGCCAGATCGTGCTCAATTTGGCCGACAACGCGTTGAAGTTTACGCCCGCCGGTGGCCAAGTCAGCATTCGCGTGCGCATGACCACCGTCAACCCTACGCCTGCGGACGATTCTGGCATGGTCTTGCTCGCAGC
This sequence comes from uncultured Polyangiaceae bacterium, assembly GCA_964577325.1. Taxonomy (GTDB): domain Bacteria; phylum Myxococcota_A; class Polyangia; order Polyangiales; family Polyangiaceae; genus SZUA-265. The sequence continues at coordinate 14,719 of CAZNZA010000001.1, forward strand.
ACGCCAAGCGGCCGCCGAAATCTCGGTGGCAGACACCGGATTGGGCGTCCCAGATGCAGAAAAAGCCCGCATCTTCGAGCCGTTCTATCAGGTGGACTCGGGCAGCACGCGCTCGGCGGGCGGTACGGGCTTGGGGCTGTCGATTGTCAAACGCTTGGTCGAAGGACATCAGGGCAGCATTCGCGTCGAAGACAACACACCATGCGGAGCCCGGGTGGTGGTGGTTATTCCAATGCGACAACTGACGATGAGTTGAAGGGCGTGGAGGACGACAGGCCGGGGACGGACGCCTGGCTGTTTAGCAGCCGATGGGTTAGCGTCCGCTGCCATGGCGTCAGGGAACTCATCGTCGCATTCACCCAAGGCAGCACTGGGTGAGTTCGAAGCAATTGCACTGCTGCAGGACAAACTTTCCCGGCGCTCCCCGATGGGAAAAGCCGCAGCTGCGCGTTCAAGGCGGGAGGAGGCGAGGCAGCCTCGCGTGCGGGTCGGCATCGGTGATGATGCGGCCGTGTTAGATATCCCGGCGGGAGATACCGTTTGGTCTACGGACTCCAGTTTGGAAGGTGTTCACTTCGACCGGAGCTTCTTGAGTCTAGAGCTTGCTGCGGCGCGGGCGGTGCACGCCGCGGTGAGCGATGTTGCGGCGATGGGGGCTCGACCAGTGGCTGCGTTGGTGGCGCTCGAGCTGCCACCTGGGGCGAGTCGTCGTGAGCTAACCCAGATCGGGCGCGGCCAAGCCATAGCTGCTGAGCAACTCGGGTGCCCGATCGTGGGAGGCAACATTTCTCGGGGCGGCCGCTTTGGGTTCACGACCTCTGTGCTCGGGCACATGCCCTCGCGTCGAGCGCGGCTACGCTCCGCCGCTCTGCCGGGCGACGAGGTTTGGTTGAGCCACTGCGTGGGGTGGGCGGCTTTGGGGTTGCACCTTTTGCAAGCACAGGTGGTACGAGTAGGGGAACGGGGCGGGCTAACATGGGCTACCCCCAAAGCTCCGCCAGGTGGACGCCGCGCCGTGAGGGCGTGGCAGCGGCCTTTGGCGAAAGTGGCCGAGGCGAGCGAATGGGCCACGCGAGCCCATGCGATGATCGATATTTCCGACGGGTTGGCCAGCGAAGCCACACACATCGCCGTTGCCTCTCGCGTCTGCCTCGTGTTGAACGAAGCACTGTTATGGCGCACTCACGGACCACTCGTTGCTGCCGCGAAAGCGTGCGGTGTAGCGCCTGAGAGGCTCATCCTTGCGGGAGGCGAAGACTACGTGCTGCTGGGAACGGGGCCCGGGGCGAAACGACCAGCACAGGCATTGGTCGTGGGCCGCGTCGAAGCGGGTGAGGCCACAGTGGTGCTCGAGTCGACGAGCCACCGCCGCAACAAACTCGTCAGGTCGGGTCACGACCACTTGAGGTAAACTGCCTAGGGTTAAGTCCGAGTGGAGGCTTTCCGCGCGTTGACGCAATTCCTCCACTCGCGCTTTTCATGTAACAACCTCGCTGTGCCAGACTCGCTGTTACTGGCAAACC
>CAZNZA010000001.1:16341-39893 GCA_964577325.1 uncultured Polyangiaceae bacterium
GTTACTGGCAAACCGCGTTACTGGCAAACCGCGTTACTGGCAAACCGCGGGCATCTTCGCGCCTTTGAGCAGGCCGGAGATGACCGATGCGGCAGAACTCTGTCCCGAGGCATTAGCGGCGTCGCACGCGGCTGCTGCCGTTAACATGTGGCCAGCTGTCTCGGGCGGAGCATTGGCCGCGTTCTGGCGCAGCGCTTGACAACACTTCGTCAACGGGCCCGCGGCGCGCTTACCTGAGGGCTTCTTGGGTGCCTCGTCGGCCGTCGTTTCCTCCTCGAGCTCGTCGTCCTCAGGCACGAGGGTGGCTACGGGCTGGGTCTCGACCGGCTTGGCTTGAGGCAGGGGAGGGGGAGTTTCCTCTTTCTGGCATCCGAAGGTGGCGATCGAAAGCGCACCCACGAGCAGTGCAGCGGCCGGGTGTGACGAGCGGACAAACATTGGCAACATCATTCTATTCTTCCTCCCAAAGCCCAACGGAGCGGGGGTTCTCGATACCTAGCGCTGTCTTACTCTTCCGATGCAGGTCATGGCAGCATGTACGGGTACCCCGAGCTCTCATTTGGCTCGCAGATTGGCCCGGCGTTCTGACTTCACCGGCTGCAGGCGGAGGCAATGGGTGTGTGAAGCGACCGTTGGCGCCCCACGAGGGGCGCAGGAGCGGCGGGTTGTTGAACCCCCCGCTCCTGCGCAGCCGTATCAGCTGCAGCCCATGGAGTTGCCACAGTTGAGGCACTTGTAGCAGGCGCCGTTGCGCACCGTTATGTGACCACAGCCGTCACACACGGGCGCGTCCCCCATCATTTCCTCCAGGTGCGCGCCCAGCGCACCTAGACCTACTTCGGGGCGCAGCTCCGTGGCCTCGCCCTCGGCAGGCGCACTGGCCACCGAAGGTACCGAGCCCGACCCTGCTTTGCGCGCGAGGCTGTTTGCTGTGGGGTCATCAATGACCGGCTCGTTCTCCGGCTCCGGCTTGACTTGCGCAAAGTCGTAGCGCTTCAAGTACTCCACGCCGAGAACCCGGAACAGGTAGTCTACGATGGATGTAGCGAACTTGATGTTCGGATGCCCTTCGACGGGACCATGCGGTTCGAAGCGCGTGAAGGTGAACTGCTCGACGTACGTCTCGAGAGGCACGCCGTACTGCAATCCCACCGATACGGCCATCGAGAAGCAGTTCATGAGGGAGCGGAAGGCAGCTCCTTCCTTGTGCATGTCCACGAAGATTTCGCCGAGGGTGCCGTCGTCATATTCACCCGTGCGCAGGAACACCTTGTGCCCACCCACGCGCGCTTCCTGTGTGAACCCTCGACGTTTCTTTGGTAGACGGATCCGCTCTCCATCTGGTCGAGACGACTGCGGTCGTGCTCCCGTTGCCGATACTGCGGGGGCCACGGCATTGGAAACGACGACTTTTTCGTGGCTGCTCTTGCTCTGCCGTTTCTCGGGCGCGTCTTCAGCTTCTTTCTCGTTCGAAGTCGACAACGGCTGCGACGCTTTGCACCCATCTCGATACAGCGCAACGGCCTTTAGCCCTAGCTTCCATCCCTGCTCGTAAATTTCCTGCACGTCCTCGACTGTCGCCTCTCTCGGCAGATTCACTGTCTTGCTGATAGCGCCCGAGAGAAACGGTTGAGCTGCCGCCATCATCCGCACGTGCGACATGGCTGCTAGGTAGCGTTTGCCTGTCTTGCCGCAGCGGTTGGCACAATCGAACACGGGGTAGTGCGCCTCGCTCAGATAGGGGGCGCCTTCGATCGTCATGCGGCCCACGATGACGTCGTTGGCCTCGGCCACCTGAGCTTTGGAGAAGCCGAGGTGCCCGAGCAAGCTGAAGCCGGGCTGGCTCAGCGTATTGGCGTCGATGCCGAGACGGGCGTACGTTTCGCTTCCCAACACCCAAGGGGCAAAAGCCAATGACAGCTCGAAGACTCCGGGTAACGCCTGCTCGACTTTCCGCACGTCTTCATCGGACAGTCCCGCCTGCTTGAGGCTTGCTCGATTGACGTGCGGCGAACCCAGCAGTGTATTGGTGCCAGAGACGTAAGCGACGATTTCCTGAAGCTGTGCCTCAGAGTAACCCAACTTGCGCAGCGCTCCAGGTACGGACTGATTGACGATCTTGAAGTAACCTCCGCCAGCGAGCTTCTTGAACTTCACGAGGGCGAAGTCAGGCTCGATGCCCGTCGTATCACAGTCCATGAGGAGGCCGATGGTTCCGGTCGGCGCGAGCACCGTCGCTTGCGCATTGCGGTACCCGTGCTGCTCCCCAAACGCCACGACGTCGTTCCACTCGTCGATGGCAGCTCGCCACAGTGCTTCCGGACACTCATCGCGGTTGATGGCATAAGCCGCCTCCTGATGTTTCCGCATCACGTTCAGCATCGGTTGACGATTGGGAGCGAAGCCGGCAAAGGGGCCCTTGTTTTTCGCAATCAAAGCGCTCGTGCGGTACGCGCGACCACACAGGATCGCCGTCAATGCGCCAGCCACGGCCCGTCCTTGGTCAGAGTCGTAGGGGATCCCCAACACCATCAAGAGTGTACCGAGGTTGGCATAGCCGAGTCCGAGGGGACGGTAGTCGTGAGAGTTCTTGGCAATGTTCTGGGTGGGATAGCTCGACAGATCGACCAGGATCTCCTGAGCCAGAAAGAATATCTCTGCGGCGTGACGGTAACCATCGACGTCGAGGGTGTCGTCGCTGCGCAAGAACTTCGTCAGGTTGAGCGACGACAAATTGCAGGCGGAGTCGTCCAAGAACATGTATTCGGAACACGGGTTGGAGGCATTGATGCGGCCTGTGTTCGGGCAAGTGTGCCAAGTATTGATCGTCGTGTCGTACTGAACGCCCGGGTCCGCACAGCGCCACGCGGCCTCGGCCACCTTCCCCCACAGCTCAGCAGCGTCGTAGGTTTCCACTACCTCGCCGGTCGTACGCGCCCTGGTCTGCCACTTGCCGCCACTGAGCGCCGACTTCATGAATTCGTCCGTCACACGGATCGAGTTGTTGGAATTTTGGCCGCTCACGGTGCGGTACGCTTCACCATTGAAGTCGGAATCGTAACCCATCGCGATCATCGCTTGGGCTTTGCGTTCTTCACGGCTTTTCCACTCGATGAAGCTGGCAATCTCGGGATGGTCCATGTCGAGGCACACCATTTTCGCGGCGCGCCGAGTGGTGCCGCCACTCTTGGTGGCGCCTGCGGCCCGATCGAATACCTCCAAGAAACTCATCAAGCCGCTAGACGTGCCGCCACCGGATAGCTTCTCCTGGCGACCTCGGATTGCACTGAAGTTGCTTCCGGTGCCGGAGCCGTACTTGAACAACCGCGCTTCGCTCTTGATGAGCTCGTAAATCCCCATCAGGTCATCGTCGACCGACTGAATGAAGCATGCCGAGCACTGGGGGCGGGAGTAGGCGTTGGGTGTCTCGCTCACCGCTTCCGCCTCGAAATCCCACGCCCAATTGCCTCCCGTGCCCTCGATCCCGTATTCGTGATACAGCCCGCAGTTGAACCAAACGGGTGAGTTGAAGGCCCCGTACTGATGGATCAGAAGGTACGTGAGCTCGTCCTCGAAAGCCTGCGCATCCTCAGCCGTAGCGAAGTAGCCGCCAAACCGTTCGCCAGCGCGACGAATGGTGCGTGCGACCCGGGTAACCACTTGGCGAGCACTCGTTTCCCCCTTGTTCGCGTCTCCGAAAAGGCCGGCCTTGCGAAAGTACTTCGATACGATGATATCGGTCGCCAGCTGAGACCAACTGGAAGGCACCTCAGCGCCGTCCATTTTGAACACCACGGAACCATCCGGATTCGTGATGACGCTGGTGCGCCGCTCCCAGACGATGCCGTCGAAAGGAGACTTGCCAGGCTGCGTGTACTTGCGGTCGACGGTCACGCCCGCTGCTGACGTCGCTTCGTCCGCCTGGCGATTCCCGTGGTTCAGGACTTGGGGGTTTTCTAGGCTGCTGCCCTCTAGTGTGCTCTGCGTCATGCCTCCTCCTCTTTCTCTCGCTATTGTCAGCGGGTGCGTTGTCTACGTCTTCTTAAGTCTGCTGGTGGCTCACCGTCTGATTGCTGATGTCAGCCCTGAACAGCACTGAACAGCGTGCTGCCGAGGTGGTCGCTGAACGGGCGCAGCGGCCTCCGCAGCTGAACACCTGGTCCCTGAACGGCCACGCTCAGACGTCCGCACCCGTTCACGCCTTGGCGCGACTCGGCGCCCGTATGGCACTTGACCGTAGCCGGGAAGGTCGTCGCTCGACACGAGGCGCGGGGATGGGGAGAGAGCGTGAGGCGCATGCGAGGGGGCTGTGGACGGCTCAGCAGCGAAACCGATCCATGCCCTACACCACTACGACTAGTGTATCTACACCAACTTCACCCCAATCCATTGGGCACCAACCTACACCTAGCTTGGCGGCAAGATACACACAGGGTATCCCAGGCTTTGTCCCCAACGGGTTTCGAATGGATTTATCGAATAGGATCCGCAGCTTGCCTGTACGGGCGCGCACCCTGAACAAGTGCTACTGGTCAGACAGTCAGGTCCGTTGGCCGTTCTGGGGCGGGGGGACAGGGCGTCAAAAAACGAATCGAGCGGCGGCTCCGCCCGCGTCACCGGAAACGAACGGAAAAACCTGCAACGCAGTATCCATGTCTGTCGCTGCGGCACTGGTGTCGGCAGGTGGCTCATCCGCCAGCAAGAGCACCACGCCCGTCACGCCCAAGGTAAACGCGATGCCGAAGGCCATATCAGCGATCAGGGCATTGCGCTCCACGTCGTCGGCATGGGCGATCGTGGGATTGGACTCGAATTTGTCCTTGGCGCTCAGCGCCTGCACTCCGAAAACGGTGCCGACAACGGCTGCTGCTCCCGCCACACCTATGGTGACGAACGCTGGCGTTTTGCTGGCCGCTGGAGGGGGGAACGGAGGGCGCTCTGCGACCGGTGCGGGAGGTGGCTGCACCGGAGCCGGCTCCGGGATGGCATTGAGCGCCACACTGCGCTCAATGCTCTCCGCCGGTCGCACACTAAGCTGTACGATCGCTGGTTCGTACCCCGGTGCTTCGACTTTCACCTCGTGATCACCGGCGGTAAGTTTCAAAGTGAACGGAGACGTTCCCGCTTGCGGTACGCCGTCAACGGCCAACGTGGCGCCCTGCACGGAGCCTGCTGCGCCCGAGTTGGGCCCGGAACCATCAACCTGCACGACGACTGTCGCAGGGATGGTTTTGAGCACGGCGTGACGTTGCGTGGCGGCGGCCAGCTGCTCTTGCGGCAGCTGGGCGTGGTCCACCATCTGAAAAAGCTCCTCGAGCGCCACGAAGGCTTCAGTCGGTTTGCCTTGTAGATCAAGCGCCATGGCCAGCCCGTACTGCGCTTGGGCGCTTGGAGCCAAGGCTAGCGCCTGGCGAAAATGAGCTTCGGCGGTCACGTAATCTCCACCCGCGTACGCCGTGTGCCCTTGTTCGAGCGCCGCCTGCGCCTGAGCCAGTTGTTCCGCGGAAGGAGGCGCCGGTTGCGCGGTCACGCTTTCGAGACTCGGAGAATTGGCCGTATCCGTTCCGGTAGAACTAGACTGAGGTGTCTCTCCGGTTGGAGTTGCTGCCGCCGGTGACGGCGCAGGAGCCGGAGCGGGCCGTACGGGCGGATTGACGGCAGGTGGATTGACGGCAGGTGGCGATGCGGACGACGGCGAAGTTGGGGTGGGAGGCGGAGCCGCCGTTTGGGCTGCGGCAAACGAAACGTTCAACAGCGAAGTCAGCACTAATCCTGCCGCTCCACCCGTGCAGGTAAACCTTTTGAAATGACCCCTACCCATCAAGCTTCGCGGCATACTCGAGACCTCCAAGTGCAGGACCATGATTCCCAGAAACCTCGCGTCGGGACAAGCCCCGAGCGACGTCGCGTCCAGAAAAACGCTTCCACCCGCCGAGGTTGAACATGGGCTCGAGCCACGATTTCACTCAACTCCTGCACCAGACAAGCTCCAATCAAGAGCAGGACCGCGGTGCTGAAGGCCATTTAGCGACGGCAGTTTCACGCGCCCCCGGAACCCGGGCCGAGCTCGCCTCGTTGAAGACGCAGTTGCGCGTCGCGAAGGCTCGAGGGGACGTAGAGCTCGAGCGGGCAGCGGGAGCAAAGCTCGCGCGGCGGTTGGTCGGCCTCGGCATTCAGCTGGACACCGCGACTCGTTTGGCTCGCCGTAGCCTGCTTCTAGGCGAAGACCCACGTCTGCGTGAGGAACTCTCGAGCTGGTTCTCGAGTTTGGGCCGGTTGGGTCTGGCGGCGGGCACGTTGGAGCCGCTGCTCGACCGCCAGTTGCCGCCAGCGGACAAAGCACGGCTGTGGACTCGAATCGCTGTTTTGCGCGCTAGAGCGGGGGAGACCGAGCTGGCAGCCACCGCTCTGCTCAATGCCGCGCACGCCGACCCGAGGGACGCTCTAGCGCTGGAACTGTATGGCGCCGGACGCGCCTGGTCGCCTTCCGTCATCGAAGCCTCCCAGGCGGCGGCGGCACTATTGATGGCGGCCGAGCGGCGCGAGCTCGCCGGGCAGGAGCGAGCGACCGTCGAAGACGTATTGCAGGCGGTGCTCGTGTCGCCGAATCACTTTGCGGCCGTCGAGCGCATGGCCACGCAGCTTTTGGCCTCCGGTCGTCCGCAAGCTGCCGATGAAATCTGGCGTCGTTCGGTAGAGCCGCTTTCCGCACGCGACGAGCGGAGGCAAGAGGTGCATCGGGCTCGCTGGCTAGCTGCGCTCGATGCGCAGTTGCCGGCAGTCGCGTTCGGTGCGGCGCTCGACCTCGAAGCTGATAGGGAGCTCGACTACGAGACGATCTCGAACGCGTTGGAGTTAGTCAACGAGGGCGCTGGCTCCGTTCCAATTCCCACGTTTGATGGCATGTTGCATGCTCTCGGACTGACGGAATGGTTGCTTCAGCGCGCAAAGCGAGTTGCACAACGGTCGGTTCCATATGCGCGGGCAAAACTGAGCCTACAGGTTGCCAAGGTCTTGGCAGGTCCGCTGAGCCAGCCCGAGCGCGCCGGGGCGCTGCTGCTGGAGTGCTTGTGGACTGACCCGGCACGTGACGAGGTGTATGCGGCACTGGAGGAGTACTCGAGCTCGACTGGTGATCTCGGACCCCTCGTGGAAGGGCTGGTGGGGCTTGGCAGAACACGCATGGACCATCCGGCTACGCGCCGACGGCTCGAGCAGCTGGCGGTCCTGAGTGATTCCCGCTTGCGCGATCCGAGCCCGGGGGTGTGGGCATTGGATAAGCTCGCCGAGCAAAACGCCCTGACTCCGGAACTGGCGGCGTTGCGTCGGCGGCTTTCGGGCCGCGTCGCAGAAGTTCGCGTCCCTCAAGCGCACGAGTGGTCGTTGCTGACGCTGTCCGATCTGCGCCAACTGGTGGACGTGTTGTCTCAGCGGCCCGACGAAGCGCAGGCCTATGCTGCGGGTTTACGCGAAATGGTTGCGCGGGATCCGGGTGGGGTACGCTGGCTTCGTCTTTTGGAGCGCGTCCTCGTAGCTTTGGGGCGCGAGTCGGAAGTTCAAGTCCTGTGGGGACAGCAGTTGGAGAGCAACGCGCTCGACCCTTCGACCTGCCGACTCGGGTTGTTGCGAGCTTATCGGCGCGCAGGTCAGGTGGAGCGGGTCTTGGAGTTGATGACCAGCGCCGGCGATTCCGTCAGTGCCGAAGAGGCGGCCCACTTCATCGTCGCCACGAGCGAGGTCGGCTCCGACTGGGAGCGCGCTACGGCTCTGGCGCTAGTAGGGCGCAGCGCGAAGCCGGGGGTGAGGGCCGTCTTGTTGGCTACCGCGTCCGAGCTGCTGCGTAAACATGGGGACGTTAGTGGGGCCCGGGAGCTTTCAGAATCGGCTTGTCGTTCCGACGCACACATGGCGCGCGCGTTCGTCAGTTGCGCCGAGGCGATGGGGAGTGAACGCTCGCGAGTGGCCGGTCTGGTCTTTGAGCGGGCTTGCAGAATGACGCTGCCCCGCGTCGAATGGTGCCGCGCTTTGGCGGAGGTTGCACAGCAAACCGGAAACCTAGAGCAGCAGTTGAAGTGGTTGCGGCGCTGGGCAAGCCTCACGCCGCTAGATACTGATGCGGGCAGCCAGCTCATCGACGCATTGTCACTCGCAGACGACGTGGCGGCGCTGGAGGCTGCCACGGACTGGTTGCTCGGGCTGCCACAGCTGAGCCAGAGCAGCCTGCAACCGGTGATGCTGGCGATCCGCCGCCTAGCGCAGCTTGCGCCCGATCGAGCGCGCACTCTCCTGCGACGCGCCATCGGAGTGTACGGGGTGCTCAACGAAGACATGGTCGTATTCAGCGAGCGCATTGCTCAGAGCTTGGACGACACCGCTTTGATAGTAGCCGTGCGCGAACGCCAGGTAGCTCAGGCGGAGGAGCCGACGGTGCGTGCTCACTTGCTGCTCGAAACCGCAAAGCTCCGGTGCCGGATAGATGAGCCCGATCAAGCGCTGGATAACCTGCACCAGGCATTTGCGGCGGGCGCGAGTCCGGACGACGTCGAGCAAGTGTTGCTCGAGCTCGAAGGCTACTCGAGCAGCGACGCCCAGCTGCACTACCTGGAGCTCAGCTATGCACTATCGGCTCGAACGCTCGAGGACGCGGACCTAGAGCGACGGGCGGTTGCTCGTTCCCACCACGAGCAGCTTCGACGTCAACTGGCTCTCGCCTACCGCGACCTAGCTCTGGACAAGGAGCGTGCTTACCAGGTGCTCGAGGAAGGTTTGGATGGCGCCTCGGCCGATGCCTCGATGGCTTTCTTCCGCGATCTGGTCGCTGTTCTTGGTCACGTCGACGCAGTGGTTCGAGTCGAGACCCTTGCCCAACAATCGGAGCTCGACGTCCACGTGCGTCTCAAACGAGTAGCAGGTCGAGTGCTCGTCACCGAACAGCATCCGGAACTTGCCTTTAGGCTCGCTCGCCCGGCACTGGACTTGTCGCCTCTAGACACCGAGCTGCTGGACGTGCTCGAGAAAGCCATCCCTGCCGATGCACCTGACGCGCTCCAGAGCGTATACGAGCGTATCGACGCGGCGCTGTTAGGTCCTTACGGTGAACGGGCCCTACACTATCGCGCTGCCCGCGAATTCGAGCGACGCGGTGAGCCAAAGCGGGCGCTTGCTCACGCCGTACGAGCGTTCGAGGCGGTGCCGGCTACCGGCATCGCCTATGCATTGATGCTTCGACTCGCGCAAACCCAGGAGGAGAAGGCCGAGGTGCGGGCCGCGCTCGGGCGCGTGGCGTCTTTGGCTCCCACACCCGAGCTGCGAGCCTCATGGCTGGATCGCGCCGTTCAAACGGAAGCGCTGGATGCTAGAGCGTTGGCTCAGAGGCTCGACGTGTTGCTGCGGGCACTCGCGGTGTGCGCCGACGCGCACGCCGTCACGGCGGCGGGTGAGGTTGTCGAGCAGGTCTTGCGGCAGAGTCCCCAGCACCTGAAGGTTTTGAAATCGGAATTCGACCGCGCGATCCAGAGCGCGCTGCGCCAGGTCGACGGCGAAACCGGAGCCGGAGTCGCGGTGGCGGCGGCGCGCGCTGCGCGCGACGTATTCCGTGACCCAGCTTTGGCGGCACTCTACCTCGGTTGGGCTGTTGAGCTCGCCCCTCAATCGCCGGCGTTCGCCTCGTTAACGACGCTGGACGACATCGCCGTGGCACCCGAGGCGGCCGTTGAGTTGTTATCCGTTGTTCTCCAACAGTTAGAAAAGGGCGCAGCCATCAGTCCAGCTCTTTTGCGAATGAGTAGGGATGCGGCCGAGAAGTGCATGCCAGAGGCGTCGGGACCGCTCGCGGTTGCCGTGGCCAGGGTGGTACCCGATGATGCGGAAGCGGTCACAATAGCGCGTCGCGCGGCAGCGATGGAGCCGCAGCTGCTCGATAAGCTACAGCAAGTTGCGCAGCCTCACTACCACGCCACCGCGTTGTTACAGGAAGTGCGCGAGTTGCCACCGCTGCAACAGGCACAGCGGCTGGACGTAGCGCTGCGGGAGCTGCGTCCGGATAGCAGTTGGTTCGGAGCCGTCGTGCAGCGTTTGGCGAGTCTGAGCCACGATCCGGCAGCTGCGCCTCACGTCGAGGCAAGTCTACGCTACTTGAGCGCACAGGAGGCCGTCGGGACGGCAGAGCGAGCTGCTGCAGTGCGGGCATTGGTGGAGCTGCTCTCCACACGTAACGCGCATTCCGCCGCCCTGGACATGTTGGCACTGTTGGAGCAGTGGCGGGAATCAACAGTCGTAGATCAACGCCGCGGGGCGGAGATCGCCCATGCGGCTTTGGATGAGGAGCGCGAACTGGGGTATCTGGCTCAACTCGAGCTTCAGGGCGCCTTAGGCAGCGAGCAAGAGCGAGCGGCGGTGTTGTGTCGCATCGCAGAATTGCACGCTGCGGCGGGAAGCCGAAGACAGGCCACCCACTACTATGAACGAGTGTTGGCGTTGCAGCCCGGGCACCAGGTGGCCCGCGACTTCTTACTTCAGGACGCCGAGCGCTCCGAAGACTTCGCGTCGCTTGCCGCTCGCCTCGAAGAGCAGTTGACGGCTACTGATGGTGACCCGTCACTTGCCTTGACGCTGCACCAACTCTACACGGAGCGTCTCGGGCAGCCTGACCAGGGAAGGGTTGCCCTCGAGCGCGCCCTGGAACTGCATGGAGAAAACGAAGAGCTCCTCAACGCGCTCGCCACACACCTACGCGACCACGGTCAACACCGCGCCGCCGGCAAGGCCTACCAACGCGCGAGCCGCGAAAGCCGTCATCTTCCGCGCGCATCTCACTACGCAGAGCAGGCCTGTCGCAGCTACATGCAGGCAGGGGATGACGATTCTGTACGCGCTATCCTTGCGGTGAAGGGGTTATTCCCCAACACGCAGCAGCTGGCGGAGATGCGCGTCGAGATTGCTCGAAGGCAGGAGCAATACGAGGAGCTTGCCAACGCTTTAGAGGAGCTGAGCGTGGTCTCCAAGGCTTCAGCATGGGTGCGAGCGGGCTACTTGCTCGAGGCTGCGCAGTTGTGCCTGGCGCAACTGGACGACTTCGAGCGCGCGCTCCGTTTGAGCGAACGGGGCAGCAGGATGGCCCCCAGTCATGTCGTGATTCAACTGTTTACCCGCATGCTGCAGTACCGGAAACGGGGGGTGGGCACACGACAGGATGCGCTGTATACCATTACCGACTTACGCTCTCTGCGCCCGACGGACGGCCCGACCGAGGTCGAACTACGCGGCACGGCGCTGTCCGATGCGGCCTCGAGAGGCGAGGTGAGAGCCTTTCTTCTGGCTGAAGCGCTGCGTGTGCGCTCGGGACCGACGGCAGGTCTGCGCGAGCTCGTGGAGGCACGCGAGCAGTTTGGTCCTCGTCCGCTTCTGGAGCTTGGGCTGGCGGAGCGCCTCAGTCATAGCGATACGGCGGAACAGCAAATTCTGGCGCTCGAACATTATGCCGGCGCCTTGGCGGGTGACCTGCGAGAGCTGCGCTCCTCGGATGCGGTTGCCCTCGCCGCGGCGCGCTTGGCCCTGGAGTGGGGCGAGCCGAACCGCGCCCAAGAGTTCGCCAGGAGGGTGAGGCCGGAGTCCGAGCATGGGTCTGAAGCCCAGGCCTTGATGAGCGAGATTGGCTCTGCCTCGGGTCCACCCCGGAAGCCGACCGGAGACCAGAAGGCCACGACGCTGGGCATGGGTGAACCGGCTCCCCCTGCCGTGGTGGCGGCTCGGCCGCGCCTGCTCACGGCACCGGGTTTGGGAGAGGCAGAGGTTGCGGCTGTTTTCGCCGAAGCCGAGCGAGCGCTCAGCGAGGAGCGGCTGCACCGAGACATCGATCAGACTGAAGGTTCAGACGCAGGACCGGAGGTGAAACTCGGCTCGCCTTCGAGCGTGGCTCCTCACCCGCACGGCCAAGAGCCACAGCTGCACGGCCAAGAGCCACAGCTGCACTCGATCCAACCCGCGTCACCCCGGGGGCAACGTCCCATCCCGCCGCCCAAACCTGCCACTCGCTCCGGCACCCACGCCTCCATGGCGGCGCCTTTAAGCGACGCATCGGACGACCAGCGGCCCCGCCCTCGTCCCGCCGTGGTGGTTACGACGAACGTCGCAGTGGGCGCCGCAACCTTGGCAAAGGAACCCGAAGCTTCGGAGCCAGCAACCGGCAGTACGTTGGATGCCCTGAATGAGAGTCCCGTCAGCGCACGGCGCTCGCTCGGTCCAACCAGCGCTTCGGAACGCAAGCTGATGCAGGCGCTGAGCGAAGGATTGGTCGAGGCGGGCGACGAGCTTTTGCGCATCATGTCCAACGACCCGGGGCGTACGCACGAGCTCGTGGCTGTCTGTCGCCTGATCGCTCATTGGTTGCCCGGTGACATCGAGCGACTTCGGGCGTTGCATGAAGCCGTCATCACCGACAACGATCCCGTCTACGCTCGGGCGCTTTTGCACGCCAAGCGGTCGCTGTCGGATCCGGCGAGCGCCCCGGTAGCCCCGCCGCTCCATCGCCAGACAGAGCACGTGGACGCTGTGGTCAAGCTGCTGGCTGGTCCGAGCCTGCCGGGGCACGAGGCGCTAGGTCTGCTGTGGCAACACGCGCCTGAGCTATTTCGTCATCACGCCCCCGGACCCATTGCGGAGCGCCGCGTCGAGCAGGCATCGAGTTCTGCACTCAGTCAACTGCTGACGGAAGTGTCCAGGTTGTTCGGTTGCGCGCGGGTTGCGGTGTATGCCGCAGAAAGTGAAGCCCCGCCCGAGTTCGAGCTCGTGTTGGCGCACCCTGCCGCGTTGATCTTGCGCGGTCAATTGGCGGCCGATGCCCCCAGCTTTCGCTATCACTTTGGTCGTATGATGTTTGCCACGCGGCCTGAATACGCACTTGTGTTCGGACTCGAGGAGTCTGAGCTGAAGACGGTTCTGCATGCTGTCGGCGTCGGGTTCGGGCCTCCCCGGCGCTTGGCCTCCGACCTCACTCACGTGGCCAACCTAGCGGAACGCTTGTGGGAGATGCTGCCTCCCCCCGTTCAGCGCCGTCTAGGCGAGCTGTGCGAACAACAACACGTGCTCGAGCCAGCCGTCGTCATAGAGGGCGCGCGCCGCGCTCTAAGGCGTGCAGGCTTGTTCGTGTGCGGAGATCTGCGCGCCGCACTGGAAGAGGTGGCCCTTGCGGAGGAGCTGAAGGTGACCTCGAGCTTGCGCGACCTATGTGAACAGAGCGAGGCCGCCGCTGATCTGGTTCGCTTTGCCACCAGCTTGGAGTACGCAGATGCTCGCTGGCGAAGCGGCGTGTCGCGTTCCAGCTTAGACCGTCTGGTGCCTTCGAGCGTTCAACGCTAGTCGGGCGCCAGCCACACGCGCGGAATTCGGCTTTCCGTCTATGGGCACGGAATTCGCTTGCTTGCGCAAGCGGTCGTGATCAAAGTCGATCGCGCTGTGGTGTCCTCGCTGCCCGAAGTCGTTCGACGCATCCCGTCCGCCGTCGCCCGTTGCCTGCGCGGGACGAGCCGTACTGGCTTGCTCTTGTGGACGGCGACGACGGCGGGCTGTTTGGACCCCGCACCCTCTTATGAGGCGCAGGAGCAGATCCCGCCCTTCATCGTGATATCCCAGGTGGCACCTCCGCTCAACGAGATGGTCGAGGTCCTGGTGTCGGACCCTACGTTGACGGTGCAGGTGCCGTTTCGTTCTGAGGATCTCGGCGAGCCTTTGGAAGCCATCTTCTTGTTCAATAGCCGACCCGGTCAGAATCAGGCGGTCGTGGAAAACGCTTCCGTAGAAATCCCGCCATCCGTCTTCGAAGATGACACTCGCGCGGTGATTCAGCCCATAAACCTCGATCTTGACCCGGGTTGCCACACCTTGACGATGGTTTTGGCGCACGCGAGCAATCTGCGTGGCGTCGACCTCCGGGACGAGGCCCGAGCAGCGAGAGCTACCTGGTGGTTGTACGTCCGCGGCACGGAAGGCTCATCGTCGTTGGACGAATGTCTGCCCCAAGGGGGCCGGTGAGTTTGGAATGTTGACGCCGCTCCGCCCCGCGCTGCGGGTAGCCGTGTTTCGGGTATACAGACGTTGGAACGCATGCATGGTGGGCGCGTTCGTTTTCGCCGCATCTGCATGTACCAACATAGCTCCCCCCGCACCCGACGACGGTGCCGACGTCGTGAACACCTGTACCCGAAGCGCGGACTGCGCCGAGGGCTCCTGCTCGCCGAGCCAGGGCATGTGCAGTGCGCCACGGACCACCCTAGGCGCATTGCTGGTCGAGGTGACACCACCCGCCACGGAAACTGGGTTCGGTGGCTTTCGGCTGTTGCGCAGTCACGAGCTTACCGAGACGGTCAGCGACGTGGCGCTGGTAGTTCGGGAGCCTCCCCGGCTGCGGGGCGACATTCGTTTATCTTTTGCCGCCGCCAGCTGTCGCCCCAGTCCGGTCGAGGTCACTTTTACCCCGGTCGAGGCCTACCTCGGTATGGAGACGCTGCGTTACTCGACGCTGAGCGAAGTGGGTACTGAAATTGTCGACAAGCAACACCGCGATACCCATCGCTACGCGTTGAGTGGGTTGCCGGACGGGGTGTACGACATCTACGTCGAAGACGCCGGTCAGGTTGACAACTCAGCAACGCCGGGTTGCGCGGTCGCCCCGCAAGTCTTCCGCGGGCAGACGGTCACTTCCGAGGAGAACCTCTCCCGTCTGCGCCTGGATCTGATTCAACCACAAGTGAGATCGCTGCGGGTACTCGTTCCTTGGCCATCGGCGCTCGAGGGGTGGGAGGTCGACGTGGTGCATCCCATCACCGGTGAGCGTCTTTCATCGCGCGCTGTCTTGAGCGCGGACCGGCTGGAGGAAACATCCCAAGGCGAACAGTTTGCCGTGGCTGATTTGCGCGTATCGGAAGTGCGCGGCACCGACTTCGTTGGACCCAATCAAGAGCAGCTGCGATTGCGACACCCCACCGACGTTGGTCAGCCTTCGATATTGATGATGCTGGCTGGCTTGGAGGTGTTCCAACGCGGTGAGGCTTTGGTGCCGCGGCTTCAAGCCCTCGCGTCGCAGGTGAACTACGAGCTGTGGGTCTGGACGTCGCCCGACGGGGGTGCGGTCGACGGCAAAGTGTCCTTTTCGGCTCTCGAACTCGACGAGATCCCGGTCGGGGTAACGGGGCGCCTGCAGACATCAGTAAAGATCGGTGCTCAAGGTCTAGTCAGCGCTCGCCTACCTCCAGGTACGTATCGCGTCCGGGTAGACCCGAGCTTGGCGAGCGGGAGATCTTCGGTGGAAACGACGGTGACGGTGTGGCCCCCGCTTTCCGACGATGCCGGCTCTCAGGGTGGACAGGTGTTGATCGCCCCAGAAACGGCGACTGTCGGTGGAGACGTTGTCTTCCTTCGCAGCAACCCGCCAACAGGTACGAGCGTCCGTCTCACGGGCGCTCGAGACGCAACGCGGCCGAACGCGTCACAGCGACCGTTCTTTCCTCGGAGCGTGGATACCCTGATCGAGGGCCGGGGTTTCGAGCTCACTGGCGTCGACTGCGGTAGCTGCAACGCGGCCTTGGGGGCTGTGTATACCTTACGGGTCGCGCCCCCAGAGAAGACTGGTTTGCCTTGGTGGGTAGGGCTTGGGCTAACGGTCTCACGACCCGACGTACGGCTTGAACCCATTCAGCTGAACGTCCCTGTGCTGCAGCCGGGGCGCCTGGAGTTTCAGGTGGGCGGCGATCGCTTTGGTTTTCCCCGGGCGCTGCTGCGCGTGTTCGCTTTGCTAGACCAACATGGCGCACCGGCGCGGGCTGCGTCGCTGCCGATTTGTTCCCGACTTAGCCCCGACGCCGGCGACGTCGAATGCCTATCCCGAGCAGTGGAGGTGGCCACCACACGGACCGGCGCTGATGGCAGCTTTCAGTGGCTGCTTCCCCAGCGGCTCGAACGCTTGACAACGGTGGAATTTGGCGACGCCGGAGTGCCCTGACGTGATTTGAACCTTGACGTCAGACGAGCTTCGGTTATCACCGGAATCGCACTGCCCCCAGGGCGAATTGCGCTGTGCCTGTTCCACATCGGATGGCAGCGAAAAATTAGGGTTCCTCCGTTTCTGAAGCGCGCTAACATCGATTCTGTGAAGTTTCCCGAGCCGAGCCTAACCCGTGAATCGGAGCTGGCGGGCGCTTTACATGAAGTGTCCAACGCCCTGACCGTTGTCCTTGGCTGGTTAGCAGAGGCGCAAGGCAACATCCCCGCGGGACCGGGTCGTGACGCCATCGAGGTGGCGCAAACCCACGCGCGACGAGGCCACCGCGTTGCGCGGGCAGCAATCGGAGTCGACGCGCCCGAGAGCCAATCGGTGCGCAGTGCCCAAAAGCTGGCCCAGGAAGCCTTGGTGGCCGCCGAACAGGAAGCCCAGGCGAAGGGGGTGCGTCTAAGTGTAGCGCACGACTCAAACGACGTGATGGTGAGCGGCGCCGACGCATTGCTGCAGGTTCTCGTCAATCTCCTCCTGAACGCCATCGCGTTCACGCCCCACGGACGATCGGTGCACCTACAACTCCAGACGTGCGTTCAAGAGGCGGTATACACGGTGATCGATCAAGGACCCGGAGTTCCCGCCGAGCAAAGGCCCCATCTGTTCGAACGCGGCAATTCGATGCGGCCCGGTGGGGCAGGCATCGGACTTTGCCATTCCCGTGCTTTGGTGGAGCAGAACGGAGGGGCGTTGCGACTGGTCCGCAGCGAGCAGGGGGCCCGCTTCGAGGTCGTGTGGCCCACGTCGGAAGTGCCTTCCCAAACCGTACCTCGCAGCGCTTCAGCCGCCTTCCTTTCCGGACGCAAGTTCCTGGTACTGGAGGACGACGACGCGGTCATGGACATGGTGCGGTTCGGACTCGAGTCCCGCGGCGCCGAAGTCTGGGCGGCGGCAAGCGTCGGCGAGGTCTTCAAGCTGACGTCTGAACACGGCGACTTCGACTTGGCGTTGCTCGACCTGTCTCCCATCAAGACGGATTGTGCGCGAGCCGTCGCGGCCTTGCGCCAGCGTCAAACGCACTTACCGCTGGTATTGATGAGTGGCAGCGCAGGCGCGGGCGAAGTGGAGCTCGATCTGGCTGGGCGGGTGCAGAAGCCTTTTGAACTTGGTGAGCTATACGACGTGCTGCGCACGCTCGTGGGGTGACACCCGTTTCAGTTACCGAGGCGGAGCTTCACAAAATGGAGACGCCGACGCGCCTGGTGACGGTTGTCCTTGACATGACGGGTGAAAAACCTACCCTTCCACCCCCCGAGGCCAAGCGCTTCGGAATGCGAAGGTGGCGGAATGGCAGACGCGCCAGCTTGAGGTGCTGGTGGGGTAACTCCCGTGGAGGTTCGAGTCCTCTTCTTCGCACGGCGGATTTGTGAGCAGCTGCGGTGTCCGAGTGGCGGCGATTCGCAGGTAGCGGCGATTCGCAGGTAGCGGCGGCTCCCGAGACCCACACACCGCCAGCGCGCTAGTGACGCGCGGCGACGGCTCGGAACGACCGACGAAAGCTTTCCAGCTTGCGTTCGAGCTGCGTTTGCGCTTGCACCCGGTGACGGACCTCGTCGCGCAGCTGATCCAGGGTCGTCTCCGTGCGTACCAACTCGTCCTTCAGACGCTCGAGTTCCGTTTCCTCCCGGTCGTTAGCAACGGCGAGCGACTGTGCGGTAGCGTAGTTTTCGGCCAAGAGGTCTTCGAGCTGTTCTATGCGAAGCTCGCGCCGGGTGGCGTCCGAGCTGGCACGGTCGAGCTCCTCACGCAAAGCGTCACATTCCGCTGTCCGATGGTTGAGCTCCGCAACGACTAATGCGCGCCGTTCCTCGAGCTCGTGGCTCAGCTCGGCAGCCTGGGAAAGCTGCTTTAGTAGCGCTTGCTGGTCGACGGCGTACGCATGCTTCGTTTCGCACAGCAGCTCCTGAAGCTGGGCAGTGCGTTGAGAGGCCAAGCCGGCGACCTTCCGTAGTTCGCCGATCCGGGATTCGGCATGTTCGAGTCGGCAACGCAGCTCACGCTGCTCGTAGCGCTGCCGACGCAAGTGGTAGATAGCCACAGCCAGAGCGCTAGTGAGCGCCACTGTTAATGTGAACCATGCAACGGCGTGATTGAGGACGAAATCGACCAGTAGCATGACGTACCGCTTCCGACGCGAGGACCGCACCTACGATCAGTCCCCCATCGAGTCTAAGGTGCTGGCGGCGTTTGTCGACGTACGCACGGGGTGGAAGCCCATACTTGGCCCACTGGCCAGCGGGCGCTATCGAGGGTCGTTGTCAGCGTGACGGGGCAACTGATACGACAAGAAGGCATGCTGCGAACGCAAATCCAAACACAGGCAACCGTATGAGCGGGCATTCCAAGTGGGCGACGATCAAGCGAAAAAAGGGAGCGGTCGACGCCGCTCGCGGAAGGCTCTTCACGAAGTTGATTCGTGAGATCACCATCGCCGCTCGATCAGGCGGCGACGTAGCTGGCAACGCGCGACTCCGCAAAGCGGTGGCTGACGCCAAGGGCAACCAGATGCCGAGCGATACGATTCAACGCGCCATCAAACGCGGTACCGGGGAACTCGAAGGGGTGGCCTACGAAGAGGTGTTGTACGAGGGGACGGGGCCGGGCGGCACGTTGTTTCTGGTGGAGGGCAGCACCGACAATCGCAATCGCACGGCAGCTGAGTTGCGCAAGATCTTCGACAAGAACAACGGGGTCTTGGCCGGCGGCGGATCAGCCGCATGGGCGTTCGATCGGGTGGGTGTGATCGAACTGCCCAAAACCGTTTCAGAAGACCAGCTGATGGAGACCGTGGTCGAAGCAGGTGCCGAAGACTACGTCGACGACGGCGAGGCCTGGGTGGTGCATACGTCGGTCGACACGTTCATGGATATCGTGGGTGCTGCCGAAGCGGCCGGCATTGAAATCAAAGGCAGCCGCCTGGCGTACATCGCGAAGACCAAGAAAGAAGTCGTTGGTCGGGACGCGGAAGTTTGTCTGAGTTTGGTCGACGCGTTGGATGAACATGACGATGTGGCGTCGGTGTATGCCGACTTCGACATTTCCGACGCCGAGATGGAGCGCATCGAGGCCTTGGGCTGAACGGGTGTCCGCCTCGCTGCGCGGACTCGCGGCGGCTTAGAACAGCCAGGTCGGCGCCGGGGCTACCAAAAAGTAGCTCACCACGGCGTGACACATGACGGCCGGCAGTAGCCGTCCAGTAAACAGCGTGAGGAATCCCCAAACCAAGCCAAAGCCGAAGGCACCAAGGATCAGGAGCGGGTTGAGACTGCCACCGGGTCCGGCCAACACGAACAGCGTCGGCACATGGGCAAGCGCGTAAAGCGCTGCCGTGACGGGAACTGCCAGCCGACTGCCCCACGAGTCCTGCACGTGGTGCTGAACGAAACCACGCCAGACCAGCTCTTCCAGGACCACGACGGCAAGCAGGAGCAGGGTGCGCAGCGAGTCGCCATGGACGTCGCCGGCATGAGTGTAAAGCTGATACAACCATGCGCCGCGTGGGCTAGTGACCGGCGCCAAATAACGCAGAACGAAAAGCCCTGCCCCCATGGTCACCAGTCCCGTCAAAATACCGGCCGTCAAGTCGCCGGATCGTACGCGAACCGCCGGCCGCAGGTCACCTTGCCGATGGAGCGTCATTGCGGCCCACAAAGCTAAACACGCGTATCCGGCTAACAGTATCAGCCAGAGCCGCAGGGACCCCGCGTGACTGGGGCGGAGGCTATATGCAAGGGTTGCCGCGACTCCGCAAACGACGAGCGCGATGCGTTTGTAATGGGTGATCATTGCGACACCAGCCTATCGAGGATGGCATCCGCCACATCCAACTTCGATTGCATGGGCAGCGACGTGCAGCCGGATTGATGTATTAAGTGAACACGGTTGGTGGTCGTTTCCAAGGCTTCGTCAGCGCGATTGGCCACCACCAGATCGACGCCTTTGCGTTCGAGCTTTTCTCGAGCAGAGGCAATGATGGCTTCGTCGCTGCCGGTTTCGAGCGCGAAGGCCACGAGACGCGGAATGGGTCCTCGGCGTTCCGTTGCAATCGTGTGTATGATGTCCGGGTTTTCGACGAGGTCTAGGTGCAGACCATCGCCCCGCTTTAGCTTGCGCGCGTGGGGTTGGCGTACTCTGAAGTCGCCCACCGCCGCGGCCATGATGACCGCATCAGAGGGGGTTAGGCAGCGTTCTCGCAGGCGAGCGAGCAGATCGAGCGCAGTGCGAACCGGATACACGGTCGCTCCCGGCGGTGGCTCGAGCTGAACGGGGCCGGAAATCAGTTCCACGCTAGCCCCGCGTTCGAGGGCACGACGGGCAATGCTATAGCCCATGCGGCCCGTCGAGCGATTACTGAGGAAGCGGACGGGGTCGACGTCCTCCACTGTGGGGCCAGCTGTAACGATGATCCGCTTGCCAAACAGGTCCCCCGCGGAAAGCAAGCTCTGAGCGATGTCGGCGGGCTCCATCATGCGGCCCATTCCCTCGTCTCCGGAGGCGACCCGTCCCTGCACAGGACCAAGGAAACGCACTCCGTCGTCGCGCAAAGTTCTCACGTTGCGTTGAGTCGCTGGATGAGTCCACATGTTCGGATGCATTGCTGGTGCCACGCACACGGGACCAGAAAAACACAGTGCAGTGGCAGTGACCAGGTCGTCAGCGCGTCCTGTAGCTAGACGAGCGAGCATGTCTGCCGTTGCCGCGACCACGAGCAACGTCTCACCCCGGCGCGAAAGCTCGACGTGAAGCTCCCCAACTCCGTCGCCATACATGTCGGTGTAAACTTGCCGCGAGGTCAACCCTTCGAACGTCTCCTCACCGATGAAGCGGCGAGCGCTCGCAGTCATGATGACCTGAACCGGGCGTCCCGCACGCTGCAGATGCCGCAGTACCTCCACCGCCTTGTAGGCCGCAATGCTGCCACAGACGGCAAGTATCGTCAGCGGCCGCTCGTCGGATTCTCTCATCGGCCAATCCTAGCGGTTGCTTCGGACGCGAGGGAAGCGCCCCGCGCTTTGGATACGTAGCGGCTGTCGGCATCGAAGAAGCGCCAAGCTCGGGTTGCCCATTCCGCGGCGTATTCCACTCCCACACGACTGGCCGCTAGCACGCGCGCCGCAGGGCGACCTTCAGTGAAGTAGAGGTTTCTGCCGCAAGTGAGGTCCCATCCGTACCAGCGCTTGTCGATGCCGAACGCTTGGCAGAGTTTGCCGGGTCCGTTCGTGAGTTCTACCCGGTCCGCCGCCATGCCTCGGCGTTTTGCCATCAACGGCTGGCCACTCAGCGGCTCGACGGCACGAATGAGCACCGCTTGAGGACTGCCTTCAATACCCGTCACAGCATTTAGGTGAAAGTGCTGGCCATAGATCTGAAAGATGTACGCGTGTCCCGGTGGACCAAACATGACTTCGGTGCGCGGGGTGCGTCGATTGTCGAAGGAATGTGCGGCACGATCCTCGGGCCCGCGGTAGGCTTCCGCCTCCACGATTCGACCAATGAGGACGCAGGGTTCCGTCTCCGATTCCGCTACGATACACGTCCCAATGCACGCGTGAGCCACCTCGACTGCGTCTCTGGCAAAGAACTCTCGCTGAAGCACCTTACTGCCGCCCATGAGCGTCTTCTAACCGATCAGGGCCGGAGTCGATGGTCCCACTGCACTGGGTCATCGGGGTGAGGGCACCGATTGGGAACGGGTTGCCAGAGGTGGACGTCATGAAGTGTAGATCTATGTAGGTGGTGAGAGCCGGTATTGTCGACTCAGCCGCCGTACTTTTAGGTTTTTGCTCCTTCTTCGGCTAGAAAAAACCATTACGATGTTGGCGCCGGTTTCCCGTCGAGCTGTTGAGTCTGATAGATTGTTCATGCACGCTACGATGACCGAACTCCACCACGACGCTGCACCGCGCCCCCGGGTCGTTGGGCGCTACGCGCTCTTTGACGAGATTGCGGCGGGGGGAATGGCCACCGTGCATTTGGGGCGTTTGGTGGGCCAGGTGGGGTTTAGCAGAACCGTCGCCGTCAAGCGCTTGCACCCGCAGTACGCCAAGGACGCAGACTTCGTCTCCATGTTCGTCGATGAGGCGAAGCTGGCTTCGCGTATCCAGCATCCCAACGTCGTTTCCACCCTCGACGTGGTGAAGACCGACGACGAGCTGTTCCTGGTAATGGAGTACGTTCAGGGGGAGGCGTTGAGCCGGCTCGTGCGACAGACGGCGCGCCGCGGCGAGCGCATCCCCGTCAACGTCGTGCTGAGCGTCATGAGCGGCATGCTGCACGGACTGCACGCGGCTCACGAGGCAAAGAGCGAGAATCGGGAACCCCTGAACTTGGTGCACCGGGACATCTCGCCCCAGAACGTCTTGGTGGGTGTAGACGGCGTGGCTCGCGTCCTCGACTTCGGTGTCGCCAAAGCCCAGGTGCGGTCCGGGGCCACGAAGGATGGCCAGATGAAGGGCAAGTTGTCCTACATGTCGCCCGAGCAGCTCAATGGCCACGAAGTCGATCGACGCAGCGATGTGTTTGCTGCAGGGATCGTGCTCTGGGAAGCTTTGGCTGGCAAGCGCCTGTTTGCCGGCTCGGATACGGGTGAGATCCTCGGCAAAGTGCTGAATTCGGAGATTCCGCACCCCAAGTCCCTCGTTCCGGAGTTGCCGGATGCGGTGAACGACGCGGTGATGAAGGCTCTGAAGCGCGATCCCACCGAACGTTATCAAACGGCACGTGACTTCGCCGTTGCGCTCGAGCATGCAATGCCCGGTGCGACGGCGCATACCGTGGGTGAGTGGGTGAGGGCGAACGGCGGAGAAGAGCTCGCGCATCGGGCGAACCTCGTCGCCGATATCGAGAGCCAGCCCATGGACGATCTGGGGGGGTCGGACTCGACGGTCGAGCATCTGCGAGGGCGCCCTTCATTGGCATTCGTCGAGCCGATTTCCGACGATAGTGACTTTGGCGCGGGATTGCTGGCCAACGATCGTGGCAGACAGCGACGGCGTCGAATCATATTCGGAGCGGTCGTGGTCTTGGCGGGACTCTTTTACGTGGCCGTGCGCGAGCAGCAGAATCCCACCCTGGTTGGCGATGGTGAGAGCTTGGTGGAGAAAAGTGCCGACGAAGGGCAAGCGCCTGCGGCAAACTCCGGTCAGACGGGCGAAGTGAGCGCGGAGCGGGGGAGAACCAGCGCAGGCGGTGCAGCCGAGCCGGGCTCGAATGTGCGCGGTGTCGATGAACGGGGAGTGGCTCAGCGCGGTGTCGATGAACGCGGTTCCGATGAGCGCGGCGCCAATGGGGTTTCTGGAGCAGAGCCAGAAGCGGCCCGTGTACCGTCGAACCCGCGGGGTGATACTGCTCCTGCACCACGCCCGGCATGGCGCCGGCCTGCCCAACAACGACCAAAAGACTGCGATCCTCCGTACACGATCGACGCACGAGGTATCAAGAAGCCCAAGCTGCACTGTCTGTGAGCGCTGTCAGACCCAGCGCTTGTCGACCCAGCGCTTGTCTGACC
>CAZNZA010000001.1:39993-45602 GCA_964577325.1 uncultured Polyangiaceae bacterium
CGTACCGAGCGTAGAGCGACCCAAAACGGAGCCGTCGACGGGCGGCGCACTTCTTGGACGGGCACATAGTGTTGTCCGTGGCTTCGGCTAAAGTGCTCAAGACCTGATTCCCTTTGAGTCGAGCAGCCTTGCCCTGCTACGGTGTGTTACGCTTGGGGGCGTCCGGGATCACTTCAGATGGCAAGCCGTTTTCATTGGACCATTCAGTCACCCGTTTCGAGCAAGGTTGTCAGGGGACAGCGCTGGAAAGGCAGACTCACACGAACGCGAGGGCGAGCCGTAGCTTGCATGGTAGCTACGTCCACGCATGCGCTCTCCAGTTGGGCTGCCAACGACCTCGACGGAGACGTGCGCGCCTGCGCGGAGGCTTACGAGCAAGCGCAGGTGATGCGCAATGCCGGCAAGCTGCGCGAGTCGGAGGCGCAGTTACGGGTGTGTGTCCGCGACGTCTGCCCCGAGTTCGTGCGGGCGGATTGCGGGCAGTGGTTGTCAGACGTGCGTCGTGACATGCCGAGCATCATCCTAACGGTAACGGATGGCAACGGTCGGGAGCTGCGGGACGTCCAGGTATCCGTGGACGGGCAGGTCGTAGCCACGAAGTTGGATGGAAGCGCGTTCGAGATCAATCCTGGCCCCCACCAGGTAACCTTCGAGTATCAGTCGCAGTCTGTGACTGAGCGCGTTGACATTCGCCAGGGCGAAAAGAATCGGGTCATCAAAGTCCAATTCGCGCAAGGAGCCGACGCAGATGGTGACGGGGTACCCGATTCGAGCGACGTTTGTCCGGCTGAGTACGGCTCAGTGGAACACGCCGGCTGCGCGCTTTCCCCCGCCGCGCCCGCGGCACAGGACGAGGGCTTTTCGGAGGTTCAGATCGCTGCTTTGGTCGCCGGCGGAGTGGGCGTTGCGGGCTTGGCGACCTTCGCCATAGCTGGCTCGGTCGCACGCTCCACCGCGGATTCGGCGCGCGATAAATGCGGCGAGACCGGGCAGAGGTGCAATGAGACGGAGTTAGACCGCCATAAGCAGCGTGAGGCCTCGCAGATCCTGATCGCCAACATCGGCGCCGTGGTCGGTGGTGTCGGCGCCGCAACGGCCACGGCCCTATACGTTTGGCACGCGTTGTCGTTGGACGAGACGCCCGCACCCACTCAGCCGGGAGATGTCAGTTGGTCGGTGGGGGGCGGGATCGATGGTGGTTGGGTCGGCGTCTCCACGGCGTTCTGACCGTCAACCGTCGAACCCCAGCAGCTTACCGCCCTGATACACGATGAAGCTCATGGCGTAGGCAAGCGCCGTCATGTACGCGAACATGAACATCGGCCAGCGCCAAGACTGCGTCTCACGCCGGACGACTGCAAGGGTGCTCATGCACTGGCATGCCAGGGCGAAGAACACGAGCAGCGACAAGCCAACCAAAGGAGGGTAGGCAGGTTTGCCGTCTGGTCTGGTCTCCGCGCGCATGTGGTCGCGTAGTGGAGTCGCGTCCTCGTCGGCATCCTGCAGTTCGAACACGAGCGCGAGCGTCGACACGAATACTTCTCGCGCTGAGAATGCTCCAATCACGCCCACCGTGAGCTTCCAATCGAATCCCAACGGAGCCATGACGGGTTCCAGCGCGTGACCCAACTGGCCGCCGAAGCTGTACTCGATAGGGGTTTTCGTGGGTTCTGGAGTGGTCGCTGAACCCGCGGGCGCCTGTTCTTGGACGTGGCCCGGCCTATCGTCGTGAACGGAGGTATTTGGGTCCGGAGCCGCGGGATAGGACAGCAGTAACCACATGATGGCGGTGAAGCCGAGGATCAACGTGCCCGCTTCGGTGAGAAAGTCGCGGGTCCGTTGCCACATGGCACGCAGGGTCGTGGAAAAGCTCGGCCAGCGGTAACGAGGTAACTCGAGCAAGAGAGGGATGTGGTGCCCTCGAATGAGGGAGCGGCTGAGCACCCACGCCGCTAGCAGCGTAGTCACGATCGAAAAGACGTACATGCCAACCATCAGCAGCCCCTGCACCGGAAGCGCTCCGAACAGCCGCGTAGGCGGAAACAATGCTCCGATGATCAACGCGTATACGGGTAGGCGCGCCGAACACGTCATTAGCGGCACGACCATCATCGTGAGGAGACGGTCGCGTTGGCGTTCCATCGTACGCGTGGCCATGATGGCTGGAACGGCACACGCCAGTCCGCTGAGCATGGGCACAAAAGCGCGGCCATGTAAACCCATGCCACGTAAAATGCGGTCCATCAGGTAGGCGATGCGCGCCATGTAGCCACTATCTTCGAGTAAGCCCACCAGGAAGAAAAGCAGGAGGATCTGCGGCAAGAATACGACGACGTTGCCCACCCCACCCAGCACACCCTCCACCAGCAAATTGGCCATGAAGGTATCCGGCAAAGCGTTTCGCGCGGTGTCTTGCAGGTGCACGATCAAGTTCTCGATGAGCCCGATTGCAGGGTCAGCCCACGAGAAGAGGGACTGAAACAGCAACAGCATCACGACGATGAACAGCAAAAAGCCGTAGGCAGGATGAAGGAGCACGCGGTCGAAACGCTCGGTCCAATCTACGCGCGGGGGTCCCGAGCCGGCGGCCCCGTAAACGCCCCGCAAGTTCGACTCGATGTAGTCGTAGCGTGCGCTCACGATCTCTAGCTCGACGTCACGTCCGGCTCGCTTGGCGTCGTCACGAATACTGCAACACGCGAGCCGGAGCTCGGTCGGTACATCGAGTTCATCGTCCTCGTCGCAGCTCAAGAGTGACCAGGCGCCCATGGCTCGGTCGTGCTCCACGTTGCGGCGCCAAGCCGTCGGCAGTGCGGTTGCGGCGCGGTCGATGTCGCTGAGAGCCGGTCCGGGGTATTTCACCGGTGCGTCGCCGACGCGTGACACTTGCAGTTGATTGGCAATCAGGTCGACCAGTGCTGGCAAACCCTGGCGCTCCCTCGGGTTAATGGCGACGCAGCGCACCCCAAACATCGCGCCCACTGCGTCCGGCTCCGGCGGATTGTCCTGCACTTCGTCGACCATCGTCAAAGCGATGATGAGCGGCACCTGGAACTCGACTAACTGCAGGACGAGGTAGAGGTTGCGTACGAGTTGTCCCGCGTCGACGACAACTACGGCGAGGCTAGGCCGCGGATTACCGTTCAATCCGAGTGATGCGTGCAGAGCCACCTGTTCTTCGAGCGACCACGAGCTCAAGGAATATGTGCCCGGCACATCGACGACGTCCACCTCGCCGCTCAGAGCGCGCAGTCGACCGACGCGACGTTCGACGGTGACTCCCGGATAGTTGCCTACGCGTTCGTTCTGCCCCGTGAGGGCGTTGAACAACGTGGTCTTGCCGACGTTGGGATTGCCGAGGAGCACGACCGTATGCGCAGCCACGGCATCATGCGTCCTACTCACGTCGAGCGTGGCCGCCTCTGCCAGCGCGACGTCGCTCATGGGGTCTCCGTCACCAGGATCTGCCTCGCATCGCGCGCCCGAATGGACAGCGTCGCGCCCCGCGTCCATAGCTCCAGCGGGTCACCTAGCGGAGCCACGCGCAGCACGCGCACGGTGCTGCCTGGCAACAGGCCAAGTTCCAACAGCCGTCTGCGGAAGCCAGACTGCCCACCTACCGCGGTAATGGTCACGGTCACTCCAATTTTGACGTCGGTCAGAGGCACGGTTGTCTCTGTAATGCAGATGAAAACCGAATTCAATTTCCCCCATCCAAGAGGCGTGGACATGAGGGGTGGCGCATTGCACGCGAATCTCCTTGCGTCGCGCCGCGTTCCGACAAGAATAGCGGCCCGCGGCCCCTTGGCGGAATTGGCATACGCAGTGGATTTAAAATCCATGGCCTTCGGGCTTCTCGGTTCGAGTCCGAGAGGGGCTACTTCGGCGCACCGGAGCGTGGCGCGGTGTGGGCATGCTCGGCAATGAACTGTCCCACGGCTTCGAAAACGGACGCTTCTAGTTGCTCTTGAGTGAGGCGTTGGTGGGTGAGCCAGGTTCGGGTGGCTTGCAGGGAATGGTCGCCGGACTCCACCACGTGCAGACGGGATGGCGCTTGCAACTGCCGGAGTAAGGGGACGAGAAGATCGAGGGGGCACAGCGCATCGCGCGTACCCTGCACGAATAGAACGGGCGTCGTCATGGCCCGCAGCACTTCGTCGCGCAAAGTAGCCTTGCGTCCGCCGCCCCGTAGCGGATAGCCGAAACAAATGACCGCATCGACCTGTCGTTGCAGTGAGACATGACAGCTGACTCTGCTTCCCATGCTTTTCCCAGCCAATACTACGGGACCTCGGTGGTCCTTGCAGGCAGCATCCAACGCCTCGGCGTGCGCGGCGATGAGCACGGGCAGGCGATCGGGAAGTTTGCGCCCCTGCGCTTGATAGGGGTAGTCCAACGCCACAACTCTGCCGTATGCTCCGAGGTGCTCGCCGAAGCGACGCATCCACGCGGAGCTAGACGGAGCACCAGCTCCCGGCGCCCACAGGATCAAGGGCTCGAGCATCAGCACTGCGTAGCGCGGCCTTCACCAAAAGCCAAGCAGGGCAGTACTGGCAGCCCGAGCACCGTGAGTGCGGCAAGCGGTGTGGCAAGTCCTGGCTAGTCCGTAGCACTCAACAGCTGAGTCAGTCGGATTGCCCAATCTTTCCACAACTGAGCGTCGATGGAGTGACCCAGGGACGGGTACGTCCGCAACTCGGGCAACGGGGAGCCACCGCTTCGGTCGCGGGCGCCTAGCCATTGGTCGAACAGCAAGCGCGTCTGCTCGAACGGAACCACCCGGTCAGCTTCTCCATGAAAAGCGTACACGGGGATGGCCGGAGGCTCTTGACGCGCCAACGTCTCCGGCAGCGCGCCTGCGATGGGCAGCACTGCTCGAACGTAGGCAAGCCCCGCATTGGCAACCGCCAAGCTCATGACACCGCCTTGGGAAAATCCGGTAACGATACCGTCACCCTGCGTCGAGTCGCGTGCCGCCAACGACTCTAGCAACTGCTTTACTGCGGGAAGGCGCCCGGAGATGGCTTCTGCGAGCTTATCGGGTTCCCCCATGACCCGCACGCCAAACCAATCATAGCCGCTGCCGTAGGCAATCGGTGCCCGCGGAATGAACACGTGGGCTTTGACTTCCAATTGCTCGAACAGACCAGCGAAGGATTCCGGTTTGTCCCCCAAACCGTGAAACGCCACGACCCAGGGGAGAGATTCACCGCGATCGGAGCCTCCGGTGGTGAGATGCAGGAAGGACAGGGCCGCAGCATCGCCGCGGCCGCTGGGTGCAGTTGCGGTGGGGGCTACGCTGGTTGGAGCCGGAGGTGGGCTAGGGCGTTCGCGCGGAGCTTCCGCTTCGTTCGACGGTGCGGATGTTGTCGTCGTCGAGCGTGAACAGGACGAGGCGGCTAGCGCGCATGCAAGGGCGCGGCTCAGTAGGCGCCAAGCCACGGAACGCCGCCCTCGAGAGTGGGCGCACGTACTGATGTGGGCTTCAGCGTGCACTGGCGCGACTCGGGCTTTTGCGGCCCACAGAGCTGTTCGATGGCTTCTTGCTTTGCTTAGCCGTGCTCTGCTTGGCACTGCTCTGCTTGGCACTGCTCTGCTTGGCACTGCTC
>CAZNZA010000001.1:45702-56457 GCA_964577325.1 uncultured Polyangiaceae bacterium
TGCTCTGCTTGGCACTGCTCTGCTTGGCACTGCTCTGCTTGGCACTGCTCGTGGGAGGTGGCTTGCGAGCGCCAGCCTCGCGTTTCAACCTTCGCTGAAGGCGGGGCAGTTCTTCTGCCGAGACCACCCAACCCCGGCAAGCTTCGGCACCGCACAGGCATCGAATGGCAGCGTCGGCGGGCCACCCATAGTCAATCGTCACCTGTTCGCCGGGCTGTATGGTGCGTAGAGCTTCGACGGACATCGTCGGTGGCTCGTCGGCATCGGTATCGTATTCGATGAGCGCCGAGTTCGGATCACAGCAATGGTTGAGAAAGCGAAAGGGCGCAGCCGGCTCCAGTACCCCGCGCTTGCCCAAGTCTACGACGTAGTCGGGATCGTAGTTGTCGTCACTGATGACCGTTCCGGTCATCGTGCCGATGCGTTGGTTTTTGCGGAATTTCCGTAGGGCGAAGACGCCTTTTCCCGCCGGTGTTTTGCGAATCCGCAGCGCAAGTTTCGTGTCTCTCATTGCGGCCCGGTGTACTCGCCGAGGGTATGCATGGCCAGCGCTTTTCTCGGACCACCCAAGGCTTCTAAGTTCCGCACCAGGCAGGCGGTACCACCACCGGCCGAAGCGGGATGGCTTGCATGTCGAAGTGCGCCACGAAGGCTGCCGCTAGGGCTGGCTCGGGAGCGTGCATGGCGCACGATTGCGCGACCCATTGCACGATGCGGCGAGGGTCGATGCCCGCGCATCTCAGCTCGTGAAGCGATAGGTCCCGACTGCGTTTGGCAAGGCGCCGGCCTTGCGCATCAACCACGAGCGGGACGTGAAAGTACGCCGGGATTGATGCGTTCAGCGCCTGGGCAAGAAATATTTGTCGAGGCGTACTGTCCAGCAGATCAGCCCCGCGCACCACGGCCGATACTCCTTGGGCGGCGTCATCTACGACCACGGCAAGCTGATACGATGGGATCTTGTCCCGGCGCAGGATGAGGAAGTCCCCTACATCGCGCGCCACGTTTTGGCTCACCGGACCGGCCAAGTTATCTATGAAGGCCAGACTCTCGTCGGGAGCCACGACACGCAGCCCGGCTGTTTTTCCGGTGCGACGCTCGGCGTCGGCGAGAGATGTATACTTGTAGCGGCACGTCCCCGGGTAGCGAACGTTGACTTCACCCGCGTGAGGCGCGCTGACCGCTGCCTGCACGTCGGAACGTGAGCACACGCAGGGATAAGCCAAACCCTGCTCGAGAAGCTGGCTCGCTTTCTGAGCATACACTTCCAAACGTTCTGACTGCACCCACTCTTGGCCATCCCAATCGATCCCCAGCCACTCCAGATCGGTGCGAACCAAGTCACGGAACTGTGTCGTGCAACGCTGCCGGTCCAAGTCCTCCAGCCGCAATACGATACGTCCGCGAGTTTGACGCGCGTGCCACCAAGCGATCAGAAAGCTGCGGGCGTGTCCAAGGTGCAGCGGACCTGTGGGACTCGGTGCCAAGCGACCTACCGAGCTTGCGTGGGCGTCGAGGTGCATGCAGATGTAGGCTAGCGCGTCCCGGAGTCCGGGTGCAAAGGGCAATGGCGGACCCCGCTCGCCCCACCATTGGGTTCGAGCATCGATTCGACACGCACTTTGCGGTCATGCCACGTCGATTTGACAGAGCGATTGCACTAGAGTGGGGAACATGTACTCCACGGAATGGAATCCCTATTACGTTCGCCGGCGACCTCCGACGGCTTCGGGCGAGCCGAGTAACTTCGAGGAAGGCTATTGGGGAACGGTGACCGATCCCGACGGGGTCAAGCGAGACTTACTTGCAGAGCGAGAGCGGCGTGTCGAGGACGTGAAAGAGGAGCTTGCGCACGTGCACACGTTGCCGGTGGGCAAGATTCTAGACGTGGGTTGTGGTCTCGGTTACTTCCTATCAGCGGTAGACGAGCGCTGGGAAAAGCACGGGGTAGAGCTGTCAGCGTTTGCCGCGGAGCGCGCTTCCCGGCATGGCACGATCCATCACGGCGACCTCAGAAGCGCGAATTATCCCAGCGCACACTTCGACGTCGTGGTGCTCTACCACGTGATCGAGCACATGTTGCATCCTGTGGAGGAACTGGAGGAAATCTTTCGCGTGCTCAAGCCCGGCGGAACGCTCATCGTAGGCACTCCCGACTTCGACAGCGCATGCGCGCGGCGCTACGGTGAGAAGTATAGGCTGCTGCACGACCCGACGCACATTTCACTCTTTTCTCGTGACTCCCTCGATCGTTTCCTCTGGGACCACGGGTTCTTCGTCGATCGGGTGGAGTTTCCGTACTTCGATACGCGCTACTTCACGACCGAAAACCTCGAGCGTCTCAAGGATACCAACGCGATATCGCCACCGTTTTACGGCAACATCATGACGTTCTATTGCCGTAAGCCGGTGCGTAGCGAACTGCTGGAAGGACTCGCCATGGCAAGCCGGCTCAGCCATCGCGTCTCCGTAGAACAGGCCGATCAGCTGGAGATGGCAGCCGCTTCGTTACATGAGCTGGCGCGCTCCGAAGGACAGTTGTGGGTGTTCGGTGACGCGGCACCTGAGCTTGCTGCGCGCTTTGCCGTGTCCGGCTTTCGTGCTCGCACGTGTGTCGATCCTCTCGTGCTACCGAGTGAGTTCGGAGCGAAGGATGTACTGTTCGTTGCTGCCGCAGAGGTGATACCCCTCGATTTGATGCGGGCCGTACGTCAGCGCGATGGCCACGTGATCGCGCTCGTAGGACGGCGCACGCCGGTACAGGAGCGGGCGACGGTCGTACGCATTCCGTCTGTCGATCCCCGCCACCTAGAGTTCGTCCAACAGTTCATCGTCACGACGCTGTGCGCGACGCTTCCTCTGGAAGAGGCCGCATCTGCAGCGTCATTGACCGCAGCTCAGTAATCGCCGTTCATGTACGACTCACACTGCCACTTGCAGGAGCCGAACATGATGGCGGACTTGGACGCGGTCATCGCTCGCGCTAAAGCCGCGGGAGTGACGGGGTTCATGTTGGCGGGCGTTTCTCCCGACGGCTGGGAGACCGAGCTTGCTATTGCCGAGCGACATCCTGAGTGTGCGGTATCGTTCGGAATTCACCCACAATTGGTGAGTGAGGTGAACGATGACGATCTGCACGCGATGGTAGACGCCCTGAGCGCGCGTTTGCGCGGCGCGACTTCCCCCGCCGCGGTGGGGGAGATCGGGCTCGACCGTGCCACCCCGCAGCGAAAGCAAAGGGCGGGCACAGGTGAATGGTTGTTTCGTGAACAACTCGCGCTGGCGCGAGAAGCCAACTTGCCCGTCATTTTGCACGTCCTGTCGGCACATGGAAGGGCGGTAGAAATCTTGAAACAGGACGGGTTACCCAAGACTGGTGGGGTCATGCACAGTTACAGCGGTCCGGCTGAGCTCGTTCCGGTGTACGAGTCCCTCGGGCTGCACATCGCCTTCACGGGCATCGTCTGTCAGCCGCGCGCCAGCAAGCCACGCGCTGCCGTGCAGCGGGTGACGCTCGAGCGCTTGCTGGTCGAAACGGACGCGCCTTTCCAAACGCCTGAGCCCCATCGACCCGCCCACAACGAGCCTGCTTTTTTGCCGACCGTAGTCGCCGAAGTGGCTCGCCTGCGAGGCATGGACGCCGAGCGCGTGGCAAAGCAGACGAACGAGAACGCTAGACGGCTCTTCCGAATCGCTTGAACTATGGCTTGGCCGCCTGGGGCAGAAACTTGGTCAGCGCGGCCATCCAAGCGTCGAAGGCTTCGTAGTGGGGAAGGTGACCGACGGCATCCAGAGGCACGAGCTGTGCGCCGGGGATGGCTTGGGCCGCTCGATGTCCGAGCTCTGGGTACAGGCCCATGCCTTGCGCCACCTCGGGCGGTACGAGATTCTTGCCCAAAGCTGTCCGGTCGCGCTGGCCGATGACCAGGAGTGTGGGCACCTTCAGCCGCGAAAACTCGTGCACCACGGGTTGAGTGAATATCATGTCCGCGGTTAGCGCGCTCACCCACGCCAGGTGTTGCTTATCGGGACCTGTGGCCCAGCCCGCCTGCAAAGCCACCACTTCTTCGTACTCGTCCTTCCACTGCCCGTCGAAGTAGCTCTCGGTCATGTACTGACGGATGCTTCGGGGCGTGGCTTCTAAGGTAGCCTTGGCCTGCTGCTCTACAGGGGTATAGGGAACTTTCGCGGCGTAATCCTCGAGTCCAATCGGATTGACGAGGACTAGCTGCTTGGTGAAAGACGGGTACATGAGGGCAAAACGAGTGGCGAGCATGCCGCCCATGGAATGGCCGACGACCGTTGCCTCAGCCACGCCCACACTATCGAGCAGGCGCTTGGTTTCGTGCGCCAGCATGTGAAAGGAGTACTGAATATCCGTCGGTTTCGACGACTTGCCGAACCCGATCTGATCTGGGATCACGACGCGGTAACCACGAGCCGCCAGACCGTTCGCCGTTCGGCCCCAGTGTGCGCCAGAGAAGTTCTTGCCATGCAAGAGCACGATTGCGTGCCGCGACTTTTCAGAGGGGCCGACATCCATGTAAGCCATTCGCTGCTTGTGCCCCTGTACCTCGGTGTCGAAGTGGCGCACGTCGAAGGGATAGGGGTACGTCGTAAGCATCGCGTCGTATTCCGCGGCCGCCTGAGCATTACCCTCTTCTGCGCCCGTGAACGGCTGGTCCGGTTGCCGGGCGGCGGGAGACGGACCCGTGGCAGGCTCCTCTGTCAGCCGAGACTGGCACCCGGTCAATGACAGGTTGGCGGTTAGCGAGAGCCAGGTAAAGGTCACGCGGGCCCGGCTTCCCCATCGTCTCTGAAGGTGCATCTCCGAGTCATGGAGCCGCGCTGCAGCGCCGCAAGCTCGGACCGCCGCTGGAGCTCGACCCGCGGCGGCGCGCCTTACGCCTCGGCCAATAGGTAGGCGATCCAACCCGCTTCATTCGTCACCGCTTTTTTGGGACGATACACGCCGGTGCCTTCGCCCTCGTCGTCAGCGTCTTCCCAATAGATGGTGACGCGCTTGAAGCCCGCCTCCAGCAAAAGTTCTTGCAGTTCCGGCAAAGACCATAGCCGCCAATCGTAAGTGAAGGCTTTGCGCATGGTCGTCTTGTCGCGAAACTCGAAGTGAATGTGGTTGACGACGTGGTTGTTGATGGGGTCGACGATGTCCTGGTGCCAAATGTACGTAAAGCCGCCGGAAATTTTTCGTGGCTCCTCGAGATCGGGCTCGTGCGATTCATAGCCACCATAGGCGTCGAGGAAGAACAGACCGTCTTTGGTCAACGCCGAACGCATGCGCCGAAAGTAGCGCAGTAGTGTAGGACGGTCCTTGAAGCACCAGTAGCTGAAGTTGAAGGCGATGCCGACATCGAATCCAGCCGCTGCCGCTTCGAGCACGTCCTGCTGCAGCAGTTGAATGCGATCCGCTGCGGCACCCAATGGCGCCAGGTTTCGTTCTCGCCCCCAGCGAAGCACCTTGCCGTCGATGTCCACGCCCGTTGCCGTGCGCTCCTTGTCACTTTTCACCCACTCGGCGCAAAACAGGGCGGTGCCGCAGAAGTCCTCGCGGATGCTCATGGGTTTGCGACCACGCAGCTTACGAAACACCCGAGTGATGAATTGAACTTCGAATTCCGCATCTTGTACGCTCAGCTGATAGAGTTCATGCTTGTCAGCGGTTTTCGCGCTGAAGCGAACGCCTCGCTTGCGAGTGGCGGCTGGTTTAGATGCCTTTCCTGCCTTACGGGTGCGCTTTGCGGAGCGGTCGGAGCCAGCACGCGAAGGTGGGGTTGATGCGATGGTTTTGGGTGAACGAGATTGAGCCACTGCTGGTTCCTGTTTTCAATCCGGAATGACGAAGATGGCGGGTGTAGGGGGGAAGTGAGCCGAAGGCTACT
Organism: uncultured Polyangiaceae bacterium; assembly: GCA_964577325.1. Classification (GTDB taxonomy): domain Bacteria; phylum Myxococcota_A; class Polyangia; order Polyangiales; family Polyangiaceae; genus SZUA-265. The sequence continues at coordinate 51,603 of CAZNZA010000001.1, forward strand.
GCAAACTGGCGTAAAGGTTCCGCTTGTCCCGTCGCGCGCAGTCAAGGACAACGTATCGTGCGGGCCCACGTGCGTTCGTCGGCGACGAAGCTCAGAAGCGCGCCCCCCGGCAAGGCGGCAATCGATACGTCATAGAAGGCTCGTGCCGTTGACAGAACGAGCTCATGGCGCGGGATCCCGTCGTCGAGTTTTGCCAACACCAATTCTTGTGGGGCGCGGGGGGACGCGGTGCTGGGGCGCGCGAAAAGGAGTAGGTCGGTCTTGCACACGTTGGCCGCCGCTACGGGCGCCGGGTCTTGACCATTGGCGAATGTCGTCCAATGCACCGCGGCTTGCTGTTTGTCGATGCGAGGCACTTCGAGGATGGCGACGCCAAAGTGGCTGATGTCTTGCTCGATGGCGAGCAGTGCCAGCAAGGCGGGCGTGGTGCTGAGGGCACGGATTTCCGTCATGGGTTGCGACGTGCCTCCTATCCACACCACTCGGTCGGAGGCCAGCTGTTGTCGTTCCGGGTCGAAGGCGCGGGCGTGAAGAGCCGTCATTCCCATGCGTGCTTCCAACGATAAGGCGAGGTGTTGCCCCTCGTGTTCGACCAGCTCCACGCTCAATGTGGATGAACCGGGTTCGGTCAACGTGAGCGGCTCCGAGGGCTTGTCCTGCTCGAACCAAAGCCTGGCGCGCAGGGGGCCGTTCTTTATCTTGGGCAGTGCGATGTAGGCTACCGCAGCTCGCTCGCTCCGTAGGGTGACTGCTGAGGCGCGGGTTCCAACCCGGGCGTCGCTGGCGATGATCTCCAACGGGCCGTAAGGGGCCGTGTGCGGACGTCGAAGCAGATAGTGACTGGTAATCCAATAGGCATAGTGTCCGCCGATGGTCGGGCCTCGCCCGAGCGCAAAGGGCCCTTTTTCGTCGGGGATGGCGGCCACGGGGGAAGGACCAGGACGCCTATTGGCGGATAGGGGACCTACCTTCGCCAAGAACAGCTCGTTCTGCCCATTGATGAGCATCACGCCTTTGCGCGTGGCGCTCGAGGGAGCTGCGGGAGCTACATCGACGAGATCGTCGAGCAACCATTGGTCTAGCGCGCCGCTCACGGCGGGGGAGCTCGCGGCCATGGTTGGGAGCGGGGCTTGGCGCTCATGGGGTTGCGAGGCTGTAGGTTCGGGTGGCGGTTCATGCTCCGCCCGCTTAGCAGATAGCTCTCCAAGGATGCGCTCGGCCTCTTGACGCGTGAGGTTGAGCTTCTCGAGCTCTTCCTCGGTACGCGATCGACAGCTGAGTATCAGAGCCAGCGAGAGCAGGCCGCCGAGGATCCCGAAACCACGTGCGCAAAAGTGGCCAAACATGGGCTGTCGACGCTAACACGAATTTCTCGCCGCCCACGAACCAATGAACGGGAGCCGTCGCACACGAAGCTGGCGCGCGCCACGCGGGCGATCCACGCTTTTGTCGGTGTTGCCCGCGGCGTTGTTGCCGTTCATTGGTATTGCGATTGCACTTCACCTGGGGAGCGCAACTTTTCCGCTAACGTTGGCGTGTGCGCGTGCTGGATAGGTCGAGTCGTTGACTCGTAGACCGTCAGGAGTTTGACCACCCGTGTCCGATCAACAAGCCTCCATTCGCCGCCAAGTCCTTCAGCGCATCGCCGATCGGCGCGCCGCAGAACACGCCAAAGGAGCTCCGCCTTGGCAAGTGCAGAAGCAGGATCTCGGCAGCTTGGATGCAGTGCAGGCTTTGCTGTCCGCGCTCAACGATCCTTACGTTTCCACTCAGCAGGTGGGCGGATTGGTCGAAGACATTCGTGTTCTGCAGGCGCGTTGCATTCGTAGGGCGATGCAAGCTTCTGACATGGAGCAGACGCCGAGCTTGGTCGAAGCGCTGGCGTTGATTGGCAACAAGGGTCTCGAGGTTGAACTTCTCAACGTTCTCGAAGACCTGACGATACTCTCAGCCGAGATGGACCCAAGCGCCGATTGAAACGGAGCGGCCCGGCATTTGCAAGATGCACGGGAATGGCAGTCGGTGCAGTAGACGGAATGTCGTCAGCCAGCATGGCGTTGACGGAGGTTCCGCACAATCGCGCGGCGCAAGCATCTGCAGCCGCGTTTCAACACGAGGTCGCCCGGGCAGCGTCTGCACACAGCAAGACGAGCGGTCCCATCTTCGTGCAACCTACCCGTACATCCTTGTCAGGCAGTCAGGCGTCCGAGGCCATCAAGCAGGCCTATAGCAGCATTACCGGTGAACAACCTTCCGAGGGAACGCTGGCAATCCTGACCTCCCACTGGGCTTTGGAAACCGGCCAGGGCAAGAGCATGTACAATTACAACTTCGCGGGCATCAAGGGCAGGGGGCCAGAGGGGATGACCACCGTCATGAAGACGCGAGAAGGTTACGGCGAGTCCACGGTCCACATCAAGGACGGCTTCAGAGCGTACCAAAGCGCACAAGAGGGAGCCAAAGACTACATCTCCTTGCTCGTGCGCAAGTACGGTTCTGCCATCGATGCCGCAAAAGCCGAACAGCCCGAGCGTTTTGCTCATGAGTTGAAGGTGGGCGGGTACTTTACGGGCGATCCGGTACTTTACGCCAAAGGTGTCACGCGCCTGGCCAACCAAGCGATGCAACACGGCTTTGACGCCCTCGGCGCAACCGCAGGCCCACTTTCGAATCAGCCCAAACCCGTACAGCCGTATTTCGCACCTTCCCCCTCACCCGGCCCAGCGACTCCGCCGTATGGAATGGCACACGAGCTAGCGCACAATGTCAATAGCCATGAATACTTCAACCGCCATGCGACCGTTAGCCCCTGGCGCGCCGCTGGATCAGGATTCGAACCTGGCACGGCGGCTGTCGACGCACTGACCGATGAAATGAGTCGCACGGCGCTACTGATAGCAGCGCAGCGCGGCGCCGTGTAACGCAACGAAAAGGACCAAGAGCATATGAAGGCTGTAAAAATTGGTGAGAAATGGGTTGGACCGGGATACCCGGCTTACATCGTGGCCGAGATTGGCATCAATCATAACGGCGACCTGGAGCTTGCCGGAAGACTCATAGAAGTAGCTGCCGATGCGGGCTGCGACGCGGTGAAATTTCAGAAGCGCAGTGTAGACATCGTATACAGCGCAGACGAAATGGAGCGGCCCCGAGAGAGCCCGTTTGGACGTACCAACGGTGACCTGAAGCGAGGGCTCGAGTTTGGCCAGGAACAATACCAGACGATTCACGACAAGTGCATCGATTGCGGTATTGACTGGTTCGCCTCCTGCTGGGACGAGGCTTCCGTAGATTTCATCGAGCAGTTTGAGCCTCCGGCGTACAAGATTGCATCCGCCAGTCTCACCGACGACGCCCTACTGCGTCATCACCGCGCTACGGGCCGTCCTTTGATCGTGTCGACCGGCATGAGCACGATCGAACAAGTGGACCACGCCATTAGCGTGATGGGCACGGACAATCTCATCCTCATGCACACCACGAGTGCCTACCCCGCTAACCTGGTAGATCTCAACTTGAAGATGATTCCGGTCTTGAGGGACAGGTTCGGCTGTCCCGTGGGTTACTCGGGTCACGAGACGGGATTGGTGACGTCGGCCGCGGCGGTCGCGCTAGGCGCTTGTATGGTAGAGCGGCACATTACCTTGGACCGCAGCATGTGGGGGACGGACCAGTCTGCTTCCGTCGAACCCGAAGAGCTGCGCGGGTTGGTGCAACACATCCGCGCCGTGGAATCCGCTCTAGGTGACGGCGTCAAACGCGTCACTGAGGCGGAAGTTCCCATCATGAAAAAACTTCGACGTGTGGGATGACGGCCTAGGCAGCGGGAGCGTACGCCAATGAGTGAAATTCTAGCCCTGATCCCGGCGCGTGGGGGTTCGAAAGGGATCCCCAGGAAAAATCTCGTCCCCATCGCGGGCAAACCGCTGATTGCATATTCCATTGAGCACGCGCTTTCGTCCAAGCGCATCACGCGCACGATCGTGTCGACCGACGACGAAGAGATTGCAGAAGTGGCTCGCCGCTATGGGGCGGAAGTCCCGTTCATGCGACCCGCTGAGTATGCGACGGACCTTGCCACGGACCTAGAGGTGTTCGACCACGCGCTCCGCACCCTGCGTCAGCAAACAGGGGCGCTTCCCGAGCTGGTGGTGCAGTTGCGGCCAACCACTCCCGTGCGCGAAGCCTCAGTCGTCGATCGTGCCATCGACACGTTGCTCGCATCACCGCAAGCCGACTCTCTGAAGTCTTTGAGTCCGAGTTCGGCGTCGCCCTACAAGCTTTGGGTACTGGAGAAGTCCGGTGCGCGGCCTCTGCTGGAGCTTCCAGGCCTGCCGGAAGCGCACAGCATGCCGCGCCAGATTCTGCCTACAGTTTATGCCGGCAACGGGTACGTGGACATCATTCGGCCGCGGGCCATCCTGGACCTTAACTCCATGGTGGGCCGCGTCGTCCTACCCTTTGTGTTGGAGCAACCGTCCATCGATCTCGATCACGCGGCGCAGTTGCCCGCGCTCGAGCTAGCGTTGCGCGCCAAGCTCGCTCATTCGGCGGTTGAAAGAAGCGCATAAGGTCATTCTGTGGATGTCTCGACGATTCTTGGGCTGGTGCTGTCTTTCGGACTGGTCATCGGAGCCATCATGTTGGGGGGAGACCTCAGCATGTTCATCGATATTCCCAGCGTTCTGATTGTCGTTGGCGGCACCATTGCTGCGTGCTTCACCATCGAGAGTCTCGGCAACGTGTTGGGCGCGCTCAAGATAGCCAAGAACACCTTCACTCAAAAGGGTTCCAATCCCGCAGAGACGATTCGTGTCATTCTCGAGCTCTCCAACACGGCGCGCCGGGAGGGCAT
>CAZNZA010000001.1:56557-88907 GCA_964577325.1 uncultured Polyangiaceae bacterium
CGGCTTTCTCCGCACGAGCGACCCAATGATGCCGAGGCCGCATGAGAAGAAGGGCGTTGCCTAGTGGGCGTTGGCTATGAGTGACGAAGAAGATTGCGACTGCCCTCCTGAGGGCGCTCCGGCATGGATGGCCACGTTTAGCGACATCGCGACGTTGATGCTGTGCTTCTTCGTACTGTTGCTGTCTTTCGCCAACATGGACGTGCAAAATTTCCGTACGGCGCTCGGCTCCGTCAAAGAAGCTTTTGGCGTCCAATTCAAAATCCGTGGCTCCCATGAGGCTCTCAGCAGCAGCCCGGTTGAGTTGTCCGACGTTCAGATGTTACCTCCCAGCATCCATGAGCTGGCTGCAACTGAGGACGAGGTCGTCTCCATCGTTGAAGCGTTCATCCAACGTCGCGGATTGGCTGAGGCTCTCGAAGTGAGTAGTGACCCACGGGGAGTCGTCGTTCGTGCCAAGGATCACGTCCTGTTCGATTCCGGTCAGGCGCGGCTGAAGGATGGAGCCGTGCCCGTGCTAGATGCCATGACTGAGCTATTCCACGCCTTCAACGGACGCCTGGCGATCGAGGGGCATACCGACAACCGGCCCATCAATACCTCGCAGTTTCCGTCGAACTGGGAACTCTCGGCGGCGCGCGCATCGGCCGTTTTGCGTTTCATGAGCCAGGGTGGGCTCGACCCGGCGCTGGTTTACATTGCCGGATACGCCCACATGCGGCCTGTCGTGCCCAACACCACCGACGAAGCACGAGCGCGCAATCGCCGCGTCGAATTCGTTTTCGAGTACCTCCGGGCGAACGACCGCGATACGGAGGAAGCTTTCGACGTCGACCGCTTGCGAAGGGCCGCTCTTGGACCTGGGTCAGATGAAACTCGTGCAGTGACAGCCGTCGACGCCGGGGCAGAGACGCAGCCGAGCCCAACCACAGATTGACGGCTACGTCAGGATTGACTCGCAAATGTAGGTGGGGATGATGCCGGAGGCGGAGATGAAAACCGGGGCATCCTGCGCTTGAGTGTTGCCGGAGAGCACTAAAGCCGTATCGATGCCGAACGCGTTGGCGCCGTAGATATCCGTCGAAAGGGTGTCGCCGACCATCAACACGTCGTTCTTCGACACCGTTGCGTCGTTCGAGCAGGCGCAGGCGAACGCGTAGGAGAACATCATCGTATCGGGCTTACCGAAGCGAATGAAGCGTTTGCCCACGATGGTTTCGATCATGGAGGCCAGCCCGCCCACGGCCACAGCGACGTCATTGCCGTTGACGGGGTACGAGGCGTCGGTGTTGGCGACGATGACCGGCACGTTCTTGCGGCGGACGAGGTTGAGTGCGCGATTGATGTCTCTAAACCAGTCGAAGCCTTCATCGTCCAGCATGACGATCGCCTTGATGTCGTCGTCAGGCCCTGCTTCGGCGATCGGGACGGGCGTTAGCCCGGCGCTTTCAATGTAGAACGCCGACGTAGGTTTTCCCAAGTACGCCACCCGTCCGGTGCGTACTTTGCTGCGCAGGAAGTCTTTCGCCAGTAGACCGGACGAGATGATACGACTGGCAGAAATGAGCGGGCCGTACTCTGCGTGCACGTAGCTCTGAGTCATCAAATCAGGGGACTTGGAAGCGTCGTTCGTCACTACGTAGACATCATGCCCAGAGCGCGTGAGCCAAAGCAGCGTTTCAGGTACGCCGCTGATGATGCCACTGGAGTTCTTGAGCACCCCATAGGCGTCGAAGAACAGCACTTTATAACGTTTCGCGATTTCGGCGAACTCCACGAGGGAGGGAGATGAGTGGCTGGCCACGGCCCACAGTAGTCGCGAGCCTCCTGCTGCTTCAACCATTGCGAACGCGGAGCCGCGTGGTTGGGCTCACAGGTGGGCCATTGCGTCCGGCTTGCGTCCGGCTCTGAAACAACCCTTCGGCTCACGAAACGGGCAGTGGCAGGATGGCCCAAAGACAATCCGTCCTTTGCGAATCGCGGACACGTTCCTGAAACATTGGGCTCGATAGACCGTCACGGGTCCGGAAAAAAACCTGCCTCTACCGCTGTAGGGAGAGGTGGGTCAGCAGTGACCTACAGCCAAGACGACACGATACTTTTTAAGGAGACACGAATGACCGCAGCGGATGTTCTGAAGCTAATCAAGGAGAAGGGCGTGAAATTTGTTGACTTGCGCTTCGTTGATACGAAGGGCAAGGAGCATCACGTCACCGTGCCCTCGCATGAGGTAGACGCCAAGCTCTTTACTGACGGAAAGATGTTCGATGGCTCCTCCATTGCTGGGTGGAAGGCCATCAACCTGTCGGACATGATCCTGTTGCCGGATCCCGAAACGGCAGTGCTCGACATCTTCTTCAAGGAGCCGACACTGATCGTTCGATGTGACGTGATCGAACCGAGCGACATGCGAGGCTATGAGCGGGATCCGCGTTCGTTGGCGAAGCGAGCTATCGCTTACCTGGCGTCGACAGGAATCGCGGACAACGCCACGTTCGGACCGGAAAACGAGTTCTTCGTCTTCGACGGGGTTACCTGGACGGTCGGCATGAGTGCCTCGGGTTACGCGATCGAATCGAGCGAGGGAGCTTGGAGTAGCGGCGACGATATGAACGGCGCCAACTCTGGGCATCGACCAGGCATCAAGGGAGGATACTTCCCGGTGCCGCCTGTCGATTCGTTGCAGGATATTCGCTCCGAGATGTGCTTGGCACTAGAGCAGATGGGGCTCGTCGTGGAGGTACACCACCACGAAGTCGCGACTGCTGGTCAATGCGAAATCGGCGTGCGCGGTGGTTCGCTGCTCAAGAAGGCCGACGAAGTCTTGATGCTCAAGTACGTGGTACAGCAAGTCGCTGCCCGTCACGGCAAGACAGCGACGTTCATGCCCAAGCCCTTGGTTGGTGACAACGGTAGCGGCATGCACGTACACCAGTCGCTGCAGAAGGGCGGCAAGAGCATCATGTCGGGAGACGTGTACGCCGGGCTCTCGCAGGAGGCACTGTGGTATATCGGCGGCATCATCAAGCACGCTCGAGCCATCAATGCGTTCAGCAATCCGGGTACCAATAGCTACAAGCGCTTGGTTCCGGGGTTCGAAGCCCCAACCATTTTGGCCTACTCGGCACGCAATCGTTCGGCGTCAATCCGCATCCCTTGGGTGTCGAATCCGCAAGCGGCACGTCTGGAAGTTCGCTTTCCCGACTCGACAGCAAATCCCTATCTCGCTTTCTCGGCGATGATGATGGCCGGGTTGGACGGTATCCAGAACAAGATCGACCCTGGTAAGCCCATGGACATCGATCTGTATGAGCTCACGCCCGAAGAGGAAGCCAAGGTTCCCACGGTGTGTTCATCGCTCGACATGGCGCTCGAGGCGCTTGCTGCCGATCACGAGTTCCTGCTCAAAGGGGACGTGTTTACCAAGGACCTGATAGACGCCTACATCGATCTGAAGATGAAGGAAGTAACTCGTTTCCGTCAGTCGCCTCACCCCGTCGAGTTCGACATGTATTACAGCCTCTGAGGCGAAAAGCGACAGTCAAAAACGGCTCACCAAATGCGGCGACAGTCACCAACGGGTGGCTGTCGCCGTTTTTTTGTAATGCGGTCACTTTCTTGTATGGTTAGCTGTATTCACCACCCGTGGCTGGTAATCTGGGATAGACAATGGGGCTCAGCGGGGACTACTTACCAGAAGTGGTGCACAAAGCGCGGGGCGCCAAGTCTATCGCTGGCCTGGTTCCCTTAGGTGGGCTAGTCCATGTTCATGGGCTGGTACGGTGCCCGGTGTTAGCCAACCCTGACGGAGCATTGAAATCGTGGCAGAAACACTCGACAAACTCGTCCGCAAGACCCGTGAAGCACATGGTTTGACACAGTACGACGTCGCCCAAGCGACGCGTACGACCGTCTCGCGGGTCTCGCGCATCGAACGGGGCTCGGAGCTGCTTGGATTTCCCAAGTCAGCCAAGCTTGCGAAGTGCCTGAAGCTGGACCACAAGCGAGTCGTCACGGCGATTCTGCAGTCACTGGTGACGCGAGCGGGTCTTGACTACGTGGTCAAGTTGATGCCCGGCTCGAAAAAGAAGCGTCCGCGGGCGGGGGAGGAGGTAGCGCGCTTGCGCTATGCCGCCGGCGTGAGTGTTCGGCAGTTGGCAAAGCAGGCAGGGATGCTGCCCTCTCGGGTCGCCAAGGTGGAGAACGACGAGACGCTCGTACTCCAGCCCATCACCGCCGCGCGCTTTGCCGACGCCCTGGGGGTGGAACAACCAGCGATCGTAGAGCTGGCGCTCCAAGACCTGCTCATCAAGCACAAGCTGGGACAGCACCGCGTCAAACTTAAGTGACGCCGTGCAAGGTGTTCAGCAGGTCGGCGACTTCCGGGGCGTCGGGCGCCAGGGCTGCGGCGAGTCTGGCTTCGACGCACGCGTCTGCACGCCTACCTACCGAGTCGAGCAGCCAGGCCAAAGTCACCGACAGGTCCACGTTTGGCTCGGTCTGGTACTGACGCAACAATTCGAGATCTTGAATAGCCAACTGGGGTCGACCCAACTCGGAATGTAGTTGGGCGAGGGTGGCTTGTACCTCCGCATCGGAGGGGCACAGATCTGCCAGCGCCTGGGCCGTCCGCAGTCGTTCTTCCGGCTGGCTCGAGCCGGCCAGGTGTAGCCACAAGCGCAACGCAGGAACGTGGGTCGGGTGGGCCTCGAGACAACGCGCCGTGAAGTGCACCGCTTCCGCGTAATTGCCGCAGGAGGCCATCAGAAACGCCAAGCCGCTCGAAGCGGACGCTAACTCTGGAGTACCTTCCAGGGCCGCCAGGTAGTGAGCCGTGGCTCGGTCTCCGTCTGAGGCTTTGAGTGCGGACTGAGCTACGACGACGCGCAACTGCGCCTTCAACTGAGGCTCGGCGCCGTCTAACCACGGACGAAGCTGTTGCTCGGGCTGTTCACCCAGATTGGCTAAGGTCGATGCTAGAGCGGGTTCCGCTTTGGCACTTACGACGACGAACGTGTGCGCCACGGCGTGGACTTCGACGTTGGTCCATCCCGAGCAGAGCAACAGTTCGACCACGTCGGCGTCGGAGAAGGCCCGCACTCGTGGCGCGCGCAATTGTTGTCCGAGGTATGCTCGCGGCTCGGCCAGCAGAAGAACGGCGCCCGGTCGGGCCCGAGCCGCGAGCTCCATCAGCAGTGCGCTGGGATCCATCGCGCCACCCAGGGCGTCGACGATGACCACGGCGTCTGGTGCACCCTCGACGGGCAAGACCTCGCAAAACAGCGCTTGGGGAACGCCACGACGCGCCCGAGCCAACAGCTCCTTATCGCTGTCGATGCCGACGACTTGCCGTTCGGGGCCGACAAGCTGGGCGGTGCCACGCCCCTCGCCGCAGCCCACGTCCCAAATCACGGCCTCGTCATCGATGGTGGCGGAGAAGGCTGGGTACAGAACGTTCGTCGCAGCGTGGTGGCGCGAAGGCGAAGGCGTTGGATTGTCCGCTTTGGCTCGACGCTCGCTTTCCGGTTCGAAGGCTGTTGCGGGTGAAGCGGAAAACTGAGCGGGGGCTACCATCGAAGCGACCTATCCTTTGCGGCTACCTTCCTTGACCGCTTCCGGTACGGCCTGCTGCCAAGCTTCCCTAAGGGGCGTCAGGACCCTAATCACTTCGTCCACGTAGTCGGCATTTGCCAAGCGGTTCGCGTCCGTCAATCGACTCATGGCAAAGTCGTACACGGATGCCAGGTTTGCGCACAACTCGGGCTGGACCTTGTGATCCAGCGCCAAGTACAGCTCCGACACGATCGCGTGAGCCTTGCACAAGAACTCTCTCGCTTTGGTGGTCTCACCGTTGGCCAAACAATGCTTGGCGCCGTTGAGGAAGCGAAAGAGGCCATCGTACAGGGCAAGTAACAGTTCACCGGGGGTCAGCGTGTTTTGCTTGACTTGTTTGTAGCGAGCGGCAGCGGTCCCAAGCATGTGGTTTAGGCGATCTGTTAGGTGTTGGCGATCAGGTAGTTCAGTTGCGCGTTGTAGCCGGCGACTGTTGCGTCCATCTCTGAGAACGTCTTGCGTAACCGAGACTCAAGCGTTTCCAGACGCTTCCGCTCCGTTTCTATTTGATCGGAAAAGCGTCGCGCTCTCGCGTCGAAGCCATCTTTGCGGATACTCAAGCTGCCCTTGGTCGGATCGGTGAGCCTGTCGGTCAAGTCGCGGATCAGATCCATGAAACCGTCAGTCTGGTCGCCACCGGCCAAAAGGTTCGTCACGGCCTGGGGGTCCTTGGCAATGGCGCTGTCCAACTTTGACTGGTCGAGCTTGAGCGTGCCGTTGTTGTTCAGTTGTACGCCTATCGACGCTAACGTGCTGTAGGCGCCACTGCCGAACGTGCGCGAGAGTTGAGCGCTGAGCTGACTCGTGACGCCACGCAAGGATGAATCGCCGGCGAGTGCCGAGTTGCTGGCTTTGGTCTTCCCGAAGCCTGCCGTCTGATGCACCTTGTTGATGACCGCGTTGTAGGCGTCGACGAATTCCTTGAGCTTGGTGCCGAGGGCCTGAGGGTCGTCAGCCACGGTGACTTGGAACGGCTCGCTCGTCGTCTTCTTCAGCGCGAGCGAAACGCCGGGAATGGCCTGATTGATGTTGTTGCTGGCGCTTTCAACGAGAAAGCCATCGATGGTCACCTGCGCGTTCACCGCTCTGCTGGCGATGTTGGCGTCTTCGTTCAAGCCCAAGTCGAAGCCACTCTGAACGATGTTCAGTGCATTGTCGGCTCCAGCGTCGAGCCCACGCACCTGCAGTCGGTACTCATTACCATCGAAAAAACTACTGGCAGCGACTCGTAACCCCGAATCGTTGATCTTCTTGATGATCGTGTCGAGGGTGTCGCTGGCTTCGATGGCGATGTCGACCGTGTCTCCCCCGATCAAGGTCTGAGAGTCCGGTGCAACAGTGTCCCCAGATCCGATTTGAAACGTCAGTGTTCCCTGATGCCCGAGTGCGCTGTTGGCGGCGGCCATGCCGTGGCTGTAGCGGCGGTCTGCTGAAGCCAGTTGAAGCACCTGAACATCGTAGCTGCCGGGCTGGGCGGAGCCGTTCGTGCTGATCGCCAAGGCTTCTTCGTTGGAGGCGCTTGCCTTGTAGCTTCCAACCTCCTGCAGCGTGTCCAAGTTGCTCGCAGCTGTCTTCAACTTGGACAGCAGTGAACCAATGTCCGACAATTCAGTGACCGCAGCTCGAGCCGACGCAGCGCGATTTTCCAATCTGGTGATGGGCTGACGGCTCACGCCTACCAGCCCCTCGATCAGACCTTCGATGTCCATTCCAGAGCCAACACCGCCGAACGTGATTGTAGGACCCATGTTAGTGTAGCTTTGACTGAAGTCTGAGTGAGAGCAAGTCGCCTGTGCGATTGCTCGCGTTTAGAAGGGCCAACGCACGACCGCCCTAGGAAGGATAAGTCCTACCTAGGGCGGGTGAGTAGCGACGGGTGTTAGCCTATGAGCTGAGCTGCGAGTTGCGGTATCTGGTTAGCCTGAGCGAGCACCGAGATGCCAGCTTGGGCCAATACCTGGTTGCGGCTCATGCGCGAGGTCTCTTCCGCCACATCCACGTCGCGGATGCGAGAGTTCGCCGCAGATAAGTTGAGGCGCATGGTTTGGATGTTGCTGGTGGCAACTTCCATTCGGTTCATGGCCGCACCGTAGCTCGAGCGAGCCGTAGAGATGGAGCCGATGGCCGCATCGATGGTGGCAAGGGCTGCCAGTGCTTGCGACGCCTCCGCACCTGAAACCGCGGCGTCGTTGATCAGGGCGGAGAGGGATAGACCTCCGAATGTGACACTGATTTGGTCCGTAGCGGTGGCCTCGAGGCCAACTTGGAAGCTGATGACCGTTGCTGACTGTCCGACCAGGGCCTTGCCGTTGAACTTCGCCGAGTCCTGGATGCGGGTTACTTCCGACTGGAGTTGCGCGAACTCCGTTTGCACGTAGCCGCGATCTTGAGCCGTCATGCTGCCGTTGGCAGACTGCATGGCCAACTCTCGCATACGGCCGAGGATGTTGTGCATCTCTCCCAGGGCGCCCTCAGCCGTTTGTGCCATCGAGATGGCGTCCGAGGCGTTACGCTCGGCGACGGTGTAGGAGCGGATCTGGGACTTCATGCTTTCACTGATGGCTAGGCCAGCAGCGTCGTCCGCAGCCGTGTTGATTCTGAAACCGCTGGAGAGTCGATTGAAGCTCTTCGTGAGGTTTGCTTGGTTGCCGAGGAGGTTCTTCTGAGCCTCCATCGACGATACGTTCGTCTGAATTACCATTCCCATTGTGCATATCTCCTTCCATGGAGCAGTTCGTGAGCTTGGGCTCACAGTGCCGAGACGTCATTGTCTGGCACTTGTGGAGAACGGGGATTGCTCGGCTCGCTTGAGCGAAATCGTCGGCGTCGTAAGCGGCTCTACGTGGGGCGTTCGAAAACGGAGCAGGATGGGGTCGACGCATGAGTCGGCATCGGGTGGCAAGTGCTCGCTTCCAAGGTGAGGAGCGAGCGGTGAGCATCCAGGGCGTCATCCACTGAGCCTAGCGTGGTAACTGATGCCACGACGTTGAGGCGCAGCGTTTGAGCGGTAGCAGACGCGTCCACCAGATGATTCACCGCTTTGTTCAACTCGGCGCGAGACGTCGACAACGCGTCGAGCGCGGACGCTATGAATTGCATCTCGGCTCGCAATGCCGTTGAGACATCCATCAATGACGGCGCAAGATGAGCGCAATTGCCGCCGGTGGCAGAAGGTTGGAGCTCCTGCAGCCGCTTCAGCGTGGCGTCGAGCTCTTCGATGGCGGCGTCCGCACACCGGGAGGCACCGAGCGTTTGGTTGAGCCTTCGTTCCAGCAGCTCGCACGACCACAAGCGTCGCTGCACCTTGGACCGGCAGCCTCCTGCCTCGAGTCCGGCGCGAGGGAGGCGATAGCTCGTCAACAGTTTACCGAAGCTTCGGTTGGCCCTTTCTCGAAGGCCCTCTGAAAAACCCGCCGAGGAAACGTCCGCGCGCATCACCAACGCCACCCTTCACCACCCGGGCCGTCGACGGGGCGACCGTGACGGTATGAGCGTACGGGATCCAGAACGGACGCCGAGAGCACGAGTTGATGCGGCTTGGCGCCCTAAGGCGCCAGTGTGTCATTTGAAGCCGCTTTGGCCCGTACCATTGCGGGCCGAGAGCGTCAGCCGATGAGCTTCATGGCGAGCTGCGGCAACTGGTTGGCTTGCGCTAGCACCGATACGCCGGCTTGCGACAAGACTTGATTGCGGGCAAGCGTCGCTGTTTCCAGCGCGACGTCCACGTCGCGAATGCGAGAGTTGGCCGCGGAAAGGTTGAGACGCATGGTTTGAATCGAACTCGTCGTGATCTCCAACCGATTCATCGAGGCGCCGTACTTGGCGCGTTCGTTGGAGATGGTGTCCATTGCCGCATCGATGGTAGACAAGGCGGTAAGGGCGGCTGATGCTGTCGAGCCCGCTACGTTGTTCATCGCGTCCAGAACTTGAGTTAATCCGAAGCCGCCAAATTGCACCGAGAGCTGGTCAGCGGCAGTATTGTCCAATCCGACTTGGAAAACGATGGTCGACGTATTCAGATCCAACAGATGCTTGCCATTGAACTTGGCTGAGCCTTGAATGCGGCCAATCTCTGCCTTCAAAGCTTGATACTCGGTGTCTAGATAGCCGCGGTCGACGTCGGTGAGACTGCCGTTGGCGCCTTGCATCGCCAGCTCCCGCATGCGGCCCATGATGTTTTGCACCTCGCCTAAAGCGCCCTCGGCGGTTTGCACCATGCTGATCGCATCGTTGGCGTTGCGTTCGGCAACCGTGTACGAGCGGATGTGAGTCATCATGCTCTCGCTGATGGCGAGACCTGCCGCGTCGTCCTTGGCGCTGTTTATTCGTAACCCGCTGGATAGACGGTTGAAACTGGTCTGGAGCGCGCTGTTGGATTTCCCAAGGTTCTTTTGTGCTTCCAGTGAGGGTATGTTGGTGCGCAGCATCAACGTCATTTTGAATTCCCTTTCGTTGCTGTCCCTGTGCACAGGGGCAGAGAGTTGGAACGGAGCCGAATCTCCAGTTCCTTCGCCGCCTGTTCAATGGCGGCGGCAATCTGTATGCCGACTCTGATCGCCGACTCGGCGCTCGAGCGGGCGTCTTGTCCACTGTCATTGCCGTGAGCAACGACGAGCGCATCCACATCTGCGTGTGACCAAGCGTCCACCAACGGGGCTTGGGCCACGTGTCGCTTGAGGTCTTTCTCTTCCGCGTCCAACCGGGCAAACGCGCGATTGATGGTCGCGGGTTGGTCCGTTCTCAATGCCGCGAGAGCGTAGTTGGAGAGACGTCGTACTCGGCGCGCGTGTACCCTGACCGTCTTCGTCAATGTTGCTTGAAGCTCCAACCACGCGCCGATGCTATGGGTAGTTAGCGGCGGGAGATTTTCGTGCGCTCGAGCCACGATAGTTGCAACCGAAAGTTCGCGGTCAGGCAGAGTGTCGAGCAGGCTGGCAAGCGGGAGTTCTTCGAAGCCTTTCACGGACGAGCCGCCCTCTGTTGCGTTGACGAAGCGGCGGCTCATGCCCAAAGCCTCGGCCAGCGTTGCCGTGGACTCGAGCCATGAATTGATCGCCATCAAAGACGGCCCTGACATGACCTCGCCGCCTCCCCACCCACCTACGAGCATGAGCGGCTCGGAATCATGGCGCGGACCGTGGTCCGTTCCGTGTTGTCGTTGAAGTTCCTCGTTCCAGTCCAGTTCCACGCGTTGGGTCGTCAGATTGGCCCGGGCTACCGACGACTCGAAGCCAGTGCCTGCTGCATAGGTCTTACCGTCGGTGAAGGCCATGTCTTGGCCAACCAAGACGATCGGTGAGCAACCAAGTCTTTGGGCCAAAGAGAAGGCCGCCGTCGATACGCTGCCACACACCGTCACGCCACTGACTCCCGTGAGTGACTCCAGTGGACCGTGATATTGGGGAAGCGCTTCGTAGAAGGTCAGCAGCGGCCCGCTTCCGGTGCGTAGGGTGCGGGGGTGAGCGCTGAGACTGAACGCGCGGACCACGTCGTTCATGAAGGGAAGCGTCTGGAGTTTCTCAGAGACATCTATGGACTCCAAGCAGCACACGACGTGAGGTTGGATGCCATGACGTGCCAAGGCCACCGCACTGGAGTTTGCGGCAAATACGATGCCCTTCTGCCGGGCCCGTGTCAGCTGGTGCACGTTCTTGTCTAGAGACGGTCCCGCTCCCACGATGAAAGCCGGAACACCTTGGAATGCGCCCTCGAGCGCTAAGAACGAGGTATGGTTGGTCAAGAGCTCTACGTTGTCGAGCACATCGGAGACCCACGTTCGTGCGCGCTTGCGGTACGTATTCTTCGTTATCGTGACCCGCTCAACCAAGCGTTGAATGGCGGGCGAAACGACTTCCGACTCTTGGCGGAACGCTGAGCTGTAACCTGGTGTGTTGACGATGACGCAGTCGCGACGCCGGCCGGAGTACTTGCCCCAGGTGTTGGATAGGTCATGGAGGTTACTGACGATGTCTACGTCCTCCAGATCTAGCGGGCCACTTTCGAGTACGGTGCGCAAGAGGGCCGCGTGCGGCTCGTACACGACGATCGGTGCCCGGCTCAGGCGTCTCAGTGCTAGAGGCAGGTGCCCGGTGCCCAAACCGAAAACGACGATCACCGTCGAGTCGTTGATGCCCTCCACGACCCTTTGCACCTCGCTTCGGGGCAGCGGCTGACCAAGGATGTGATCATTCCACACCAGCAAGGGGGTCGAGTCGCGCCTTCTAATCAGGGTGCCTTCCGCTGAGCTCGACAGTACCGTTCGGCGGGTTACCCCGCCAAGCCGGAGCGCATCCAGGTTTGCGTGCAGGAAGTGCTCAGGGCTACACCACTTCGCAATCTGAGCCAACGTCATCGCTCTTTCGCCGCCTCGGGCTCCGGGGTCGTGCTTTCGGCAATGACCGCCTTTGGTCTGCGCCGGATGATGACCTCGAACTGCCTGCCATCGTCGTCGTCGTCGTCGCCAGGACTTTGACGGCGACCCAGCAATTGCGTTGGCGCTTTCTGGCCGGATTGGAGAGCCTGAGGCGCGTCCAAGTGAACGTCTTCGAAGCTGCTCTCTGCCGCCTCGCGATTGGCTTCTTCGATGCTGTCGCGGATTTCGCCGCGTAACACTGCGTATCCACGCGGAGCTCGAATGCCAAGTTTGACGCTGCTGCGGTGGAGTTCAGTGACGACCAATTCGATGTCGTCACCGATGGCGATGCGTTGGCCCTTGCGGCGGGAGATGACAAGCATGAGTGATCATCTCCTATGCACGACGGATGCCAGCTGGAGAATGGCTCCGGGCAAGCGGAAAGGCTAGCGACGCGGTCCCCACAGGGCGCACGCATGTTAACTAGGTGTCAGACAGCCGCTAGCAGGTGCGTCCGCCGCCATGCAACGCGGTAGCCGTGGGCGTTCAGGCCGCAGTCGGGCACTACCGCATCCCCGGTATCTCAAGCGCAAACCACCCCCGCCGATCCCGGTCGCTGAGACTGGGGGTTCTCGCCCGGCGGCCGTAGCGACCGAGCTTGACGGGGGTGCAAGCCGAAGCAAAGCTTCGCCGATACCTGGCGCTGTCACCGCCGTGCGGCAGCGTCAATCAATCCACGCACGAGCCGGCAATCTTGCCCGACTGGCACGTCAGAAGCGCGCCAGGCTCGTATTGAGGGTAGTACGGGCTACGCTGATGGCTTGTTCCAGCGTCGCGCTCAGCTGCGTCATCCGGGAGATGGACTCGAAGGGATCGGCGTTGGTTATGTCCGCGTGCCGCTTCGTAGAGCTCAATTGGCTCTGCTCGAGCGTCGCATCGGCGGTGTCTAGGCGGTTCATGGTCAAACCGGTCTGGGCTCGAACGGTGTTCATCTGAGACAAGGAAGCATCCAGCCCGGTTAGAGTCGCCGATATCTGGTCGCCGTCATCGCTCTGCAGGGCGAGTTCGAGGGCCTCTAGTACCTGAAAAACGTTAACACCGTCTGGGGCGTCAAAAGCTTGTCTGCCATTGACACCCACTTCCATCACTACCCCTGCACCAACTTCGATACGCCGTCCCGCCTCGTCGCCAGAGAAGCCGCCCGACAGCGCGAACGGAGGAGTGGCAGTTTGAGAACCGGCGAAGAGATATCCCGACGAGCCCTTGGTGTTCGTCAAGCTCAGCATCTGCTCGCGGATGGACGCCACCTGCTGTGCCATGGCCGCGCGATTGGCGGCGGTTTGCGAGCCGTTGGCGCCTTGAAGCGCAAGTTCGCGGCTCTGGTTGATGAGCTCCATGGTCTGCGCGAGCGAGCCTTCCGCGAGCTCCAGATCCGAGCGGACGAGACCGATGTTGGCGCGATACGTTGCCGCCTGCTGCAGATTGTCTCGCAGGCGGGTGGCATGAGCCGCGCCCAGCGGATCATCTGAGGCTTTCGTCAACTTGAGTCCCGTCGCTACGCGATTCGCCGCCTCTGCCTGCTCAGAAGTGAGCCGCGTAAGGGTGCGTTCGATGGTCGTGAATCTGAGGTTGTCGGTGACGCGCATGCTGTGAACCAGCCCTATCGGGAACGGCCGCTATCGACCGAGAGTATTGATCAGGTGCTCGAGGAGTTCATCGGCGGTATTGAGAACCCTCGCCGCGGCCTCGTACGCGCGCTGGTACTTGGTGAGCGCAACCATCTCTTCGTCCAGACTTACGCCGCTCACGGCTTCGCGCATGGCGTACGTCTGCATGGTGATGGCTTCGCGGACCTCGGCATCGGCTTGGGCCGTCTGACGGCGCGTCCCGAGATCGGCGATCAGCGCGCCATACGCTTCAGCGCCGGTTTGGGAGCTGCCGTTGGCAAGGGACACCTGCGAAAGCTGCGACAGCGCGATGGCGTTGTCGGCATTGCCGGGCACTCCACCCGCATTGGACGACGCCGCGATTCTATGCGGTTGGTCGGCCACGTCGCTATGCAAGCGAAGCATGCGAGCTGCATCCTGCACACCACCGGAGACGTCGAAGAAGCTCAGTCCTGTTTCTCCTTGCAACGAGTACCCGCTCTGATGCTGAGCGTTGACGCCGTTGGCGACATCGAACGCCAGACGGTCGAGATTGTCGAGCACTGCTAGCGCGTGCACATCGCGTGTCTCTTTGGTGGCGGCGAGTTTGCCTCCGCTGATGTAGGGCGTGACCTCGGTGCGTGCTCCGGTCTTGGAAACTGCAAAGATCTGAAGGAGCCCATCATTGGAAAGCCCGACGTCTAGTCCACGGGCTACGTCCCCTTCGACCAAGGTCGTTCCCGCTCCCTGCACGACAAGCTGACCCGCGCCATTCGTGAACGTGCGCACGTCTACCAGCTCGGATAGATCCAAAAGCAAGCGATCGCGCCCATCCTTCAAATCAGAGGCGTCACTACCGGCCGCTTCGGCAACGCTGATCTTGCCCGTGACGTCCGCCAGTTGCTTGGTCAGAAGGTTGACGTCGCGAGTGGTAGCCGCCGCTTCTTCGAGCAAGCCGGTGCGGAACGTGGCTACGTCGCTGGCCGTGCGGTTGAGCATGGTGGCAAACGCGTCCGCTTTCGACAACACCTGCGTGCGCGCCGATACATCTCCGGGATTGGCACTCAACGTCGAAAACGCGGAGTACAGTTCACCCATCGCGGTACCAACGTCGATGCCGGTAGTGACGTCGAATTGGGATTCGAGGTACCCGAGCAGCCTGTTGCTTTCCGATGCTGCCGAGGATAGGCCGACTGCGGTATAGTGGCGTTGTTCAGTGTAGCTGTTGGCGAGACGAGCGATGCCTTTGACAGCGACCGTTCCGAAGCTTTGGGAACCCAGTGGTTCGGACTGAAGAATGGCAGTGCGGCGCACGTAGCCGGGCGTACTGGCGTTGGCGACATTCTGTCCCGTAACCCCGAGCCCATACGATTGCGCGGCTAGAGCATCGCGGGCGGTGTTGAGAATGTCGGTTAGGCCTGCCATCGTACTAGCCTCTCACATTCAGAGCCACGGGAAGGGGCGCCGCGGCACCCGAGCGCGGAAGCGGCGATTCGGTGCGACCGGTCAACATCTGAAGCATCCCGTGTACGCATGAGCGCGCGTGCACGAGGAGTAGCTGGTTGAGCTTTGCCGTTTTTTGAAGTTGTTCCACCCGGGCTACGAGTTCGGGGGTGGCAGAGGCCTGGGACAGGTGCAAACGCAACGCTTCGTCCAGCCGCAACTTTTTTTCGGCGGCCGAAGCGATGGCTTCACGATCGAGTTGGGTCAGCGCCAGACGCTCGTCGCGCAGCACGGCCTCGAGCTCATCTAGTGTCTCAGAAAGGGGGAGGGGGGCCGCTGTGGACATCTGATTCCTTTACGACAGCCGCACTCACGCACCCACGCCGTCGAGCATGCGTTGAGCCACCAGCGCGGGGTCTACTTTGAACGTGCCGTCGGCAATGGCAGCTTTGAGAGCTTCGACTTTGGGCGCGTTGCTTCCAGCCATCTCCCGCGCTTGTGCCGAGATGGTGACCTTGGCCGCTTCGGTGGACTGGGTGGTGTTCGGTTTTGCGCTCGTTCCCTGCGCCTGCTGCGCACCGGAAACCGGCTGAACTGCAAAGCGTTGATAGGCGAGTGTAGGGTTGCCGGTGATTCCCTTCATGTTGTTCCTCCATCATGTCGAAGAGTCTGGCCTGGATGCATCGTGCAATCCTCCTCAAGCAAGAGGATCGGCGGGCCCCCGCATTCCTTGAATGAATTGTTGCGGGTGGGGGGCTGGCGCCGTCGGTCAGGGGGGGTCGGGCGGGGTATGTACACGAATTCAGCTTGCTTCCCCGCTTGGCTCGTCGGCCGCGGCAGCGCCCGCTGACTCGGGCGAGCCAGGGGTTGGGGAGTTGTGAGGGACGGCCGGGGCATGGCGCCCCTCGGTGAGCGCTCGGAGAATGACCTCCGCCAGTCCTATCCCACCGGCCGCGCTCAGCTGGTCGGCAAGCACCCCCTTCATCATCGATCCGACGACTTCACCTTGGGTCTTCGAGGCGGCACCGACGGACGACATCTTGTCTACGGAGCCCAACAGCTGACGCATGAACACCGCTTCGAACTGCTGAGCGGCTGCTGCCGCCTCAGGATTGGCCCGCGCCAATTCCTCGACGGAAACGGGACGCAGCCCAACCCCGTGCGAAGTTGGACTAGCCGTGTCGGATTTACTGCGGACACCCGAGCTGCTACGGTCGTCGTTGGTGATGGGGGAGAGAGAAGAGACCTTCATTGCACTCTGATTTCGGCGCGTAGAGCGCCGGCCGACTTTAGCGCTTGCAATATACTTGCCAGCTCCCGAGGCGGCACCCCGAAGGTGGACAGCGCTTGAGCCACCTCTGCCAACGTGCCGGCACCGTCGAGGTACGTCATCGTCGGCACTTGCTCAGCGCTCTCCACCAAACTGTCGGTGACCTGGCGCGTATCGCCACCAGCAAGGGCGTTCGGTTGCTCTACACGCTGCGTCTCGCTGACTGCAATCGTGATCCCCCCTTGTGCAATGGCAACCGGCAGCAAGCGGACGTCACCTCCAGCAACGATCGTTCCCGTGCGTTCGTTGATGATGACTCGAGCTACGATGTCCGGTTGTACATCGACCTCGTTGAGCGCAGCTAAGAATGCGACTGCCGATTCCTTGTGCTCTTCCGGCGGCACTAGCTTCACGGCGCCGCTGTCGAGTGCCTTTGCCACGCCGTCGCCGAATTTCTCGTTGATGGCTACGGCGATGCGCGAAGCCGTCACGAAACTGTGGTTGTGGAGCGCCAAAGTTATGGCGCCCTGCTTGTTGCCCACCCGCATCGGAACCTCGCGCTCAACCAAGGCTCCACCGGGGACGCGAGCCGTGTTGGTCGTGCCCGTCTTCAAGCTACTACCGCTCGCCCCGTTCGCGCCAAAACCACCGACGATGATGCTGCCTTGGGCGACCGCGTAGGTCTTCCGATCTGCTCCGCGTAGCGGCGTTTGCACGAGCACCCCTCCGCGCAGGGAACGGGCGTTGCCAATCGAGGAGACGGTAACATCCACGCGCGAGCCGTTGCGAGAGAACGGGGGCAGGTCTGCGGTCACGAGGACGGCACCTACGTTGCGTAGACGGATCTGCCGTTCATCCACCTGCACTCCGAGTCGGCGTAGCAGTGAACGCAGCGATTGCATCGCGAATGGCGCTGAAACATCGTCGCCCGTGCCGTCCAATCCGGTCACGACGCCGTAGCCCACCAGCTGGTTGTCCCTGACGCCCACTACGTGGCAGAGGTCGAGGAGGCGATCGGCTCGCGCCGTGTCCGGCGCGAGCAGTGCCAGACATAGCAGCGCCTTGAGGCACAGCAACGGGAAGTTACGAGACGAACGGTGCGAGATGTTCAAAATGGATTGATCCAATCTAAGATGCTGCTGAGCCAGCCACGGCTGACGGTAGACGCGATGTCTCCGCGGCCGGTGAACTCGACCTGGGCGTCCGCCAACAAAGACGACTGCACGGAGTTATCCATCTCGATGTCTGACGAGCGCGTCAGTCCGGAGACGTACAAGTGGTACTCCTCGTTGTTGATCATGACGACCTTGGTGCCTTCTATGAACAAGTCGCCGTTTGGCAGTTCCCGTTTCACTCGAACCGCAATGGATCCGTCGAGCGTGCCTGCTCGACTGGTGGTTCCGTCACCCTTGAAGTCCACTTTCGACAGAATGCCCACGAGCTGAGTTGGGTCCAAGTCGGGGTAGTTCTTCTGGAGCGCGGGCAGAAAGCCCAACAATCCAGTCACGGCATCCTCGCGCGACGAATCGCGACTCAGTGCTGTCGAAGCGCCGCCCTTGGCGTCCGCATGCTCGTTGATGCGCACGTGAACGATATCGCCGACACGCACGGCGCGCGTGTCCTCGAGATAACCGGCCATCGCTTCGCTATAGATCGAACCCTCGGAAGGCCGTGCCTGACGGCTCGTCTGGGCGTAGGCCCCAGCTTCGTACGCCCTGTCTTTGGCCGTGAAGGGAGCAATGTGCTTGGGGCCGCAGCCTGCGTGCAAGCTGCACACGACCGTCAGCCCGGCGAGCGTCAGCCATGGCGCCTGGGGCGAGCAAAAGGTAGACAACGTCTTCATGGTCAACGCAGCTCCTGGACGACTGCGGAGGTCGAGGACGCTACCCTGCCGAGCAGTATCTTGCCCGTGCGCAGGACGCGAAAACGAAGCTCGTCACCGACATCTCCGTCTGCCAGTGCAACGGAGTCAGCCGCGATGCGCACCGCGCCGTGCTGTATCACCAATTGAATGCGTTGACCGCGGCTAACGGTGCTGCGCAGGGCCTCTTCGGTTTGAGAGACGACGGCCGTAACCGGCAACCGCACTCCAGGCGCGTTGCCGTTCTTGAATTCGATCGTGAGCGCGATCCGCAGTGCGCCTGCTCGCTTAGGAAGCTTGGGGATATTTATGGTAGCTACTTCGAACTCCTCGAGCGTCAACGAGGAGGAGACCGTTAGGTCGAGCAGCGTCACCCCAGATGGCAGGGCTGCTTCGACCGGGGCGGTGAGCAGCTGTTGGAGGCTGTCGGCGGAATGTGTCGTGCCCCGCCGACGGGCGCGCACGGATGAACGCAGTTCCAAGCTGCTTGCGTCGAATCCAGCGGCGCTTACCTGGCGAACGATGGTATCGCGACTCAAAAGCCGTGAGCTTCCAGGCGCGGGGGCGGGGCCGAGGTCGATGCTGCGCATGATGTCTGGAGCCGACGGAACCACTTCCCCGAGTTCGATGCGAGCTCCGGTTATCTCCCGTTCTTCGACGGGAGCAGACGCAGCCAGTGACGAAGTGAGCAACAAGGCCAGACTGACCAAGGCGATGCGAGCGCGTATCGAAGCTGTGGTACGCGACATGCTTACCTCAACTGCGTTGCGGCACGCAGCATCTCGTCGGCTGCAGTGATGATTTTGGAGTTCACTTCATACGCACGCTGCGTGGATATCAGGCCAACCATTTCCTCGACGACGTCGACGTTTGACTTCTCCAAAGCGCCCTGTAGCAGCGATCCCCGACCCTCCATGCCTGGGGGTCCTTCTTGCGCCTCTCCACTTGCCGAAGTGGGGACGTACAGGTTTCTTCCCAAGCTGTGGAGGCCGGACGGGTTGACGAAGGTCGCGGTCGTGAGTTGCCCCAGTTCGACCGGAGCGGCCTGACCTTGCATCATGGCGCTCACCGTACCGTCATAAGCGACGGTCACCGAGAGCGCATCCGTGGGAATGAGAATCGGGGGTTCGAGAGGTAGTCCCTCGGAGGTAACGAGCTGTCCCTGAGCGTCCTTTTGTAGGCTTCCCGTGCGGGTATATGCAGGTAAGCCGTCCGGCTGCTGAACCACGAAGAAGCCGTCACCTTCGATGGCGATGTCGAGCGGGTTGTTGGTGATTAACGTATTGCCTTGAGAAAAGACACGCGCGGTTCCTGCCACACGCACACCGCTACCGAGCTGCAGCCCAGTGGGCGAAGTCGTCGTAGCCGAAGTTTGGGCACCGGCGGCTCGCACCGTTTGATACAGCAAATCCTGAAAATCAACCCGCTGTTTTTTGTAGCCGTTGGTGTTGGCGTTCGCGATGTTGTTGGAAATGCCCTCGAGCTGTGTTTGCTGAGCGGACATCCCCGTGGCGGCAATGTGGAGTGAACGAAACATCTAGCGTCACCCACTGCAACGTTGATACCAAGTTCACTTTTTGCCTCAAGACCCCCCAGCGTCTGCCGATCACTCACTGGTCGAGGGCGAAAGCGTCGACGCGGCGTCAGTGGCGGCGTCAAGGATTAGACTCTGTTCTGAAGTGGGACTGTCTAGCGGCTCGTCCGACGTCGTCTCGTTGGCAGCCAAGCCAGCGTCGCGCTGCACTTGGGGCGGCACGCGGCAGACCCCTTGTTTACACGTGGAGCCCAGAGGACAATCGCTCTTGCGCAGACAGTTGCCCGAGTGGCAGCTGCAAAGCGAGACGCCGACGAGCAACAACAACAACGTGAAGGGCGAGGCGTTCATCATCATGCGTTCAAGCAGGCAGAAAGGTCAAAAGCGAAGCCTCACACCGGCAGCGAGCGATGTCCAAATCAGCACAGCTTCGTCGTGAGGGAGGTCAGTGCCCAAGGGGAACGCCGATGTGCTGAGCTCGCCGAACAAGCCGGCGGCGCGACCGAGGGGCAGCACGGCGGTGACCCCTCCAGTGACGCCGAGTAGGCTCTCTGGCTGTAGGATGGAAGTTACCGCGGCGTACGCGCCCAGCCACGGGTACAGCCATCGCCGATATCGCACCTCGGCTCCGAAGCTGCCGCTCCGCTCGAGCTCGATGAGCGCAGATAGCCCGATGGCTTCTCGACGCGTGTCGTCAGTCAGCCACTCTGCACCGAGTGCCAAGCGGGTGCGAGCGCGCTGCCAAGCTACAGCGCCCGTGCCTGGATCAGCGCCTTCGAGGCCAGATTGCACGGCGAACGTACCATCCACCACCGCTTGCGCCCGTGCTTGACGCGGAGTCCAAGTCCCGAAAAGGGCGACCAGTAGTCCGCAGCACAGTCGAGATAGGCGCATGTTCACGTCACGCGTATTTTCAAGCTGCGCGATGAATGCGCTTGCGCTTCAGCATCTCTACGAGCGTCGTGCGGTTGAGTTTCAACAGCAGCGCAGCACGATTCTTGTTCCAACCCGTACGATCCAACGCCTGGCGGATGAGCTCGTTCTCGAACGATTCGACCGCTGCTCGCAAGTCAATGCCGGTCGCCGGCAGTGTCAGCGCCGCGTTGTCGCCGTTCTCTGCACCGAGACCACGGATGCGAGCTGGTAGGTCACGAGGCTCGATGCGGTCGGCGGTGCAAAGCAGCATGGCTCGCTCGATGGTGTTCTCCAACTCACGCACGTTGCCCGGCCAATCATACGTGGCCAGAATCTGTGCTGCCGCTGGGCTCAGTGCCTTGGGCTGGCGTCCCGTTTTCTCGGCTGCAGAGACCATGAAGTAGGCGACGAGTTGAGGGATGTCTGAAACGCGCCGGCGCAACGGCGGCACTTGGATGTGGATGACGTTGAGACGATAGTACAGATCTTGGCGAAAGGTGCCTGCAGCGACGGCCTTTTCTAGATCGATGTTGGTTGCAGCGACCACCCTTACATCAGCACGCAGCGTGCGTGTGTCTCCCACCGGAGAGTACTCGTGAGCTTGCAGGACGCGCAGCAGCTTCACTTGAAGAGAGATCGGCAGCTCACCGATTTCGTCGAGAAAGAGAGTGCCCTTGTCGGCCATGCCTATGCGCCCCATCTTGGCAGCGTGAGCTCCGGTGAATGCGCCGCGCGCATGACCGAACAATTCGCTTTCGAGCAGGGCCTCTGGGATGGCGCCGCAGTTGACGGCGACGAAGGGTCCAGCGGCGCGGGCACTGGCATTGTGCACGGCCTTGGCGACCAGCTCTTTTCCCGTACCGCTTTCTCCGGTAATCAATACCGTACACGTCGTGTCAGCCACACGATCGACGACTTCGTAGATCTCGACGAGCTCCGGCGAATTGCCGACAACGCCTACCATGCTCATCGGGCGAACGAAGTGGGGGTCCAATTCCGCTGCGGCGTGGTCGATTGAGAACTCGAGGTCTTCCTCCTCTTCATCGGTGGCACAGGGATTGATGGAGCTGAAGGGTGCAGGTTCGTCCTCCTGCTGCAGGAGAGGATACACATCGAGAGTCTCGTGCTCGACCGACGCTGCGCTGTTGGTAGCCACCCCTCCGGGTTCAACGGCATCCGTGTTGGCGGGAACGTTCGACCAACGCGATCTCGAACAAGACTCGCTCAGATTCGGGAGATCGGAAAGGGAGTCGATAAGTGATCGGTGCATGGCGCTCTTTCGGTGTTCTGGTGATTGTCGACAGTCATTGCTGACCATCGTGCAGGACGTGCAGGACGTGCTGGACTGCTGCACTGCCGAACCAGATTGCAAGCCTTGGACCAACGTCGAGGCTTTGGCGAAAGAGCGTTATTTTATTGGCGTTCGTGCTCTCACAACGCCGGGAGGGCTGGGTCGGCTGGGTCAAGCATGACTGCGCCAAGCGCGTGACACCGAGCGTGGTGAGGCCACCACGAGCCGCAAAAATAGCTTGTTTCATGGTGGTTCGTGCGGCCCGAGGGGTGCGGGCGCAACGGAACCCATGGGTACCGATTGACTCTCCAGGTGAAGGCGACGAAAGCCGCCTCTGGTCCTCGGAGCGGCAGCTCGAAGCGTCCCTTGAACGGAAAACTGTTGGTCGTCTTGTTCTGGCACGTTGCGTGCTCTTGTCTTAGGCGTGACCTCTCTATTCGCTCGCGTCGCGCCTCTGAGTCAGGCGCTAGATTACCACCTGGACCGGCATAACCTTTTGGCGTCGAATGTAGCCCACGTCGACACTCCAAACTACAAACCGGTAGATCTGGCGCGGACGTCTGCGACGAGCGCCTTCGACAAGCAGTTTCAGGTGGCATTGGCGAGAACGAGCGACGAGCACCTGGCTCCGGGCGGAACGAGCTCGGAGCGTGGTCGAGTATTCCGTGATCTCAGCGCCGGAGGTGGTGCGGACGGCAACTATGTTTCCCTCGACCGTGAGGCTGCCAAGCTTGCTGCCAACCAGCTGCGTTACGACATCGTCAGTGTGTTGGTGAGCAGTGAGCTGCAAGGCTTGATGAGCGCGGCGTCGGACATGCAAGGCTAGTAAGAACGGAGATGATCGATGTTGGGAGTCTTTAGTGCAATGGAAGTGGCGGCGTCGGGGCTATCAGCTCAGCGCACGCGCATGAACACGATTGCCAGTAACATGGCGAACGCTCAAACCACGCGCACGGCAGACGGCGGCCCTTACAAGCGGGTCGACCCGCTTTTCGAAGCAGTCCGCCTCGAGCGTCTGCGCGCGACCGATCCTGCTGAGCAAGCGGTGCGCCTGGTCAGTGTTGCGGAAGTCGTTCAAGACCAGAGGCCGGGAACGCTCGTGTATCAGCCGGGGCATCCAGACGCGAATGCCGATGGCTACGTCGAGTTCCCCAATGTCAACGTCGTGGAGGAGATGGTCAACATGATCACGGCCTCACGCGCCTACGAGGCTGGGGTGACTTCCATCGAGGCCGTCAAAGGCATCGCCCAGTCGGCGTTGGAGATCGGTAGGTAAGAGTGGCGGTGACTCCCGTTCATGGTCCGTTGCCGCTCGCTCAACCGATTGGGCTGCAGGAGTTCGCTCCCGGTGAGAAGCTTGCAAAGGCAGAGCGACCCGAAGAGGTGACGTTCGCCGACGTGTTCGGTCATGCGATCGCCACGGCAAATCAACTCGGCCACGATTCGAAGGCAGCGGCCGTAGCTCTTGCGGAAGGCCGCAGTGACGACATTCACGGCACCATGATCGAGGCCAAGAAGTCCGGCATCCAGATGAAGCTCGTGGGCAATATGAAGAACAAGGTTGTCGACGCCTTCTACGAGATCTGGAGAATGAGCATCTGATGCTCCGGGGTCCCACGGAGTACGGTGACATCCACCGTGGAGCCCTTGCGTACGCACGAGGGATGAACGCAGCGATTGAGTCTATTGATGCGCTGAAGGTGGACGTTTTGAAGGCGACGATGTTCGACACAAGATGGTCGAGCCCGGGAGGGCCATGGCACAGAAGCCAGTAGACATACTGAAGCAACTCGGGGCCTTCTGGACCGGCCTGCCCACACCCAAGCGGCTGGCGTTGCTATTCGCCTTCACGTCAGTGCTGCTGGCAGTCGGAGCGATCGCGGTAATTGGATCCAAAGTCCAATATAGCTACTTGTACACAAGCCTCGATCAGCGTGACGCTGCGGCCATCGCGCAGAAGCTGACGGAGTTGAAGGTTCCCCACACGATTGAAGCTGGCGGCTCGGCGATTCGGGTACCCGAGGAACAAGTCCACTCGCTGAGGCTCGAGTTGGCCGGGAACGGCCTACCCAGCGGAGGAGGCATCGGCAACGAGATTTTCGATCAGACTCGCTTGGGAGCCACCGAGTTCGAGCAAGAGGTCAACCTGCGGCGGGCTCTCGAAGGTGAGCTGTCGCGTTCAATAGCCACTATATCGGGAGTAGAAGCAGCGCGCGTTCATCTGGTCATGCCCAAGCGTCGGCTGTTTGCTTCCAAGGGTGAGAGCGCTTCCGCCTCAGTGATTCTGAATCTACGCAACCAGCACGATTTTGGACGTCGTGAAGTGGCTGCCATCGTGCATCTAGTGTCCATGGCAGTGCCCAATTTGGGGCCGGACCGAGTTACGGTCGTCGACTCCAAAGGGGTCACGCTGCATCGCCCCGAAGGCGAGCAGGGAGGGTTAGGCGCAGGTGAAGGGCGCAGCGCTGAGATGCGCGAGGCCGAGCGCCAGGTGGAAGAACGCGTCCGCACGTTGCTAGAGCGCGCCGCGGGACCCAATGCCGTGGACGTGCGAGTGAAGCTCGAGGTGGACAGCGCCACCCGGGAACGCACCGAAGAGCACTACGATCCCACGCGCAACGTCCTGAGAAGCGAACACGCCGTCGAGGAGCGCAATGCTACCGAGGCCGAATCCGTGGCAGGCATCCCAGGCGCACAAACGAATTTGCCCGACGTCGAGCCGGGACGACAACCGACAGCGGAAGACATGGGGCGGGACGTCGCCCGACGCAGTCACACCCGAAACTGGGAAGTCGACAGGGTGGTGGAAAAGATTCTGCTCCCGGCGGGCGACGTGAAGCGTCTGAGTGTGGCGGTGCTGGTCGACGGCAAGTACGAGCAGCGCGAGGGTCAGAGTGTTTACGTGCCGCGCACCCTCGAAGAGCTCGAGGTGCTGCGCAACGTAGTCAAGGGTGCCGTCGGTTTCAATGCCGAACGAGGAGATAGCATCGAGCTGCAGTCGGCTCGCTTTCACCGCGACCAAGCGGACGTCGTGGAGCCCGCCACGCCCGAGCCACCCTGGAAGAAGTATGTGGTGCCGGGTGTGGCCGGGATTGCCGGCCTCTTGGTGTTGAGCGCTGTGGTGTTGACGTGGCGGTCGCGACGGGACCGTCTGATTGCCGCTCAACGCGAGCAGGCGCTGCAGGCCAGCCTCGAGACGGAAGAACGTCAGCGCTTGATGGAGGCTGAAGCCCGACTTCTGGAACACGAGACAGAGGGTGGGGCACTGACGCCCGAATTTGCCCTCCAGCGCCGCAAAGAAGCCCTAGAGATTGCGGCGACTGACCCTGCGACCGCCGCTGTCGTCTTGCGGGACTGGCTGAGTACGCCTACTGCCTTGTCAGCGGTGGCGCAACCAGGGGGCAAGAATGGCTAAGGCGTCGGAACAGCCCGAAGTTCACCTGACGGGGCCAGAAAAAGCGGTTCTCTTGCTCCTGTCTTTGGATGAGGGCGCAGCGTCGTCGATCGTATCGGAGTTGGGTCCGGAAGAGATAAAGCGACTCCGGGAGGTCGCGAGCAACATGAAAAGCGTGCCAACCAGTGCGTTGGACCGCGTGTACGACGAATTCGTCAAGCGTTCCCGTTCTGCCGTTGCGGTGCCTCGCGGCGGTCTTCACTACCTGCGCAAGCTATCGAGTCGCGTACTGGGCGAGGCCGCTACGCAAGACATTTTCGAAGACAGCCCTCCCACCGCACTAGCCCGCATCACGAGGACGGATCCGACGACGCTCTCGGCGCTACTGGAAAGTGAACACCCTCAACTCATTGCTGCAGTGCTTTCGCAGCTATCTCCTGAGCGCGCGGCCCAAGTTCTCGAGGGCCTACCAGAAGAGGTGCGGGGTACCGCCTTGAAGCGGCTAGGGGCTTTGACTGAGATCCCAACCGGTTTGCTCGAAGAGGTGGCTACGGCGCTTTTGAGCGAGCTGCCCCACACCAATCCGTTGATGGCCATTCCCGTCAACGGGGTGCGTCATTCGGCGCAACTGGTGCGCAGTCTCAGCAAAGAGGCGTGTGAGTCGCTGCTGAGTGACGTCGAAGCGGATAATGAGCAGCTCGCGACTGAAATTCGCCGCGCCATGTACTCGTTCGAGGACCTCAAACTGGTCGAGCCTCGCAGCATGCGAGAGCTGCTCAAAGCAGTTCCCAATGACCGCCTGTTGCTGGCCATGAAGACGGCCAGCGATAGCATGAAGGCCCACATCTTCAGCGGCATGTCGAAGCGCGCCGCAGAACGGATGCTGGAAGATCTGGACATGCTGGGCGCCGTGCGTCTGAGTGAAGTGGAGGATGCACAGTTGGAAATCATAGAGATCGCGCTGCGTCTGGAGTCCGAAGGGGCGTTGTCGCTGGGCAATGATGGAGAAGCTCTTGTCTAAGCGCAGCGCCCCAGATGAAGTCACAGCAGCCGTTCTGCACTTTCACGACGTGCGCTCAGCCCCCGTCGAAGCCCCCGACTGGCTGAGCCAGGGTGGTGCGGGAAAGGGGACCAGCATCGTGTCCATCTATCCGGTGGCTCTTGGTGACGAAGATGGCAGCGTCGCTGCCGCTCCCCAAGCCGCCGTGCCGACGATTGCTGTGACTCCTGTTCCCGTGGCCAACGACAATCGACCGGTGCGACCCGAACCGACCGTTCATCCGCCGGTTCCATCCCGAGCTGCTCGTCTCAGCGACATTCCAAAAGCGCCCAAGGCACCCGATACGCTGCTCGACGAACTCATTCCTCGAGCCGACGAGGAAGCCGCCCAAGCCATAGCCGAAGCGGTTGGGCACTTGGCAGCCGCACGAGAGGCCATGCTGATACACGCCGAAGATGACTTGTTCGAACTGGTGCGCTTGGTCAGTGAGCGGGTCCTGCTGCGCGAATTGCGCGGCGATCCGAGCATCGCGCGGGAATTGGTGCGCGAAGGTTTGCGGGCACTATCGGCTGGCGACCACGTGAGCGTGCGCCTGGGTGACTTCTATCGAAGCGTCGTCAACGACGTGCGCGAAGTGGTCGCCGATGTCGGAGTGGAGGTAACCGTAAGCATCGACGGGCGCCTTGCGCCGCACGCTTGCTTCGTCGAATCGCAGTGGGGACGTGTCGATGAATCTGTCGACACGCGGTTGCGGATCTTGCTCGACCAACTCGACGCTGCCCGTGGGCGCTCCTCGGAAGCTTCGTGACCTCATGACGCAGCCGCGCTTGCTCCGCCGCTTAGCCGCCCACGTGCCTCACGCGCTGGTACATGAACCCCAAGGGGTGATTGCCAACGTCGTAGGCTTGGTTGCAGAGGTTGCCGGAGTCGCCGCTGCCGTCGGAGATGGTCTGCGGGTAGAGTTGGGTCAGGGTGAAGAGCTAGAGCTGCAGGTCGTTGGCTTTCGCGCGGGTAAGGTGCTGGCCATGCCGCTCGGCACCTTGTCCGGGGTTCGCCCAGGAGCTCGAGTACGCTGGGTCGGGCACGAGGCAGTGGTGCGGGTGGGTGACGGGCTTTTGGGTAAAGTGGTCGACGCTTTCGGCAGACCCATGGATGGCAGCAGCGTACATGCACCGCAGCGCAACATGTTGGATGCCGATCCGCCCTCGCCGTTTAGACGGCAGCCGGTGGTGGAGCCCTTCGTCACTGGTGTGCGAGTGCTCGACACGCTGCTGACACTTGGTCAGGGCCAGCGCGTGGGCATCTTCGCTGGAGCTGGTGTCGGCAAGTCGACGCTTTTGGGAATGATTTGCCGCTCGAGCAATGCCGACGTCAACGTCGTAGGCCTGGTCGGGGAACGTGGCCGCGAACTCAACGACTTCGTGCGCCACAGTTTGGGCGACGAGGGTTTGAGGAAAAGCGTCGTGGTGACCGCCACGAGTGATCAGTCTCCCCTGGTACGTGCGCGAGGCGCCATGGCAGCCACTGCGATAGCGGAATATTTTCGTGACCAAGGCAAGCGCGTGTTGCTGGTGATGGACTCCGTGACCCGCTATGCGATGGCATTGCGCGAAACGGCATTGGCCGCGGGCGAACCACCGGCCACCAAAGGCTACCCACCAAGCGTATTCGCTGCCTTGCCCCGACTCCTGGAGCGTTCGGGGAATGGCGACTCCCAGGGTTCCATCACGGCTCTGTATACGGTGTTTGTCGAAGGCGACGACCTCAGCGATCCGATCGCCGACGCCGTGCGGGGTATTTTGGACGGACACATCGTCATGAGCCGGAGCTTGGCGGAGAAGGGCCACTTTCCAGCCGTGGACGTGCTGCAGAGTGTTTCGCGCTTGGCCTCCGAGTTGACGGACGGCAATCAGAGGAAGCTCGCCATGCGTGCTCGCGAAGTGCTTGGCACCTATCGCGACGTTCAGGACTTGATTCAAGTGGGCGCCTACATCAGAGGTAGCGACCCGAAGGTCGATGAGGCCATAGCCTTAGTCGGCGCTGTGGAAACCTTTGTCAAACAACCCACCAGCGAGCGCACGCCGATTGGCCAAAGCTGGGCTCGCTTGGCGGTCGCGCTTCAGAACCGAGCCGCGTAGAGCGCGAGGCGCTGAGGGGCAAATGCCATGAGTAGGCAGCTGGAGCGAATCCACCGCTTGATTGAAATCAGGCAACGGGAGGTGGACGGCGAGGTCAGGCAGTTGGCGGCAACCCAACAAGAGGTGATTGCAGCGGCCGCGGTGTTGAACGCGGCGCGCGACGCCCTGCAGCAGGCACTTGATGCCCGTCGAGACATGGCGGGCGGGGTCATGGTCGTAGAGGAGTGGCGTTCGCTGGAAGACTGGCTCGAGACGCTAGGGGTGCGGCAATCTCTCGCGGCTCACCGCCTTGCTACCGCCCACGCCCACGAACGACGTGCGCGCGCGCGCGTCGCTCAAGCCCACAAGAAGAAGAAGCAAGCGGAAGCCTTGCTGGCGCGACTCTTGCGTGAGCGCGACGTACAGCTGCTGCGCGCCGACCGACGGCAAGAGGACGAGAGTGCTCAGCGCGTTGGCCGACGGCAGCACTCCTCGGACGACTCATGACTATCCCCGCTTCTTTGAAGTCCCACCGCGACGCATCCGTGAACACCTCGACGCGCGAGAACGAAGGACAGGAAGCGGCTCGCGAGCTGTGGGCCGCATTGGCCCTGGCGACGGTCAAGCAGCAGATCTATCGCTTAGCGGCTGCCGATTCCTCGAAGGCCCCTCACGCACCCCGTGCGACCGGCGACGGAAAACTGACGTTTGGATGCGCTAGCGTTGACGGTCTCGCCGACACGAACGTCGAGGCGGACGCCGTTGGAGGTTCGCCCGAGGGCGTTAGGCCGGAGCGGGCACAGGTCACCATCGAGCTCGACGGTGGCCGCTTGGGGATCGTTCATTTGACCCTGTCACGCCACGGGCAGGCCGTTTCAGTGCTCGTTGGCGTGCGCGACCCGGTGCAGCGAGCGCTCGTGGAGCTCGAGCTGCCGAGTCTGAGGCAGGCTCTTACTACAGCAGGCCTCAGTGTAGGTTCGGTCCAAGTTATCCATCCAGACAAAGCTGGCATCGCTCTTGCTCAAGGGAGAAGAGTGATGAATCCACAATCTACCCAATCGGCCAGTTCGGCGTATCGGAGTCTCCGAAGCCGTCAGGAAACCGATGCAGAAGAGGGTCTAGATGTTGTCGGTTAAGGAGCCCAATCATGGTTGATGGCGTTAGTGCCAACGGCAGCGTTGGATCGGCTAGCTTGGCTCAAGCCATGGGTGCCGACGAGTCGCTAGGGCGCGACGCGTTCCTGCGGCTGCTGGTGGAGCAACTCAAGAATCAAGATCCGTTGCAGCCGAAGGAGAACTCGGCGTTCGTAGCCGAGCTGGCGCAGTTCTCATCCCTCGAACAGACGATGGGCATCAACGACCGGCTCGACATGCTCAGCATGCAGAATCAAGGACTGGCCAACACTCAGGTTGCCGCCTTGGTAGGCAAGCGCGCGGTCGTACGCGGCGACGTACTGGTGCGCGACGCCAGTGGACAGCCAACCAAATTCCAGTTTCAACTTGCGAGTGCCGCCGAGACGGTTTCCGTCAGCGTCGTCGACGCCCAAGGTCGGAGCGTGCGTCAGCTGGAACTTGGCAAGTCCGACTTTACCACTCGCGATGTCGTGTGGGACGGAATGAGCGACGAAGGTGTAGCTCAACCTCCTGGACGCTACACCTTCACCGTGACCGCTCGTGGACCAAAGGGTGAAGTGATCGCCTACAGTCCAGAAGCAGCCGGTGTCGTCAAAGCAGTGTCATTCAACAAGGGATATCCCGAATTGTCTCTGGAAGGCGGACTCGCCGTACCAGTTTCAGACCTCATAAAGGTCGAATCTTCTCCAACAAACCCATAATTAGAGTCAGGAGGACTCCATGGTTCTGCGCGCTATGTATACAGGTGTCTCGGGTCTTCGCGCTGAAGGTGAAGCCCTCGGTGTCGTTGGCGATAATATCGCCAATGTCAACACCGTGGGGTATAAGCGTCAGCGTGCAATATTCCAAGACGTATTAGGTCATTCGATTCTGGCTGGCACGGCCTCCGCAATGCCCGGTTCGGGCGTTCGCGTAGGCGACGTACAGCAGATGTTCACACAAGGTTCGCTGGCTAACACCGGCATATCGACCGACGTTGCCTTGAACGGCGACGGCTTTCTAGTCGTAGCTGGCACGGTGGACGGGATCACCGGCAACTTCTATACGAGAGCTGGTCAATTCACGATCGATAACAGTGGATACCTCGTCAACTCAGACGGTTTAGAGGTCCAAGGTTATGCGGCGAATGCGGACTTGACTCTGCAAGCTGCCGTATCGTCACTCAGGGTACCGACTGCATCGTTGGCTCCCCACGCAACGAGCGAGATAACGGTTACGGCGAATCTCGACGCCGCTGCCGAAATCATCCCCGCTGCGTTTGATCCGACCAATCCCAGTCCTGGTGCCAACTACTCCACGACGATCACGGTCTACGACTCATTGGGCGAATCGCGCACTCTCGACGTCTACTTCCGAAAAACCGCAGAAAACGCCTGGGACTACCATGTCGTAGCAGACGGTTCGGAGCTAGCCGGCGGAACGGAAGGCGTGTTCCAAGAAGTAGGCACGGGCTCACTCCAGTTCGACACCAACGGTGCCTTGCTGGATGCAACGACTCCTCAGCTGTCGCTAGACTTCGGAGATGGTGCAACACCAGGTCAGCTCATCACGCTCGAGTTTGGTGACGACATCACCAACGACGGCGGCTCTGGCCTCGCTGGAACCACCCAATTCGCATCTGGTTCAGCCGTCAGTTCTCAGTCTCAGGATGGCTATGCTTCAGGGGAATTCTCGGGAGTTGCCATCGATGGACAAGGCTTGGTCCAAGGCTTGTACACCAACGGCCAGAAGATCGCCATTGGCCAACTAGCGGTAGCTAAGTTCCGATCCAACGACGGTCTTGGGCGCGCCGGTGCTGGTCTCTGGATCGAGACTCGCGACAGCGGTACCGCAGCTCTGGG
This sequence comes from uncultured Polyangiaceae bacterium, assembly GCA_964577325.1. Lineage (GTDB taxonomy): Bacteria > Myxococcota_A > Polyangia > Polyangiales > Polyangiaceae > SZUA-265. The sequence goes on from CAZNZA010000001.1 coordinate 87,968, forward strand.
TGGAGCGGCCACAGGTGGGCGTGCATCCGTGACGTCCGGCGCTCTGGAGCAATCCAACGTCGACCTCGCAGAAGAGTTCGTCGGTCTCATTCAGCATCAGCGGTCGTACTCCGCAAACTCGAAGACGATCACCACCGCCGACGAGATGCTGCAAGAGCTCATCAACATTAAGCGTTAATTGAACTCGACCGTTAGTACGTATGGTTAGTCGGAGAAGTAGCTGGTGGCCAAAGACGACGAGAAAGTGGACCTCCCTGAGGTAAAGAAGTCCAAGCTCGGACTGATCCTCGCGGTGGTCGGTGGACTCGTCGTCTTGGTTGCTGGTGTGGCTGGCGGCGTAATGCTGGGTCCCAAGTTAATGGGTGCTTCAGGTACGGCGCAAGCTGCCACGGCGCCGGCACAGAGTGAACCCAAGGAGCCAGCGAAGATTGTCTCGGCTAAGTTCGACCCTCTGATTGTAGACATGCGCGGGAAGCGCGGCGACTTGCACCACCTCAAAGTGGGGCTCGCTGCAGAACTCGCGGATGGGGTGGCCGAGGAAGACTTCAAGCTGGTGCAGCCTCGCGGACGTGAGGCCGCCATCAGTTATTTGCGTACGCTGACTCTAGAAGACGTCAGCGACCCACAGAAATATTCGACCATTCGCCAGGAGCTTTCGCAGACGGTCACGGAAGCTGTAGGAAAAGAGCGTGTGGTCAGGATCTTACTGGTCGACTTCGTCGCCCAGTGAGCGGGAGAAGCTAGGACCTCAAACAACAGCAACCTCGGATGAGGTGAGCCATGAAGGCGGGGCAGAAGCCATGAAGGCGAACGTGCGCGAACAACCCAGTATTCGACGACTGGATCTAACGGGACCAGAGCGTCGCCTGGGTAGCGCTGTCAGAGCACTTGGACAAATTTCCGAGCGCTTTACCAAAGGATCGCGGCGGGGAATGCCGTT
>CAZNZA010000001.1:89007-109249 GCA_964577325.1 uncultured Polyangiaceae bacterium
AAAGAGCTAACGGTAGCGCAGCGCGCACTCATCGGCCGCATCATGGCTGCCGTCGCCGAAGACTACGCGAGCGCTATCCGCTCGGTGTCCATGCTCGAGATGCGCGCCACGGCATTCGATCCCATGCGTGCCGGAGAGCGGCTGGAGTTGCCCAAGGACGCCATTCGCGCCGACTGCACTTTCGAGGGAGGCGAGGCAGAGGGCGTCATTCAGCTTTACATGGGAGCGGAGGTGTTGGAGGCCGCCATGAAGTCTCACGAGGCCGTTGAAGCCACGGTGGGCGACCCTCGCATGATGGACGCGGTCAGCGGAGTAGTGGTTCAGGTGGTCGCCGAGCTCGGACGCGTCGAGCTTTCCCTTGGCCGCGTTCTTGCTTTATCCAAAGGGGAGACGCTGCGCTTGTCGACAGCCGTCGATGAAGCCGTCTGTGTTCGCGTTGCAGGCGTCACGAAGTTCAAGGCAGTTCCCGTCGTATCGCGCGGGCAGCTAGCCGTTCAAGTCAAAGAGCGCATCGTAGAATAGGTACCAAGTATGGATCAAAGCAGCGACAAATCACTGGACCACATGGAAAGCGACGCCGCAACCGAAGCGCTGGACAATGCTATCATCGGTGGGCCGTCAGGTAACATCCGTGACGAGAGCCTGGGCTTCGTCATGGACGTGCCAGTACGCCTGACGGTCGAAATTGGGCGCAAGTCGATGCGCATCGCAGAGCTGCTTCGCCTTGGTCCGGGTTCCGTGCTCGAACTGAACAAGGCCAACGGCGAGCCCCTGGAGCTCTACGCCAATGGACGACTGGTCGCAAGGGGTGAAGCCGTCGTGGTTGGTGAGCGCTATGGGGTCAGACTGACGGAAGTATTGGTGGGCGGGGACCTGGAGCGCGACGAGTTGGACGGTGAGCCATGAGAGCCGAGTCGGCACCGTGGTGCGCGGCGCTGTGCTTGACGGCGAGCCTACTTTCGGCGCCGCTGGCGGCGGCGACTGTCAATCCGGTCAACCTCGAGCGCGCTGCCGTACCAGCCGCGCGGCTTGGGGCGCCGAGCGTTGTTGCAAACCCTGCAGTCTCTGCCGAACCAGTTGCACCTGGCCCGAGTGCACCTCCTGCTGCCGAGCTAGAGCCGGGCGAGGTGCGTGAAGATCGAGCTGCCGAAGGAGCCATAGCAGTGGTGCAAGAACCTGCGCGGCCGTGGTTGAGGCAAGCTGCGTCGTCGAAAGTTCAAGCGGAGCCGGAGGCCAAAGGCGGCTTTCCGTTTGGAGCCCTGGCTCTGGTGCTCATCGCGGCTTTGGTTGGGGCAGCCGTCTTTTTGCGCAAACGACGCGGTAAGCCGCTACCGTGGACTCCCACCGGGCCAGTGAGAGTCGCTTCGACGACTCGTCTCGGTCCGAAGGCGAGCCTGGTGACCGTCGAGGTTTACGGCAGAATGCTGTTGCTCGGAGTGACGGAGGAAACGGTGAGCGAGCTTGGCTGGGTTGATGGCCAGCTTGACGTGGACGTCGAGCAGGACACGACGCATGCGCGCCTGGCGAGTGACGAGTCGCCGTCGCCCTCTCGTTTTCAGCACGTTCTGAACAACGTGTTCGGCTCTGACGAAGTGCCTCACCGCGAGCGTACCTTTCGCGGCAATCCAGATGTTGCGGCGTTGATCGCTGCTCGTGAAACGAAAGACGTCGTGCACACGAGTTCTTCCCGCGCCAATGGCGCGTCGGCAGTTCGACTTGCATCACGCACCGTCAACGAAGCAGCACCCCGCGTTGAAACGCAGGTGGCCGGCTTGATGCGACGGCGGAGGTAGCAGGTGGACGCGCTTGCCACTCAACTTCTCGGAGGCCAGGGTCTTACCAGTTCGCTCAAGATCCTCTTAGTCCTCACACTCCTCTCGCTGCTCCCGGCGTTGATACTGACGACCACGTCTTTCGTTCGTACGGTCGTGGTGCTTTCGTTTCTTCGTCAAGGTGTGGGTTCGCCGCAGACCCCCCCGACCCAAGTGATCGTCGGTCTGGCGCTGTTCTTGACGGCTTTCATCATGGCTCCCGTCTTCGATCGCATCCACGTCGAGGCGTTGACGCCGTACGTCGCTGGGACGTTGACGGATCTAGAGGCGTTCGAGCGTGCCGCGCAGCCGTTGAAAGAGTTCATGCTGCAGCAAACGCGACAAGAGGACCTATTGCTGTTCTATTCGGCGACCGATATGCCGCTGCCGGCCACTCCACAAGACGTTTCGCTGCGCATGGCCGTACCGGCCTTCGTCATCAGCGAATTGACGACTGCCTTCCAGATGGGAGTCATCGTGCTGCTCCCGTTCCTCGTCGTCGACCTCGCTGTGGCGTCGCTGCTGATGAGCATGGGCATGATGATGGTGCCTCCAACTACGATGAGTCTGCCGATAAAGCTATTGCTTTTCGTGCTGGTGGATGGCTGGCACTTGGTGGCGGGTTCAGTCTTGAGGAGCTACGCATGACGACAGACGGTGCTATCGAACTCATGGTCGGCGTGGTCATGGCGTGGATGTACATGGCCGGACCGATGCTCATCGCTGCGCTTTTGGTTGGTTTGGTCGTGGGTGTGCTTCAGGCAGCGACGCAGATCAACGAGGCGAGCGTGAGCTTTCTCACCAAACTCATAGCCATGGGCATCACCATGGTTGCGCTCGGGCCATGGTGCGCACAGCAAATTGTCGAATATACCGAACGCACGATTGCTTCGATCAGTGATGTAACCAGATGAACGAACTGGCAGCCGGCGCGGCGGAATCGACGCTACTGGGCGCATGGCTACTGCCAGCCGTGACTCAGCTGTTTCTCGAAATGGCGCGCGTCAGCGGTCTGGTCGTCGTGTCTCCCATTCCCTGGGAAGGTGCGCCGAAGCAGGCGAAAGCAATGTCCGTGTTCTTTCTCGCCTTGTCAGCGCATGGTGCTGGGTTTGCTCCAGGCTTCGACGGCGAAGAGCTGAGCATGCTGGCCTTGGCGGTGGTGACAGAGTTCGCAACCGGTGCCGCGATGGGTTTCGTCGTGCGTATGACAGTGGCGATAGCGGAGGTATTGGGCTCGACTGTGGCGCCAATCATGGGATTTGGCGCCGCTCAGGTGTTCGATCCCGGCACCGGTCAATCGGACTCGGTACTGACGCGCATGTTTCGTCTACTCGCCATCCTGCTTGGGCTTGCGGTGGGCGTACACCGCGTGGTGATCGGCACTTTGGTGGCCAGTTTCGAAAGCGTGCCCGTAGGTTCGCTGTTGCGACCAGGGTTGGCTGCTGAGTATCTCATCGAGTTGAGTGCTGAAATGCTGCGAGTGGGTGTGCGACTGGCGTTGCCAGTGCTGGCTATCTTGCTCATGGTTCAGCTAGCGCTAGGGTTCGTCTCCCGGGCTGCGCCAGCCATACAGATCTTCTCCATCGGCTTCGCGGTGTTGCTGGCAGTCGGGGGGGTCGTGTTGGTGCTGACTCTTCCTGACACCGGTCAAGAGATGTTGGGCGCTTGGGACCGGACGGGACGCCAAATGGAGCGCGTGCTGATGGAGCTTGCCGGGCTTTGAAGTCCGAGCTTCACCTGGGAAAGGAGGTGGCCAGTGGCGGATGATCAAGAGAAGACCGAGGAGGCCACTCCAGAGCGGCGCAAGAAGGCCAGGGAGGAGGGGCAGTTTCCGCGCGGAAAGGACGCTGGCAACACTCTCGGCTCGTTGTGCGTGTTGCTCCTCCTGATTGGCTTTTCCGACTCCGTCGTTCACCTTCTGGGCGAGTTCTCGTGGCGATGCTTTCATGAGCCATTTTCGTTAATCCACGGTGACTTCAAGACGGTCGCCGAACTGACGGGAATGGTGTTGGTGGCGCTCGTGTTGCCTTTTTCCTTCGCTGCGGCACTGGGGGCCTCCGCAGCTGGGGTGTCAGAAGCAGGTTATCAACCGAGGCTCGAGCTCGCGGCTCCCAAGTGGAACCGACTGGATCCGCTGAGCAAACTCAAGCAGATGTTCTCCCCGAAGGACGCAGCCGTCAACATTTCGCTGCAGCTGGCTCGGGTGCTGGGTGTTGCAGTCGTCGCATACGTGGTGGTGAAGAAGGCCTTTCCCGTCTTGGTGCAGCTGTCCCGGACACAGTTCGAACGCGGGGTAGCAGAAACGGCCGAAGCCTTACTCTTGCTGGCCTTGTGGACGAGCGGCGCGCTCACCGTGCTAGTGGCTGTAGATTATCTGTACAATCGCCACAAGCACGAAAAGCAGATCATGATGAGCCAACAGGAGATCAAAGACGAGCACAAGCAGCAAGAGGGAGATCCTCGGGTGCGCGCTCGCCAAAGAGCCAAGGCTCGCGAGATGGCCAAACGCAGTGTCGCTCAGGGAGTCAAAGAAGCTGATTTCATCATCGTCAACCCGACCCACGTCTCGGTAGCCATTCGCTATCGGCCCGAGGAGGGCGCTCCCATCGTGGCGACCAAGGGCTATGATGAGGTGGCGCTATACATCCGGGAGCTCGCCAAACAGCATCAGATCCCCATCATCGAGAATATCCCACTGGCGCGTACTCTTGCCAGCCGTGTGCGCATAGGTCGTTCGATCCCGATCGACCTGTACGCTGCCGTGGCCGAGGTCCTCGCATTCGTGTATCGCCTCAAGAGCCGTCAGATATCTGCGTAGCTGAGCGCTCGCCGAGTCAGATTCTTGACGCTGTACACCTGAGCGACTGACGTTTGGCCGGCAAGCGCCGGAATCAGCGGCCAGAATGCGTGGCATGATTCTCGCTTGGGGGCAGACGTGGCGAACACCGGTGCGGCTCCAGTACAGAAGGATAGTTGGAGTGACTTAGCCGTACCCTTAGCCATCGTCGGCATCGTATTGATGATGGTGCTGCCGCTCCCGGCGTTGCTCATCGACCTGCTTTTGGCGTTGAGCTTGGCGATTGCGATCGGGGTCTTCTTGATTGGGCTTTTCATGGAGTCACCGCTCCAGTTCAGCTCGTTTCCGGCCGTCATTCTCGTAGCCACGCTCCTGCGACTGAGCGTAAACGTGGCCACGACACGCCTGATTCTGCTCAAGGGCTCCGAAGGTGCGGGCGCGGCGGGACAGGTCATCGAGACGTTCGGCAACTTTGTCGTCGGTGGCAACGTCGTCGTCGGCATGGTGGTGTTTCTGATCCTCGTCGTCATCAACTTCGTGGTGATCACCAAGGGCTCGGGCCGCGTCGCGGAAGTGGCTGCGCGCTTTGCCCTGGATGGGATGCCGGGCAAGCAGATGGCTATCGACGCCGATCTCAACGCTGGTGTCTTGTCGAACGAGCAAGCGCGCGAGCGCAGGCGGTCGGTGGAGCGCGAAGCAGATTTCTTCGGAGCCATGGACGGTGCTTCGAAGTTCGTCAAAGGCGATGCCATTGCTGGCCTGTTGATCACGGCCATCAATCTCGTTGGCGGCCTGTTGATAGGTATTGCTAGTGGCATGGAGATGGGGGAAGCGGCCGCGACGTTTTCCATTCTCTCCGTAGGAGATGCCCTGGTGTCGCAGATGCCGGCGTTGCTCATGTCAACGGCGGCTGGCGTCGTGGTGACGCGCTCCGCCACCGGTGAGCAGCTGGGGCGAGCCTTCCGGTTCCAGATGCTGGGGAGCCGCAGAGCCGTCAGTTCTACGGCGGCCGTCATGGCAATGATGGCGCTCGTGCCCGGCATGCCTGCGGTGCCGTTCGTGGGGCTAGCGGCTGTGTTGGCTTACGTCGCGCGCAAGAGCCACGTCACCGAACGCGACGCGCAACGCGCTGAGGAAGCGTCGGAGGCGGCACAGCCCGCGGAGGCAGAAACGGTTGAATCGGTCCTTCCGTTGGATGTGATGAGTCTCGAGGTGGGCTACGAATTGATCCGCGCCGTCGATCCCGGAATGGGGGGCACGTTGGTCGAACGCATCGCTAGCCTGCGCAAGCAGATCGCTCAAGAGCTTGGCATCGTCGTACCACCGGTGCACATTCGCGATAACCTGCAGTTGGAGCCTGGACGGTATCGGTTCGTGCTGCTGGGCACCGAGATCGATGGCGGTAATGTTCGCTCGGGGCGGCTACTGGCGATGGACCCAACGGGCTCAGCGCCAACGATTGACGGTGAGGTGACGACGGATCCGACGTTTGGCACGCCGGCGCGCTGGATTGCAGCCAAGGACCGGGAGCTTGCTGAGGCACTCGGCTATACAGTGGTGGAGCACGCGACGATCATCGCCACTCACTTGGCGGAAGTCGTTCGTAAGTACGCGCACCAGATCCTCGGGCGCGCGGAGCTCGGCGCTCTGTTCGAGGTGTTCTCACGCAACACGCCGAAGCTCGTAGAGGACTTGGTCCCAAACTTGCTTTCATTCGGTGAAGTGCTGAAGGTAATGCGAAATCTGCTGCGTGAAGGTGTTTCGGTTCGCGACTTGCGCACGCTTCTGGAGGCGCTTCTGGAGATCGCGCCGACCACCAGGGATCCAGAGCAGCTGACGGAGTTGGTGCGCCAGCGCTTATACCGACAAATTACTGCCGCTTACATGGGTAGTGACGGCACCGTGGCCTCCCTCATCCTAGACCCGCAGGTGGAGGAAATGTTCAGGCGCTCGTTGCAGGAAATCGCTCAAGGCGTTGGTGGAGCCCTAGACCCGTTCAAAGCACGGCAGCTGGGCGACACTCTCGAACAAGCGGTCGCGCGGATGCACCAACAAGGCCTTCCCGCTTGCCTGGTCACGAGCCCCGACTTGAGACGATACGTGCGCGCGTTCGCCGAGCGCAGGTGTCCAGCTTTGGGCGTGCTCTCGTTCAGGGAAGTCGACCCAACCATAACCATTCGTCCAGTCGAGACGATTGCCTTTCAAAGCGCAGCGGCCGCCTAGCCGTGGGGAGTAACTGTGCAGTATCAGACATTCCGAGGAGCCGATGTTCATGAGGCGCTATATGCTGTTCGAGAAGCGCTCGGAGCAGACGCTTTGATTGAGTCCACCCGCCAAGTAACCAACGGACGTGATGGGGTACTGGGAACCAACTTCGTAGAGATTATCGCGGCGGCGAACCAAGCTTCCAGAAACGGCTCTCGGATCGAGCGTGCACCGGCGGAGCTGACGCGACCGGCTGCAAAGACCTCGGAGCGCAGCGCGCTGCGGCCAAAGGCCGATATGGGCGCCCTTCAGCGAGAACTCGTGGCACTGCGCAATCTCGTCGACGAGCTTCAGGCCGCGCGCCCACCCCGCGAGCGAGTGCGTGCCATCTTGTACGCGGCTGGCTTCGAAGGCGAGTTGGCCAAGCAGTTGGCGGCAGGCTCAGCCAAGGCGGCGCGCGGCGGTCGAACGTCTCTCAAACGCTGGCTGCGCGAGCAAGTGGCAGCGAAGCTGCGCGTCGAACCGCGCATCATTCAGCGACCCTATCGCCAAGTTGTCGCCTGTGTGGGACCTACTGGCGTTGGCAAGACCACCACGTTGGCCAAGCTCGCAGCACAAGCCAGGTTGGACTACGGCCGGAGTGTGAGTGTGATTACCTTGGATACGTTTCGGGTTGGTGCTGTCGAGCAGTGGCGCAGGTACGCCGAGTTGCTCGGGATAGCGTTCTTCGTTGCCGAAGACGCAACGACCTTCAAGCGACAAGTAGAAGCGCAAGACACGGATTTGGTGTTGGTAGATACGGCGGGTACGAGCACGCATGACCACACCGCCAACGCACGCTTGCGTGAGGCGTTGTCGTGCGTTCGGGGTAATCAGACGGAAGTACTACTGACTTTGCCGGCATGGATCCGTGCTAGGGATGCCGAGCGCGTTACTGCTTCTTATGATACGATGGGCCTGACCGGCCTCATCATGACGAAGGTGGATGAGGCCGAACAGTTCGCAGGTTGCCTTCATGCCGCTATCGCCGGCGACCTGCCCCTGACGTACGTGTGTGATGGGGCACGAGTCCCGGAAGATATTCACGATGCAGCTCTCGAGGCTGTTCTCGATTCACTGTTTCCGGAGCAAGGGTGAGCGTGGAAGATCAAGCAACAACACGAAACGTTCCCGTGAGTCCGAACGCGACTTTGGCTGGCATGACTAGCGTAAAGGCGAGTACACAGCGCGAAATATACGAGCGGTACTTGCCGATCGTGCGCCGCATAGCCATGCGTACCGTTCGCTCGTTGCCCCCATCTGTCACTATTGACGATGTCATCAGTGCCGGGTGGCTGGGCATGGTGGAAGCCTTAGGGCGACGTACGCCGGACATGACCGAAGATCACTTCGAAGCCTTCGCGTCGTACCGCGTACGCGGAGCGATCTTGGATCACCTGCGCATGCTCGATCCGATGAGCCGCAAGCTGCGCGGGGCTTCGCGACGGATCACGCAAGTGGTGTCCGAGCTGGTGGGACGCCTGGGGCGTACCCCTGAACAGGACGAAGTTGCAGCAGAACTCGGGCTGGAGCTTGCGGAGTACCAGCGTCTGCTCGGCGAGATCAACGACGCCGGGTTTGCCCGTCTCGAGATTTCAGAAGTTGGCGAGCCAGCGGCGACGGGCCAGTCGCCCGAGACGATAACTCAAAGGCGACAACTGGTCGACTGCGTCAGCTCCGCCATCGAGCAGCTTCCGGAGCGTCTCAACCTCATCGTTGGTCTGTACTATCAAGAGGAATGCAGCTTCCGTGAGATCGGTGAAGTTCTAGGGGTTACTGAGTCGCGTGTATGTCAGTTGCACGCGGAGGCCATGCACATCATTCGCGCTACGGTGGAGGGTAAACCTGGCGTGAAGCGATCATCTTCTCAACGGCCGAGCAAGACGGCGGAGAGCAAACGGTGAGCAACGGGATCTGGATCGCTGCCAGCGGCGCGCGCAGTCATATGACGGCTATGGACGCGACTGCAAACAACGTCGCCAATGCCACCAGTACGGCTTTTCGTGCGGAACAGACGCTGTTTCAGGAGCACCTGATCGATGCCGGTCGGGCGGGGGCGTCGAGGGACGTCATGCGCTACAGCGGCGTTGCCGAAGTTGCCACGGACCTCACGTCCGGACCCATCCGTGTCACCAACCGCAAACTCGACTTTGCCATTCGTGACCAAGCCTTCTTCGCCGTCATGACACCCAATGGTGAACGGTATACACGCGCTGGCAATCTACACGTCAACGCCAACGGTGCGGTGACGTTGCAAGACGGCACGGCCGTCCTCAACACGGCCCGACGCCCAATCATGGTACCGCACGGCAACCAGGGTGCGGCAGCCGTCAATGGGGAAGGGGCCATCGAGGTCGATGGTGAGCCCGTAGGGCAATTGCGGTTCGTACGCTTCAACGACGTTCGGGCCCTCGAGCGAGAAGGGCACTTCTTGTTTCGTGCCACGCCCGCTTCCGGTCCCGCGCAGCCCGTAGCCGTTCAGTTGGAGACCGAAGCACTGGAGATGTCCAACGTGTCGGTCGTCAAAGGGATGACGGATATGGTGACCACGACCCGGACTTTTGACGCCCTGGAGCAAATCATCGATGCCTTTCGCCAGGTCGATCAAAGGGCGGCCAACGACCTGATGCGCAAGCGGTGATGAACGAGGGCACAGAGAGCTGTGATCGCCTACTGAAGCAGGTAAACAAAGTGGCACGAGATGTGCTTTGATTACTTCGTGGAATGCGGCTTGGAGCACCTGCAGGTGGCGACGATTGAGAAATGGCGAGGATGAAGAAGGCACGCAACACGAGCAGCAGCGGAGCGTTCGCTGCCGGAGAGGATAGCAAGGATGTTGCGGCGTTTTCTTACGTCCGTTCTTACACTTGAAGAGTGCGAGATTGACGGAGGGTGTAGAGGAGCTTTGAAATGAGGATCGAGACAACACGTTTTGGTGTCGTGGATGTGGCGGATGACGAAATCATTCGCTTTCGCACAGGTATGGTCGGTTTCCCTGCTGAGAAAGAGTACGTACTGATACCGCACGGAAGCTCATCGATGATCGCCTGGTTGCAGTCGACACGCACTCCGGAGCTCGCGTTTCCCGTCGCTTCTGCTCATGGCTTCGTTGCCGACTACCCGGACGTGCCTTTGGAGCCCGTGGTGCGGCGCGTCGACCTCGGGGACAGCTTGGACGACGTGGCCATTCTAGCGGTTCTGTCAGCGCCACGAAACCAACCAGCTACAGTCAATCTGTTGGCACCCATCATCATCAACTCGCGCACGCGCCAGGGAGCGCAAGTTTTTCTCGAGGGGTCGCGATTCTCGACACGGGAGCTGTTCGTGGCTTCTCCGCCCTCCGCGCGTGAGCAAGAAGAGACCTCGACGGCGGCCAGTGGAGCTGTAGCAGGTTAGCGTCAGGCACGACCCCGCGCGCCTCAGAAGTAGACCAGCTGGCAGCGCCCTTGCGCTGTCGTGCCGCAGAGCATCACGTCGGCGCTCATCGGACTTGGAGCCAGAGCTCGTTTGTTGTAACGCGACGAGCATGGCGACATATATCACTGCGCGCGGCGCGCAAGCGCTCTCTAGAGAACTTGCCCATCTCGCTACCCATGAGCGACCGCGAGTCGTGCAGGAAGTGGCAGAGGCAGCCGCGCAAGGTGATCGATCCGAAAACGCGGAGTACATTTACGGCAAGAAGCGTCTGCGGGAGATTGACCGGCGCTTGCGTTTCCTCACGAAGCGTCTAGACGATGCTCATGTGGTCGACGTCACCCAGGCTCCGCCCGCATCCGACAAGGTCTACTTCGGCGCCATAGTTTGCGTCGAGGACGAAGACGGTGAGGAACGCGTCTACCAGCTGGTTGGGCCTGACGAGACGGATCCGGAGCGAGGCCAGGTTAGCTATCAGTCACCGATCGGTAGGGCGCTTCTTCAGAAAACAGTCGGGGATACCGTTTCGTTCTCGAGACCGGCCGGGCACGTCGAGCTCACCATCGTAAGCGTCGAGTACGGGCGCATGCTCGGCGCCGGATGACGTACAGGGGAACTCCTTTTTACGGCACGAACAAGTCGATACGCGGTTCGACGCTCGGGTCCATGCTGTACATCGAGAAGTCGCTCACGCCGGAGCTGCGGAGCACGTCCTCGTCGATCAAGAACTGCCCACTGAGTTCATGCGCACTACGCGTGAGAACGTAATGGGAAGCGTCGGCCATGATGTCCGGACTGCGTGCGAAGCGTGCTGCATCATCACCGAGTAGATGAGTGACGGCAGACGTGGCAATCAACGTCTTGGGCCAAAGACTGTTGACGGCAATGGACGCCGCTTGCAACTCTTGACTGAAACCGAGCGTGCACAAACTCATGCCATACTTCGATAGCGTGTAGGCCAGGTGTGGCGCGAACCATTGTGGTTGTAGACTGAGTGGAGGTGACAGCGTCAAGACATGCGCGGCCGGACTCGCCTTCAGGTAGGGCAGGCATAGTTTGGTCGAAAGGAACGTGCCACGGGTGTTTACGGAATGCATCAAGTCGAAGCGCTTCATTTCGGTCTCTTGCGTGGCAGTGAGAGAAATGGCGCTGGCATTGTTCACCAAGATATCAATGCCCCCGAAGGTTGCCACCGTTTCCTCTACCGCCGCGACCACTTGCTCTTCCGAACGAATGTCGGCGACACAGGCAAGTCCACGTCCTCCCACTGCTTCGACTTCATCTCTGACACTGAATACGGTGCCGGGCAGGGTTGGGTGCGGCTTACTACTCTTGGCGACGATAGCTACGTTGGCCCCGTCACGGGCGGCTCGTAGTGCGATGGCGCGACCGATGCCTCGCGAGGCACCCGTGATGAAAAGCGTTTTGCCCGCCAGCGTGCGTGTCATTGGTCACAGGTACTTCCGTTTGCGGCCAGGGGCAAGCTAAGGGCCCGCGAAAGGCTAACTTGCGAGGATCGGTGCCGAGCCGCTTGCAGCGGACGGTACGACGAAGGAGCATACTAGGGAGTATGTGAGTGAGGAGCAACGCCGCGCGCCGAGTCGGGCGGATGAGCCAATGCGAGACAGGTTGCCACTATTTTCTGGCAAAGCCTTGGTCCAGGTTTTTTCACACCTCTACTTTTGATAGAAGCGCAATGCGGACCGTCCGCGGTTCCGGAGGACGGGGAGAGCCGCGGGGACGTCTGTTTGAAGAGGCAAAGGGGGGACGCGCATGCGTGAGACGAAAAAGGGCGGGAAGCGGAGATCTGGCGAGACGCAAATGGGACGGGAGGCGGACGGGGCGCAGCTCGGGGAGCTTCGTCGAAGAATAGGCGCGGGCCAGGGGCCTCCGCTGACGGCGAGCCAACTAGCACGTCTGTGTCAGGTCGAGGCCCGGGTGGTTCACGGTTGGGCAGCCAAGGGAGTGTTGCGGTGCTTTCGTACGCCCGGGCAGCACCTGCGCTTTCAGGTGTCGGACGTGGCGGCGTTCCTACAGCAACAGGCACCAGCAACGCGTCCCGTCGAGACGTTGGTGTTATGCAAAGCCGTGCGCCGCCGCCTCGTGCGGCGAAACATCGTCAACAGACCCGTTAGTTGGTTCAACGAGCCCCTGTCGTTGCTCGTCGAAGCGGCACGAAGTCAACCGAGCGTCGTCATCATCGATCCTATCGCTCTCTTGCCCTTGGAGCCCGAAGCCTTTCTCGGTGCGCTCAACAAAGCGTCGCCCCGTGCGGACGTCGTTTGGTTGGGTGACGGATCACAAAAGGTTGCCGAGCCAATTGGAGCCCTAGTGCGGTAGGAAGCGGGATTGGTGTCGCGCGCAGAGCGTGTACGATGGAGATATGATTCGAGTTTGTTTCGTTTGCCTCGGCAACATCTGTCGCTCCCCAACGGCGGAAGCGGTTGTCCGCCATCACGCTGAGAAAGCCGGTCTCTTAGGTCACTTGTTCCTAGATAGCGCCGGGACCGGCGCCTATCACGTCGGCGAGAGGCCAGACCGCCGCAGCAGCGAGGCGGCCAAACGTCGGAGTATCACGCTGAGCGGCCGGGCACGGCAATTCCACGCCTCCGACTTCGATCAATTCGACTACGTTTTGGCCATGGATGCCGATAACCTAGCGGCACTGAAGCACATCGTTCCGGCGAGCTTTCAGGGGGTGCTGGCGTTGTTCCGAGACTTTGACGAAAGCGCTGGACCAAACGCAGGCGTGCCCGATCCGTATTTCGGAGGCGAAGTCGGCTTCGAGGAAGTGCTCGATCAGTGCGAGCGCGCTGCACGAGGTTTGTTGCGTGATATTCAGCGAAGGTTGAAGCACCAAACCTAGCGCGGCTTCAGCGGGCCAGAGACGGAGGCGATTGCGATGAGAGACGACCTGAGGCAGGCGATCGGCACAGCCACGCAATCCACGGTAGCTGGTATCCAGCCGATGCCCGGCGGCGACATCAATCAGGCGCATCGGTTGGAGCTCTCTGACGGGCGCCGACTGTTCGTCAAAAGCAACCCCAGCGCACCGAGTGGCCTGTTTGCCGAGGAAGCGCGGGGGTTGAATTGGCTCAGACAGGCGCACGCGCTTGCGTTGCCAGAAGTGATTGCTGTGGGTGAGCGTCCATGTCCATATCTGATTTTGGAGTTTCTGCCCTCACTAGCGCCCGCAAAAGGCGACTGGGAACGTTTGGGCCGAGGCTTGGCCGGTCTCCACACGGCTAGTGCGCCGGCCTTTGGCGGCTTGCCCAATAATTTCATCGGCACACTGCCTCAGTGCAACGAGTCAGCAGATACCTGGTCAGAGTTCTTCTGTCAGCGCCGATTGCTACCACAGCTGCGCTTGGCGGTGGATGGCGAGAGACTACCGCCGGGGGTCGTGCAATCATTCGCGGTACTCGAATCTCGCGTGACGGACTGGCTACTGGAACCACCGAAACCCCAGCGCGTGCACGGCGACTTGTGGTCCGGTAACCTGCTGTTCGCGGAGCAACGAGGACCATGTCTCATCGATCCCGCCGCATACGCGGGGCATGGCGAAATGGATCTCGCCATGATGCACCTCTTTGGCGGCTTTTCGCCGCGAACGTTCGATGCCTACCGCGAAGTGCTTGCCCTCGAACCCGACCTCGAGTCCAGGATCCTGCTCTATCAGCTATACCCGTTGCTAGTGCACGTTAACCTATTTGGTGGCAGCTACGCAGTGCAAGTTCGACAGATCCTGCGGCAGCTCGTGGGTTGATGGCGTTTTCAGTTTCTCGGGCCGGCCACCCCCGACGAGCCTCAGGAACTCAGGCCGCGGCGTTGAAGGTTACTTCTTGTTCTTCGCTGCCGACTCCGGAATGGTCAACTTTTGGCCAGGACGGATCGGCTTCTTTTCTGAGATGTTGTTGGCAGCGGTCAGTGCTTTCACCGACACGCCGTGTCGTCGAGCGATCACGCTCAAGCTGTCGCCGGCCCTGACCACATAGGTACGTAGCGCTGGCTTGGCTGCTTGTCCCTTGCCGGCGCGAGTCGTGCCTTTTGAGGCATTGGTTTTAGAGGCAGTCGGTATCCGCAACTCTTGACCAGGGCGAATGGATTTGGTGGTGGCAAATCCGTTTGCCGAAGCAATGTCCTTGGCGCTCACCCCGTACTTCTTACCGATGCCTATGAGCGTGTCACCCTTCTTGACCGTGTGTACCCGTTGCTTGACGATCTTGGACGGACTGGTGGTGACGAGCAGGCGCTGACCGACAACGATCCGCTTGTTGACGCCGAACCCGTTTTGCTTTGCTATAGCTTCGGGAGTGGTGCCGTATCTCGCGGCTATCCGAGTGAGATTATCACCTGGTTCCACGATGTACGTTTTCGTGATGATGGGGGGGCCTATGTCGCGTACCCAGCCGGGCGGGTACACCTCCACGATGGAACGTTTGGTATCGATGAGATACTTAGCTGCTGCTGCTCGCACATCAGAACGGGTGATGTCGTCGTAGGCAGTCATTTCGTCGCCTATCTCAGTGGCGTCTCCCCATAGCGCCTCGAGTTTACCTAGCGCACGTGCCCGATTTCTCGCCCGCTGCATGTCCGTCAACCATTCTTGTTTTATCGCCTGTCGCGCGCGCTCCACCTGGTCATCCGACGGCCCCTGGATGCGCAGCCGGTTGAGGACCTGTTCAAAGCGCTTCTGCATGGCATCGACGGTGGCTCTACTCGCTAGTTGCACGAAGACGTTGAAGGCATCCGGACCGCGATGGCCAGAGGTAAAGCTAGAGACGCGATTGGCCAATGCCCCTTCCAGCACGAGTTCCCGCTTCAGGAGCCCTGTTTCTCCACCGGCTAGGATGCGAGCGGCCAGCACCAACGCTCGATTCTCCGGAGTGCGCGCTTCAGGTATGCGCCAGCCATAGAAGACCCCAGGTCGTTTGGCATTGTGATCGACGATGACGCTCAACCGTTCACTGGTCTGCCGTGGTAGCACGTGCGGCAGGTCTGATTCAGGGCGTGGACGGACCGATGCTGGAGCAAAGTACTGCTCAATCAAGGCTCGGGCTTCAGTCGGGTCGAAGCCTCCTGCGATCGAAAGTACCGCGTTGTTGGGACCGTAGTACTCCTCGTAGAACTGCTTCGCCCAATCGAACTCGGCCGCCACCACCTCTCGGCGATATCCAATGGTAGGGTGCTCGTAGGGCCAGTAGCGCTGAAACACGAGTTCGTGGAGTCTGAGCAAGCCCTTGCGGTACGCGCGGTTCGTGTAGCGTTTCCTGTACTCCTCGAGGACCACGTCGCGCTGAGACTCGAACCCGCTGCGGGCGAGCGACAGGCGCTGCTGCCGGTCTGCCTCGAGCCAAAGCGCAAGCGCCAGCTGCCCGCTAGGAAGATCGGTGTAGTAGCTGGTTTGGTCCTGGGTCGTCGTGGCGTTGGCGCGCCCTCCGCGTTCGGCAAGCAGTCGGAAGTGGTCGCCGCTCGCCACATTGCGCGTGCCTTGAAACATGAGATGTTCGAACAGGTGCGCGTAACCAGATTGACCCTCGACTTCGTCGGCCGACCCTACTCGATAGGTCATGCAGACACCGACCGTGGGGTGGTCGGGGATCGGGTTCAACACCACCCGCATCCCATTGGCTAAGGTGTAGCGTTCGATGCTGCCAAAGCCGGGCAGCTGGACCGTCGCCTGGGCGCGCGTGGGCAGACAAACCAGCCAAAGGAGCAAGATCGGGAGCACGCTGCGCGCAAACCGAACGACAAAGGAGGCGAAACACCGCATCGGGAATCGGTGGTATCACGTGGGGCAACTTGTCCCCAAAGCGCTCCGGGCGCCGATGGTTCATTAAGTGGCTGGCCGGTCATCGGATTGTTGCCGGGCTTGGCGTGGCCCTGCCTAAACTGCTCCCATGTCGGCCCAAAGTGGAAGCAAGTCTCCTCATCAGTCCCAGGCCACGCTGCACCACTACATGATGCCGGAGCACGCCAACCCCCGAGGCACGGTGCACGGCGGTCTGATCATGAAGATGATGGACGAGGCGGGCGCCATCGCCGCAATGCGGCATGCCCAGCGGCCAGTCGTCACCATTGCCGTGGATTCGATGACCTTCAAGTCGCCCGTGGAAGTTGGACAGCTTCTGACCTTGCACGCCTGCGTCACGTACGTGGGCCGCACGAGCGTCGAAGTAAGTGTGCGCGTTTCGGCGGAAGACCCCGTCAAAGGGACAGTCACCCACACGAACTCCGCGTTCTTGGTATACGTCGCGCTGGATGACCAGCAGCAACCGACGGAGGTTCCGAGGTTGGAGCCGGAAACGCCAGAGGAACGACGTCAGTTCGAAGCGGGGAAGGAGCGCCAGAAGAACCGTCTGGCCTCCGCAAGGTGACCAGGCTTACCACCGATATGCGTCGGGAGCACCGGCTGCGGTTTCCACCGCACGAGGCTTGGCAGCGGGCGTTGATGCGGGGGTCGACACTTCTGAAGCTGAGAGTTCCTCGAGGCTGCTGACGCGGCCTCTGGTCAAATCATCGAGCAGGCGCTGGAGCAGTGCTCCGGCCGCACGTTCCACATCGGCGGCCTCGCCGACGAGCTCGCGCAACAGGTGGGGTTGGAAGGGGGTGCCCACCGCGACTTGGCCGGGAGCGGGTGCGGCAACCGGAACCACCTCGCCCTGCTGTTCCAGAACCAGACGCCCAAGCCCGCTGCGGCAGCCGTCGAAGCCGCTATCGGTGACCACCACCACTACGCGCTGACGCTGAAGCGCGTCCCTGCATGCTACGAGGAGCTCGCGCAACCCGGTGTACGGCAGCACTGACGACCCCCGGCTGCGAGCGTGAGTAGACAGTGAGGGCACACGAGATGCGGGCACGAGCGCCGGCAGGGCGGCGTCGCCAAGCTCGAGGACGCGGGCCAGGTGGGGCAACGCAGCCAATACGTCCGGGCCGTTCGCCAGCAACAGCAGCGTCCGGGCCGCTGTCGGACGAAGGGTATCGGGGAACGAGTTCACCATGAATGGTAAACGCCACTTGCTCAGCAGGGCTCGAACATGGGCCGGCTTACGTGGTGCTGCCGATGCACGAGCCATACCGGCTCGGCTAGGACGTCCGGATGCTTGCAGGGCCGTCGTCGCCGACGGCGACTGTTGGAGCCACAGGACAACGTCTGCCAGCGTATCACAGTGCAGCCATGCCGCGTGGTCGAGCGAACGAGCGAGGTGCCGCTCGAGACGCTCGACGATGCGCAGTCCCGCTAGAGCATCGAGCTTCAGGTCGACGCGCAGGGAGGTCTCGGGATGTAGCACCGTGCTACTCGGTATCACCTCGCGCACGACTCGGGTTACGAGAGCAAAGGCATCCGCTCGCTCGGTAGTCATGGCTGCTGCTTGCTGCTGCAGCGCTGCGCGCACCTGGTGTGCGAGCCGGGCGCGATCGACGCCGCCATCGGCTTGGCGTGGTAACGGCATGTCGCGTAGTACGAGGTAAGCGGGCTGACACTCAGGCGCTAGCGCCGAAAAGCGCGTCAGCAGCTCGGTACGAAGCGCGCCACGAGCCGCGTGATCATCGGCGCGGTCATGTGTCACCGCCACCACGTAGATGCGTTGATGCTCACCATCGACGATTGCAGCCCACTCGTCGCCCGCGCTCAAGCGACCGACGTGGCGCTCGATGTCAGTAGGATGCAGCCACAACCCAGAGTCAGTGCGCCGAGCCGAAGCTTTTGCGCCTATCAGCGTGAGACGGCCGCGGCGGTCCAGCCGTCCCAGGTCACCCGTGGCGAGGCACGCGTTGGTGCCGTCGCTGCGGACGAGCACTTCACCAAGCCCGGTAACATCCGGCTCTTGGAGCTCGAAGCGCACCCCTGGCAGGGCCATTCCCACGCGACCCGCCGTGTGTCGCACCCGGGCCTTGGATATGCAGACAGGGCCGGTCTGCGCTATCCCGTAGACGTTAATCAACGGCAGGCCGAGCTCCGATAGCTGCCCTTGTACCTCCGGTGCGACGAGGCTGCCCCCGTTGATCAACAAACGGACGTGCCCACCAAGCGCCTCATGCAGAGGAGAGAGCAGAAGTGGTGCTACTCCGGCGCCGGTGTAGCGTCGCACGGCACGATTCAAGGCGCGTCGCGTGCGAAGCAGCTGCGCGCTGAGGGGATCGCGCAACCGCGACTGGCTATTGACGTGGTCCAGTAGCAGGCGCCACAACGCAGAGCCTCCCACGAGCGTCGTTATCCGAGCTTGCTTCAACGCCGCCACGATATCGCTCTGCGAGCGGCTAGCCGGGTATACGACGCGCGTGCCCCGGGACAGCGGCAAGAGCAGCGAACACAGCAGTTCGAACCAACCGGACATCGGTTGCACTGAAAGCAGTCGGTCGGAGCGATCCAGCCTGAACCACGGCGCCACCACGCTCAACGCGGAAACGAAGTGCGAATGAGAGAGGTGTACGGCTGTGGGGGCATCTGCGGACGTTTGTAGGACCAGCGCCGGCATATCGGCCGTCACGGCTGGCAGCTCGATGTCGTCATCCTGCAAAGGAGTGGTGTCATCGAGCGCCGCCTGAAGCGACATGTGGCCGACGTCGGGGAGTTGACCTTCGGAAGACTGCGCCGCAGCATCGAACAATACGAACACGACGCCGCTATCCGTCAACGCCTTTCGTATACGTTTCGGTGCTTGGCGTGGCGTCAAGGGTACGGCGACTGCTCCGGCATACAAGATCCCGAATAAGCCCATCGCCCAGTCCGGGTGGTTATCGGCAAGCAGCGCCACGCTGCTGCCAGGGGTTACTCCAGCTGCAGCAAGACGTTGCGCGCACCGCTGTGCTCGACGATGCCAATCGGCGAACGTTACGCGAGTCAGGCCTTGCTCTTCGACGCGCTGAAGCGCGACCGCGTGCCCGAAGCGGTCGGACATCTCTCGCAGCAGGTGCACCAAAGAATCGTAGCGATGCAGTGGTTTGAGGGGCTTACGTAGTTTCGACTCCAACTCCGGAAACACGTGGCGCTCGAGCCCAGGAACATGCGTATTCAAGAACCAGTCGCGCCAGTCGAGCTGCTCGGGACTCCAATACAACAGCGGACGTTCTTCGGGAACGACGCGAGCATAGGCGGCTCGGGTATTGTCGCAGCGAAACTCGTAGTCGAGCTCGGCGGTGAACGGAATGAACTGCCCCACCACGGACGCCACGCGTTCTTGCACCCGAGCGAAGCTGCGTAAGGTCGACGCGACGGGCTCGAGCACGAGCGAGATGCCAGGCGATGGGACTCTATCCAAGGTTTCGGCGAGTGCTCGGGCACTGCGCGCCATACGTTTAGGGCCGTATGCATCGAACGCTCGGGGACTGAGCAGCGCTCCCTCGACGTGGGCCTGGAGATAGCCGAGTACCGGGCCTCCGCGGCCCGTAGACAGAAAGTGCTTGCGCTTGTACAAGCCGGACAACTCGTACACGCGGGACATGGTTACCGGATTGGAGTCGCTCGTTCCGTACTGGTAGACGGCTTTGGCACGTCCTTCGAGAAGCTCCGCGAGCGAGAGGAGCATG
This sequence comes from uncultured Polyangiaceae bacterium, assembly GCA_964577325.1. GTDB lineage: Bacteria > Myxococcota_A > Polyangia > Polyangiales > Polyangiaceae > SZUA-265. The sequence continues at coordinate 108,805 of CAZNZA010000001.1, forward strand.
CCCGAAGCGACGAGGTCACACGGAATGAGATCCAAGCGCACACCGGCGCCCGGTAGCTGAGTCTGGCCTTCGCGGATGGCGTATATGATGGGCGCGCTGGTATTGACGCCCTCGTTCCAGCCGGCACGTGGGTAATCGACGCAAGACTCGATGATGGCGGGCCGCACGATGGTGAAGGGCAATCCGGAGCTCGCAATGATCTGCTCGCCGATGCTCTTGGTATAGGTATAGGTGTTCGGCCAGCCCCAGAATTGAGCCCGCTCTTGGCCCAGCTGTGAAAGCTGCACCTCCACGAAACGTCGGCGTACCCGCTCAATTTCTTCCTCGAGCACGCTACCCCGGCAAGGTTCGCCTCTGCCCAGCAGGTTCTTCTTTGCTTGATCCAGGAAATGGCTTTGGCGAAAGGCGTCTCCGGCGCGATGCTTGGCCTGACGAATGATGTCTA
>CAZNZA010000001.1:109349-141744 GCA_964577325.1 uncultured Polyangiaceae bacterium
AAGCGATCACTCGAGCTGACATTGGGCCTCGGGCGCACGACGAGGTACAGCTTTTCGACCTCGGGGAAGCGATCGAGCAAGAGCGACCACCACACCTTTCCGAGGAAGCCCGTGCCGCCAATGACCAAGAGGCGCTTGCCGTTGTAAGTGTGACGCAGACTCAGCGGAGTATCTGGCGTCGACGGTGTGCCGCTGGACGGCGAACGCGAGGGATAACTCACGACAGGCTCCTCGGGTCGACGACCCTACCCACGGCCGTGGGAAAATTGTGCAGGCAAAGCACGCTCTGGGTTCCGGGGCAGCCGTTTCGCGCCCGATACAGCGCTTCATCCAAATTGGGTGCCGTTTCAAACCCCAAGCGCTCAGGGATGTATTCGTTGTCGGCTCCGACGACGATCACTCGGCCCAGGTGTCGGCGGGCAGGCTCGCACTGATACCAAAGCATGAAAGCATGAGCCGGATGGAACGCCCTGCCGGTGCGAAACATCTCGAGAAGCGCCGGGTTGCGCGCCAACTTCGCCTCGTACTGCGTGTGCAGCGCGTAACTGTTTGAAGTCTCCGCCAAGAGTTGGCGAACGAAGGGGATGTGCGGTGTGTGTTGCTCGTGATCGAAGCGGTCCGTACACGGGTGCAACAGGATCAGCGTGCCGCCTGCTTTGACCAAGGGTTCGGAGCGACACCCGCCGAAGCGCCAGGCCTGGGCCATGTGGGCGACGAGGAGCGGATTTAGGGGAGCCGACGCGTTGAACGGTCCGTTGGGTCCCAAGCCCATCACCAACACATCGGCCTGTGCGCCGAGCACCACCTCGTGTTGCTCGCAATAGCGGGCCAGCGCTCGCTCGTGCACGCGCTCGAGGTGACCGGCGTAGATCCCAGTCACGCCTGTGCGCAGATCCGTACGGCACAGCAGGGCCGTCGCTGTCGTGGTGGGTAAGCGACGAGTAGCAGCTTGCAGGGTTCTCAGACGGAGCCTCTCGTTTGTCGTGAGGTCATCTTCATTGCGGCGTACGATGTCGAGCCGGTGCGCGAAATGCCGGCTGTCGAGGGTGAACTCGATAGCAAAAATGGGTATGGCGTCAGCAACGACGTGGTGGAGCGCAGCCAGCCTGGCGGCGTGTTCGCTTCCGGTGTCTTCGGCGTCCCTCGGTGCGTAGGCCGCGCGCGCGTTGGCGTATCCACCCAGGCCGAGGGCGCAGGTCGTGTAGCCACCGGTTTGCGGATGGCCGGCGAGGGCGACGGTTATCAGCAGATCAGACTCTGCTGCCGAGCGATTGATCGTCACGCTTACGCCGTCGCGGGTCCGTCCTAACTCGACCATGCTGCCTGAAGCTTCTGGATCGTGCAGCTCGACGTTCAACTGGTCGCGGTTTCGGTAGATGCGGTCGCCCAACAGGTGACGCAGTTCGTTCGCCTGCAAGCGTCGGTGGATGCCGGTCGCTACCAGGATCCGCGCCTCGGCGCCCGCACCCTGAAGTAGCGGCAATAGCACTTCCAAGGCCGCTGCAGACACGTCGCTGCCCGCCTGTAAGCACGGTGCCAGCTGAGCATCGACAGCTATGGTTACACGCATACCGGGTCGGATGAGCGCGCGCAGTGGCACTCCGTCGACGGGGTTGTCGATAGCGCGACGAACAGCGTCCACGACGTTGGCTTCTGGTTTGAGCGGCTGTCGCGGATACAGCACGCGACTTCCGAGCGGAAGCTTGAACTCGAGCAGCTCGTTGCCGGACATCAAGACGCGCGGAACACTCGTGTCATCCAAGATGACCAGCGCCGGATCGCTCATGAGGATCCTGCAAGACGGAGAGTGGGCCAACTGTACGCGCGCGCGAGTAACGCAAGCCGGCGATCGGGGTTGACCGCCGCAGGGTGCCCAACGACGCTCAACATCGGCACATCGGAGTAGCTGTCGCTGAACGCGCAGCACTCGTCGAGGTCATAGCCCTTTTGTTTGGCGTGCTGACGGATCAAGCGCGCCTTTTCCGGGCCGGCAACCACCGGTTGCAGTAGTTTTCCAGTGGCGATTTTGTTGCGCATCTCGAGGCGGTTGCTGATTAGCTCACATCCGCCCAGATGTCGCGCCAGGGGTTCCAGGGTGAAGTCCAACATGCCGCTGACGAGCACGATGTCGTGACCCGCGTCGCGGCTCTTGTTGACGAGGTCGATCCCTGCAGGGTACAAAGCCGGCTCGAGTTTCGATTTGAAGACCTCGTCGGCCAGCAACAACAACCGATCTTCGCTCATTCCTTCGTAGCTGCTGAACAGCAGCTCGTTGAACATTCGGCGGTCGATGAGCTCGGCCACGACCATCGCGGGCGCCTTGAGCAATGCGCGCCCGAGCTTGCGCGCCGAAGCCAGCGGTGTCGCTTGGTTGAGGAGGTAGTACAAGGTGGGATCGATGAGGTTGATCGAAACCAAAGTCCCATCGACATCGAAGTAGCTGGCCGTCACGGTCGCTTGGCTCTCTCAAGACGCCCCGCGTGTCAAGCTCATCGATTCAGTGGTGCGTCATTGAGTTTCCTGTGTCAAAGTTGAACGGTCGTGAGAAACACCAGACCTAGTCCACCCAAGGCGACGTTCAATCCCGGACCAGGTCGATCGGAGGAAGGGGCGTCATCGGCTGGATTCGCCTCAGCAGTGGCAAAGCCCCCGCCCAGACTAGCGCGCTTGAGTCTTTCTGGGCCGCGTCTATGTGGAGCAGATTGTCCTCAAGTGGTAGGCCACTGAACCGATCCCTGGTCAATGACGGCCTTCGCTGGAGAAGGAAACCCGAACAACCCGTGTGAGTAAAGCCATGCCCGGATTGAGTGAATCAGTGAACCCCCACCAGACAGCCCATACCTCTGCGGCCCGCGAGGAGCTGGCCACGGTGCCACCCCCAGGCACTGCCCCGGGGCGAGTCCTCTTCGTTAGTGGCCCCAGCGAGTCGCCAGCCACGCGCTCGCTGCAGTTGGCGGGTCACGAGGTGTGTGAATGCCGCACGCTTTCGTCACTCTGCTTCCAACTGAAGTATCAACAACCCGACTTGATTTGCGTGGAGGCTTCGGCAGTCGGCACGCTGGATCAAGCGCTGCGCATCATCCGCGGCCGACACGCCACGGTGCCAGTCATCCTGCTGACTGCGGACCCGGCCCCGGGACTGAACCCGATCCGATATGGGTACTATGCGGTGCTTTCGCACCCGGTCGACTCCGAGCAGTTGATGGTTGTCTCGGCACACGCCGTAGCGCATCACCGCATGATCAAGCGCATCATGCAGCTCGAAGTCGAAACTTCCGGGATGGGCTTTGCGGGGTTGAACGGCAATAGCGCGTACGCCTTGCGCGTGTATCGCAAGCTCCAAAGCTTCGCCGTCGCGGACGTACACGTGCTGCTGACTGGCGAAACCGGTACGGGCAAAGGGCTGGCAGCGCGGGCCATTCATGATCACAGCGCACGCGCACGCGGGCCTTTCATTGCGCTGTCCTGCGAACGTCTATCGGCGTCGGCATTTTCGGCGGACTCCTTCGTCAATGCGGCCATGGGTACGCCTCATCTGCGTCGGCACGGAGCTCTCGACGACGCTGACCGAGGTACGCTGTTTCTTTCCCACATCGACCTACTGCATCCGAAGTTGCAAGTCGAGCTGCTTCAGGTGTTAACGGAAAACAGTCCCTGTGACTTCCGCCTGATTGCCTCGTCGACGGCGGACTTGCGGCGCTTGGCCGACAGCGGCCAGTTTAGACCCGAACTGTATTCCCATCTGTCTCAAACTCAGCTGCACCTTCAACCCCTGCGCCATCGGCCAACGGACATAGGACCCATCGGCCAAGCGTTGCTCAACGAGATGGCGCGGGAGCAGGGCAAGCCTCGTGTGCGCCTACTCGATGATGCGGTAGTGGCTCTGCAACACCACCGCTTCGAGCGCAACGTGGTAGAGCTCAAGGAAATTCTATCCTCGGCGCTCATGGGTTGCAACGGAACGAGCATTCGGGCCGCTTCACTGCCCGCCATGATCCAGGTTCCCGTAATGGTTGGCGACACGGCATTGGCCGGGCCGGTTTCCGAGGTTCCCGACTCCAGTGCGCGACGTCAGAACATTCTGTACGAATTGCTATCGCAAAAGCCAATGAAGATTCGCGATCTGGAGCGGTGCGCGATCGAGGCGACGCTGGCCCGCACCGGAGACAACGTGACTCAGGCCATGCGTGAGTTAGGCATTGGGCGCACGACGCTGTACCGCAAGCTCAAGAAGTACGGCCGACGTTAACACCGCTCGCCGAGCACGACAGGGTGAATTGTCGACCCGGTCGCTACCTCGCTCCGTTCAACGCCACCTTCGGGTGGCGTTGAACGTGTAAGCAGCCGCTGTCGAACACAAAGCCGGCGAGTGCGGGGTCATCTTGTGGTACAGGCGCCGCATGCACTTCATCGACAGCGATCAAGACCTGCCAAAGGTGCTTGAAGCCCTGCGCCACGCGCCCGTCTACTACATCGATACGGAGTTCGAAGCGACTCGGCGGCAGACGACGTTGAGTATCGTGCAGGTGAGCGCGGGCAAAGAGGTGTTCTTGCTCGACGCGCTCCGGCTGCAGCGCATGACCGAACTGTCCGAAGTGCTGGTGCGCGACGACGTAGAATGGGTGCTGCACGCCGGGCTTCAAGACGTCGAGCTCTTGCTGGACTGCTTGCGCATGCCAAAGCCGCCGAAGCTCTTCGATACGCAAATAGCTTGGGCCTTGCTGGGGCCAGAGGCGTGCGTCTCGCTGGCTTACTTGCAGTATCGCATACTGGGGCTGCGCACCATGAAGACGCATCAGGCCGATGACTGGATGCGCCGCCCACTGCCGGAGGCACAGCTGCGTTACGCTGCCTCCGACATCGAGTACTTGCCTCAGATCCATCAAGCGCTAAGCGAACGCTTGGCAGCCGCAGACCGCCTGGGTTTGGTCCCAGAGCTATGTCACGAGATGTTGTGGCCAAAGCCGGAACTTCCTCCACCACTCACTCTGGCTTCGTTCCGTAATGCATGGCAGTTGCACCCAAAGAATCAGGCTGTCTTGCGTTTTCTGATCGAGTGGTACAACGAATTGCCGGGATGGGAACGGGAGCGGGTGCCGCAATCGAAAACCCTTTTGAGCATCGCCAGCCGCATGCCGAAGAATGCCGCCGACTTGCTCCGGATCAAAGGCGTACCCCCAAACTTCAACAAGGCACATGCCGACACCATCGTACGCGGGATTCATCGCGCCGCGCGCGAGGTCGATATGTCGGCCTTCGTGCAGATCGATCCCTTGCCCTATGCAACATTCGAAGACGTTCGTCTCGAAGCGTGGCTGACGCACATGCGCGCAGAGGTGTGTGCGGAGGTTGGAGGTGCTCCGGAGCTGCTGTTGCCGCCGCGTGTGATGCAACGGATCAAAGAACGGGTGACCCAAAGCGGGAGGCGCGAGGAGGCGACCGAGGCTTTGGAGGGATGGCGGCTTGCGGTGCTCGGGGAACCAATGCGGCGCTTGGTGAGTAAACCGGATCTCGGCTGAAGCCGGAGCGCGCAACTCGGCCTTGCCGGCGACTGGCCATCGACTCATAACCAAAGTATGGACTTCGCTGAGAGCGACGAATTGCAGATGCTACGGGCGGGCGTCAGGCGAGTCGTGGGGCAGTTCGGGCACGCCTACTACGTCGAGCAGTCGAAGACCGGGGGACGCGCTGCCGAGCTCTGGGAGGCATTAGGTGAACAGGGGTTCTGGGGCGTGAACATTCCCGAGCAGTACGGGGGGGCTGGCCTGGGCATCGTGGAGCTGATGGCGGTGAGTGAGGAGGCCGCGGCTCTCGGGTGTCCGTTGCTGTTGGCACTGGTTTCTCCTGCCATCTGTGCGACCTTGCTCGCCAAGTATGGTTCTGACGAGCAGAAGCAGCAGTACCTCCCAAGGCTGGCTCGCGGGGACAAGATGGCCTTCGCCATTACCGAACCCAACGCCGGTTCGAATTCCCACAATCTGGAAACTACGGCCAAAAAAGATGGCACTGGTTATCGGTTGGACGGCACTAAGTACTATATTTCCGGCTTCGACGAAGCGGCGCAGGTGCTCGTCGTTGCACGCACTGGAGCAGAGGATGCGAGCGGGAGGGGCCACCTCAGCCTCTTCATCGTTGATTCCGACGCTGCAGGGCTCACCTCGAGTGTCATAGATGTCGAGGTGTGTGCTCCAGAGAAGCAGTACACCTTGTACTTTGAAGACGTGAGGGTAGACGGGGGGCGTTTGTTGGGCATCGAAGGGCAGGGACTCCAGCAAGCCTTTGCGGGACTACAGCCGGAACGCATCCTGGCAGCTAGCATTTCTAACGGCATTGGGTTGTATGCCATCGAGAAGGCAGCTCGCTACGCCATTGAGCGGTCCGTATGGGGGGTGCCGATCGGCTCCCATCAGGGGGTGGCTCATCCGTTGGCGGAAGCCAAGGTTGCGGTAGAGCTGTCGCGGCTGATGACGATGAAGGCGGCGTGCGAATACGACGCCGGCCGCGATGCCGCCGAATCGGCCAACATGGCCAAGCTTGCGGCAGCTGATGCTGGATTGCGTGCCCTCGACGCTGCCATCCAGATCCATGGCGGCAACGGGTTAGCAACCGAGTACGGGCTGTCCACGTTATGGGGACTGGCGCGCTTGCTCAAGATAGCGCCCATCAGCCGGGAAATGGTGCTCAACTACGTGGCGCGGCACAGTCTGCGTCTGCCGCGCTCGTACTGACGCTCCAGGCCAGAGGCTGCTCGAGCCCTAGGCTGAAGGGCTTGTCCGTTCGCGGATGAACAGGCGCGCTTCCAAGAGCCCGCGGGCGAACTGCCGTTGCTTGCAAGTCCTCCATCCGTGAGTGGCAAAGTGTTCGCGCGCGTCGTCGAGGCGTCGAGCCTCGATGTCCGTGGTGAGACGGAATATCCCGTACAGTGCGGACACGAGCGCCCAGGCCAACCAGCGCCTGGGGCCCCGTGGCGGAATGACGAAGTCAGCCCAAAGCCAAGCCGCATGGGGCGTGGTGTGAGCGGTTATTTCCTGAACGAGCTTTAGCTGCTCACTCAGCTTGAAACAATCGAGGAAAAAGAGGGTGACGACCGCGTCGAAAGGCGAGCCGTGATGGGTGCGGGCCCATGCGCGCGCATCCTGAACCAGAAACGATACTGGCTGTAAACTCATTCGCTCGCGATGGCTTGTCCGTCGACCGACCGCGTCGAGGCGGCGTCGGGCCCGCTCGACCATGCCTGCGCTCCGCTCCACGACGGTGATCTGGGCCTGCGGATTCTGCGCCATGAGCGCACTGAGAAACCGACCGTCACCCTCACCAAGCACCAGTATCGAGCGCGCTTGCAACAACTCCGGCAGTAAAGCTAATCGCGTTCGCTGCAGACGTCGGCCAAGAACCAGGTGCTCCAACAAGGCGTATGGTCGCGCCATCCAATCAAACGTGCGAGGCATGGTCGGGCTCACAGCGTACAGAGCGTGGGCAGAGCTCCGAGTAGCACCGCTACATCGGCCAGAAGATGTTTGCTTTCCACATCCAGACGCGGCAGATGCAGCACCCCTTGAATTGCCGCGGAGCTCACTGCCAGACCTAGGTAGAGCAGAAACGTCGCCTCGCCAGGCGCATCGAGCCGGGCAGCGATTGCCAATAGTGCACAGGCGGCGGTAAACAGTGCCGTTAGGAGAAACAGCGGCTTATCAAGCGCGAGCACACGCCACGCCAGAGATGGGCAATTCTGGTCGCGGTCGATATCACGCTCCACTTCGGCGATCGTGACCAGGTTTTGGAGTACCAGCAGGGCAAACAGAGCGTTGACGAACAGCAATACGTGTGGGTAAGCGGCCCTCGTCCAAAGGAAGAGGGTCGTGCCGAAGGCGAACACGCAGGCTACACCTACTTCCTTGGCTCCTTTCTCTCGCAGTCGAAGTCGGGAGCGGCTTCCATGGTGCACACATAGCAGGTACAGCACGGCCAAAGCCGCAACCGTCAAGCCTCCCAACCATTGCCTCAGCGTGAGCGCGTGGGCGGCTAGCGTCACTCCGCCCAGAAACACTACCGTCCACGCCCCTGCCAACTCTTTGGGATGGCGGGCTGCAAACGAATGACGCCAGGTTAACATTGGGCGACCGTGGCTACGGGCGACGTCAAGCCAATGGTCAGCGGTGTAGACGAGCCAAAACCCGATACCCAGCAACACGAACTGGGAGAGCGTGAGAGAGCGATGCTGGGCCCTGGCAAACGCAGCAGCCCAGGTGATCGCCACCAGGGGCTCCAATAGACATAGCGCGCTCAGCCAGCGCACGCACGAATGCCACGGGCCACTCGCTCTAGGGCTCGGGGCTATGAGCTCTTGAATCGCCACGAGGCCGTGGTTGGGCTCGGCTGCTCCGGACATATGGCAACGTTCATATCGCTCTCGTCGGGCGCGGCCAACCCTGCTGAGACGTGAGCTCGACGGGCTGGCCGAGTTTGCTTGGATGCGCAGTCGTGGAGCGCTGCTAAGGCGAAGAATTGTCCGAGCCGCCGTCGAGCAACCACACAAGTCCCGCTTCCGCGGCCCGTCCCACTTCGCCGGCTGGGGTGTGACCGGCATGGGGCGCATACCCCACCTGGGCTTGTACGCCTGCTCGCTGCAGACGCTCGGCGGCACCGACGGCTTTGGTGTGACAGGTCTGGGTGCCGCAGGCGAAGTAAACTTTTTCTCCGCCTGCACGAGCGTAGCGCTCACAACGTTGGGCGGTCCATGAGTCATAGCCACCCTCGATCAGGAGGAGTAGAGGCATGGGGCTTTCGCGTTCCAGCATCATCAACGCCCCCATCGTCGCACCCTGGGAATAGGCGACGTACACGCGCTGCGTCGAATCTAGTTGCTGAGCAAACTCATGTTCCACGCGTCCGACAGCGGCTTCGAATAGCGCGCCAAGCGTGTGATGCTCGGGATAGTAGTAAGCATCGACGTCGCGCCGCATGGGTTTGCCGCGCAGGCACAGCACGAAAGCGCTTTCCCCCACGACGCTGCTCAGCCAATCACAGTGCCAGTCCGGCGTACCCCCCGCGCCGTGCGCCGAGACGATGAGCGGAGCAGGCTGTGGGGGATCAATCTGCCAAAATACGGCCGACGGAAGGTCCTGCAGATCGAGTTGAACGAAACGCGCCGGAGCCGACACTGCCGCTATCGATTCCGTCCTGCTGTTACTGTCAGTGGTGGTCTCGCTGGTTGTGCTGCTAGCACCTTCAGGTGAACGAACGCTGGACGCACGAGCGGGTTCGGGACTGGCGGCTTCCTCGCCGTGAATGGGTGCACACGCCAGACCCAAGTGCCAGAGGCAGTACGCCCAGCAGGGCGCGAATGAGATTCGAAGCATGAGCTACTCGCTGCTCAACGTTCTAGTGCTTCCGCAACGAGAGCTTTGAGTTCGTCGTCCGGCTTGTCGAGGTGACGCCGCTTACTCGTACGTTCATCCGCTGCAGGCCGTGCTGAAAGTGCCCATTGCGCCTGACCGAGGTCCCCGTCCAGCAGTGCCTGTATGTCGTCGTCTTGGGCGGCACGGGACTTGGGTGCAAACCAGTCGCTCAACCATCCGGCCTTGGCTGGTCCCAAAGCCATAGTGGGGGAGGGGTCGTCGACTCGGGCGGTCTTCACCCATTGGGGCAGCTGAGGGTTGCCGCGTACCAGCGCTGCGGCGTCTTTGAGCAATGCTTTCTGGGTGGTGGAGCTGCACCGAATCGCCTGCTTCAAGCTAACGCCTTCGACGGCTGAATACACAGCTACCGCCACCGCAAGTTCAGGTGCGGACAGCGCAGTCAATTGGCTTACGCGTGGTCCGCCGCAGCTCTTGCTATAAACGTAGGCACCCTCCAACAGCAACACACCCAAGCCCAACGCCACGGCAGTCAGATCTTGATGGGGTGCAGTGGGTTGGGGAACCGAGATCGTCTCAGGCCGAGTTTCCTCCAGAAAGATGGCGCCCAGAGCGCGCGCCATCGTCGTGGTCAGGGCGACGGGATGAGCCAGCTCAGCAGCCGTGAGCCGCAACACCCAGCCATCGCCGTCCAGGCTCAACCGCTGCTCGCTCGGCTCAGGCCCGGGGTTGGGTGTGGAACAGCTCGACGAGCTACATCCGCCAGAGGCGGCGTTCTCGTCGACGACCGCAACACGCACGGGGATGTCAGCCATCGAAGCGTGCAGCTGGAGCCGCTGCACCAGGCGCAGGGCAGCCCCGGGACTGGCATCATAGGCGTCCGGAAAGAAATGCCCGGTCGGAAGCACCAGTGTCGGGCGGCCCAGTTCGCTTCGCACGCCAGCTCTAAGCCGTCCGTAGGCGCCAACCAGTCCGAGAATCTCCGCGTCCGAGGGCAACTGCATGACTGGTATGCTGCCAGATTTGGCTCGCTCACGCTAGGCCGCGAGCGACGTGGATGCTTCGGTCGCGGAGCGTCTCTTGTGTGCCGACTTCGGCTCATCGAGCATCGGCTCTCGGGTACCCATGATCCAGTCGAACCAAGGGCGGGTGACGCACCAATTGGCGTCTTGATTGCGTCCCATGTGATGGTCGTAGTGGCTGCGCAGGTGCCGTTTGGCCCATTCCGGATCGAGATGCGCTTTGCGGTGTTTGTGCAGGTAGTTCAACCCTGAGTACCACACGGCGGCAGTGAAGTACGGGAAGGTGGTAGCGAGCGGCGTATGCGCAAGCAAGATCAGCGCGATGCCTCCCACCTCTTTCCCATGGGAGGCGAGGTTGGCGCCCGGGTTTTGGTAATCTGGGTCTACCATCTGGTTGCGCCGAGACTGCCGGTGATGACGCACCCAGTGGAACGCCCAGAAGCTTCCGCGGCGTTTACCAAGGCCGTGCAAAACATACTTGTGCACGACCCACTCGACGCCGTTGGAATAAAGCAGTCCAAGAGGAAAACCGATCACTGTACGCTCTTTTCTCTTTCTCTAGGGAGACGACCCACGGTGCGTACGCCTCAGCTCCGCACGATGCGAGCAGGCGCGGCTAGCTACGCGGAAGACCAGCAAAAGTGCTGATGGTACCCGGCGGCTGCGGTGGTACGACCGCTCGGAGGGGTACGCGAATCGAAATGGCGAGCAAGCTATGTCTCGCTCGCACCGATGAGGGGAGTAGCTGTATTGTATCTCGTGAGCGCCAACTGTCGAGGCTGGGCGCGCGCCGAGATGCGGACGTATTCCCTTTCAGACCACGAACTTCGAATCACACGTCTTAGGCAGAAACTCCGGCGCCCTGGTGTTGGAGGCAGCGAGCTACTTGTCGCGGCGCACGCGCTCGATTTCTGCCAGACGCGTGATCACTCCCCGGGCCACAATCGTCAGCACGCGGCGGATCAAGGCGCTCTGATCGCGAGGACTGCCACCGAAGCTCAGTTGGCTTTGCGCCTGCCGCCCCCGCGGTAAGCTGCCGCTGGCTTCGCACTTGATCAAGAGCACGTCGTCCTTTTGTTGTACGGTTAGCTTCTTGATCGCGAATCGGTACTCGATCGTGCTGTCAGCCCCCGCCCCCCAATCGACGAGCGCTACCTCTTTCTGAAGTACCTGCCGCAAGTGCCGTTCGTACTTCTTGCCGCCAAGCATGGCGGGAAAGTCCAACTGGTCCAGCACGACGCGGGGCCGACTCGCCGTCGATAGCTGCAGGTCGTCACCCACACGACTAGCGGAGGGCGCCGACGCTGTTGCGTGAGAAACGCCCGGCACCAACCCTGCGATGAGGACCAAGACTTTGAGCGACCAAGACCAGGGAGGACACATGAGGACCAACGCCACGCCGTGCGCGAGCAGCTGCGCGCGGCCCTAGCAGGCGGCCTTCGTCTGGGCCAACTTCCCGCACTTCCAGCACGGCGTTCAGCGACTGACGCCCAATACGCCGCGCACGATCTGAAAGCCGATCGAAAGCGCGAAGTCTGGTCCACCTATCGGATTGTCCGGCACTACCCGAGCTACCCCGAGGTGCGTTGGCGAGATGCCGGTCTCTTCCTGGGTGTTGGGCCCAGTGGCACGTACGGGTGGAGGGGGAGCCGTGTCAGCGCCGACCTCAGGCGGCAAGTGGTTTTCCAGATCGCGCTCTCTCACCACCCCGAAACTCTTGTCTTCGGCGTAGGCTGCCTCGACCACCACGTCTGGGTGAATGCCCTGGGCCTGAATCGAATGCCCCGCCGGAGTGTAGTAGCGAAGGGTGGTAAGACGTAAACCTGCACCATGCGGTAGGTCGACGATGGACTGGACGGATCCTTTTCCGAAGGTGGGCGCTCCCACTACGCTCGCCCGTCTGTTGTCTTGAAGCGCGCCAGCGACCAATTCAGAAGCGCTGGCGCTGAACTCGTTGACCAAAACCACCACAGGAACGCCTGTGAGTGCCCCTCCCTTACGCGAATGGACTTCCGACACGACCTGATCTCGTTTGCGGGTCGTGTACACGAGCTCGCCGTCGAGGAACTCATCGGCAATGGCAATTGCTTCCGACACCAGACCTCCTGGATTGTTTCGCATATCCAAGATGGCTCCAGCAAGTGAACGCGAAGATTGACCGCGCAGCTGGGAAAGCGCGTCGAGAAACTCGACGTGGGTCCCGCTCTGAAACTGCTTGATGCGGAGGTAGGCGATGTCGTCGACGAGGCGCTTGAAGGCAACGCTGGCCACTTCGATCACCTCGCGAGTTAGGGTGAAGTGGAGCAACTCTGGCATGTCCCGACGACGAACGCTGACGTCGACGCTGCTGTTGGGGGGACCGCGCATCAGCTTGACCAACTCATCCATCGACTTGCCGCGCACGCTGCGTTTGTCGATGGACACGATGCGATCCCCTGGACGAATGCCAGCGCGGTGAGCCGGCGAACCCTCCACCGGCGCGATGACGGTGACGACGTCGTTGCGGAAATCGACTTCCACGCCGACGCCGCCAAATTCACCTTTGGTATCTCCTTGGAAGGTGCGGTAGTCGGCCTCTGCGAGATAAGACGAATGGGGGTCGAGTTCGCTTACCATGCCTTTGATAGCGCCCTCGACCAAACGCTCGCGGTCGACGGCGTCGACGTATTCGTTCTCCACCAGCACGAGTACCCGAGCAAGCTGCGCCACGATGGCGTATGGGCTTTCGGAAGCGGGGGTTGCAAGCGCGCCCGACATGCTCGCGGCCCCGGTCGCAAACCCCGCCACACCGACCAACACCAGCAACCAACGCCGTCGACGCAGCTCGTGTTGACTTCGCTTATGCATGAGAGGACTGAAGCACCGTCTCATACACCGGGCCAGGAGGTGTGTGGGGGAAAGGGTGGGGCATCGTTGTCATCAATGTGTCGGCGGGTGTCATGAGACGAGCGAGGGGGTGGGGAATGGGCCCTGTTGAGGCTACGTTGAGCAGGCTCGACGAGGAGAAGTTTCTTGCGCGATGCGATAGAAACGCGCTTTAATCCTTATCACCGACGAGGGGTTACCGTATCACGAATCATGTGTGGACAGCCTCCGCTGGTTGCTCGAAGCAGCCGACGAGCGAGTTCCCCTTCCGCTATGTGTATGAGAGTGTATTAGACCGAACGTTCAGGATACCTGCTCCAAGATAACCCGAGCGAGTCGCACCAGGGGGCGGTGTCAGGTGTCTGCATTCCACAAGTGACGAGGTAAATGAAGTGACTATCGAATCGTGGGTTACCGTCGCCTTCACCCAGCAAGATACGCTGAGCGCCGACTTTCGGCGCCTAGAGCGGATTGGATACGCCTGCGATTCCCTAGCGGGTCAGGGATTCGAGCCTCGTGCCCAAGCCCAGCCCATTACCCCAACCCGAACCGAACAACAAAGGCGAGAATTCATGTCTGATAATCAAAACCCTGGCCGCGGAAGCGACAAACGAAAGCAAAGCCTGTATTTCCCGGAAGCCATGCTTCAGGAAATCAAGGACGAAGCCGCTCGCTTGGACCGCTCTCTTTCCTGGATCGTTCAGCGTGCGTGGAAGACGGCGCGCGCAGACATCAGGAAGATCCCCAGTGTTAACGAGATCGACGACGATACGAATCCGGTAGAAGTTTGACGAACGGGCCTGGTGGGGCGGCTGAGTCAAGGGGCGGCTGAGTCGAGGGGCGGCTGAGTCAAGGGGCGGCTGAGTCATCCAGCGCCCCCGTGCTCCTGGCGTCGAAGCCGTCGTGAACAGAGGAGGGGGACAAGAGAATGCACCGGGGTCGACTTGCGTCAACGGTGGGAGGCGGCTTGTCGCGTTTCGAGAAGGACGATGATGGAATCCGACGTCAGTTTATCGACCGTTGGGCAGCTGCTCGCACTGCTTGCTCACGACCTGCGTAACCCGCTGTCTGCCATTCACAGCAACATCGGCTTCTTGGCGGCTATTTTGGACGGTCGAGACGCTGAAGTGAGCGAGGCGCTCGACGACGGTCTCATCTCGTGCGATGGCCTATCCCACATCATCGACAACATAGACCTGCTTGGTCACGTCTTGCGGCAAGCCGATGGACCCTCGCAAGCGCCTTTCGAGGTGCAGCCGCTCGTGATGGACGTCATCAGCCGCTGCGGTTCGGTGTCACAAAGCCATGCCGTCACGCTACGTTCGAGTTTCCCCGCAGATGTCGAATTACCGACGGTCTACGGGTCGCGGGATGCGCTAGGTAAAGCATTGGGCAACCTGATCCGCAACAGCATCCAACACTCAGCGCCCGGACAATCCGTGCTCGTGCGCGCCGAGATGGGGGTGGACAGCGTGCGAGTGTGCGTGGAAGACGGCGCCGTTGCAATCCCTCCTACGGAGCAGGAGCACCTGTTCACGGCGCAGGGACAGGTGCGCGCGAAGTCAGCAGGAGATGGACGATATAGTCGAGGCCTCGGTCTTTACGCCGCTCGCTTGGCTGCCGAGCTCGGCGGCGCTACGGTGGCTGTCGAACGTGCGGACGATGCCAACGTCCTGGTGTTGGCGCTGCGAGGGGCTAAGGCTGTAGAATGACGGCACGGTCCGGCTTCCGAAACAACACTTTTCCCGTCTCGCCAGGACACCCCCAACACGTACTGAAGTGCACCCGTGGACGGATCGACGGGCTGTAGGCGAAGACGACGGGTCCCTTTTCGTTGTCCAGAACGAAGCTCGAGGCAAGAGCGTACTGATCGTTGCCGAGCGCGTGATACGCGAGCACGAAGCTTTGGCGGTCGCCGCTCTTTGCGGCGATGAGCAAGAAGCGCAAGCCAGTCGTGGGGCTCCAGAGCAACGGCTCGGCCGTAAAGGAGAAGCCCTTTCTGTCGCCCGGGCCGCGAGAGATGACCGTGTTGGCGGCTTCTGGATCGGAGAAGCGGACCCACTCTTTGGCTAGCCCCCGCGTGCGTTCGTGCGATTGCAAAAGGCGAGTGATGAAGTCGGCGGTGAGGGTAGGCCGCTCGAAGGCGGGATACTCCTTTGGCTCCGGCACGCGGGCGGCGTTCGGCGGTCCGTAGCAGCAGCGAAACGCGGCCTGAGAGGTTTCCTTGCTAGGTACCATTCGTCGACTGCAACGGCGGTTTTTAGAGCTCGTCTCATCGGCAAGGGCGCCCTTGAGCACGCTTTCCCCGCGACCTGCGGCGCCGGTCGCCAGTTTGCTCGCCGTCCACTCCAACCGTGAACCCAGCCCATAAACCCCGAACTCCGAAACGCAGCGAACGGGGTCGGCGCAAGCTGGATTCGGCTCGGTAGTGCCGGCATACGGCTGTTGATTCGGACCGCGGCAGGCACGCTCCCACTCGAGCTCCGTGCACAGTCGACCCCCCGCTTTGGCGCAATACTGCTCAGCTGCAGCGGCGTCATTGACGAGCTCCGGCGAGCGCAAGGGATCGTTCGGGTAGGGGAAGGCGTCGATCTCGAACGGTCCGAGCTTTGCTCGAAAGGGCAAGGGTTCGAGCGCTGGATCTCGGGAAAATGCTTCTGGATGGGTGCCGCCGAGCACTTCACCGGCAGCTATGGAATGTCGCTGACCAGCCACGACGCTCGTCGTCGGCACGGCACTGCTTACAACAACGGAGCCGACAGTAGTTGCAGCGGGCTCTTGCGGGTTCGGTTCCGGCTTGCAGGCGCTGGCGATGGCGCACATGGCGCACAACCAATTCACTCGACGAGCCATGCGTGCGTTCTGAACACGTCCGAGCACCCCCGACAAGCGTTTCCTGGACTGCCGGCAGTGGCTTGACCAAACCGGGTGACATCTGACAGAAGGCGGCGATGGCGCAATTCCAGGTCGGGCCCGGCACGGTCGTGCATGTGTCGTATCGACTGTTTGACGCCGACGACTCCTTGGTGGAGTCATCCGACCCAGAGCTTCCGCTGTCCTTCTTATTCGGTTATGGGCAAGTGGCGCCCGCGCTGGAAGAGGCGTTGGCCGGGGCGCGCGTGGGGGACGTGCGGGAGATGACGTTACCGCCCGAGCGCGCCTTCGGCGTGCGTGACGTGCAAGCGATCCTAGAGTTGGATGCGGACGAATTCCCGCCCGGCACAGGCGTGGGCGACGAGTTCGACGCCGAGGACGAGGCTGGCGATAGCGTTTGCCTCAGGGTCGTGGATGTGGCGGACGGACGGGTTTGGGTGGATACCAATCATCCTTTGGCGGGACAGCATATTCGTCTGGAGCTGACGGTCGACGGGGTGCGTGCCGGCACTGGAGCGGAGCTGGCTGAGGCTGAAGAAGCGCTGGCGCAGCAAAGCGAAGCGCCGTCGCCGCTGCTGTCGGTCGATAGCTTGCTGCGCGGTGGTTAACCCGCCTGCCGACACTTCCCTGCCTGGGGGGGTTGCGGCCCGAGCGCCGTTGTGGCAGACGTCTCCTTCGCGTTCCGGCCAATCACTTTGTTCGGACGACCCGCTAGGTTTGCGCCGGCGGGGCGTGCCACTGCCGATGCAGGGCTAGTGACGCCGAGTCTACGAGGGCAGAATCATGAACCAACCAGAGCAATTCGAATTTGATGTCCGCATTCGCGAGCGCATGCTCGTCCGCGGTCGCGTGGACCAGAGCAGCGTGGAGGCCCGCCTCGCCAGTCTGCGAGACTTGAGCGACCAAGCCGTGACTATGGAGATCGAGCAGCCGGCCCTGATCAGCGAAAAAGAGCCACTCCCTGAGCCGCCGATGGCGGGTTTGGTGGGTCTGGGCATCCCCCCACTGGCCGATCCCGCGCCTCCGGTTCACGGACTAGGCGGCCCTGGAATGGGCGGTCGGGTATCGCCCTTGGAAGGAGGGCGTATCCCGCTCTACGAGCCATCACCTCGCATGTCGGGTTACGATCCGATGCCCAAAGTGGATCCGTTCGAGCCCGCCGCGCCGCTCGATCCTTATCGCATGCCACCGGCGGCCCCGAGAGCAGGATATGAGCCCCCGGGGCGCGTGTCGCCGTTCGAGCCCGCACCCAAGGTCAATCCCTTCGAGCCGGCGCCCAAGGTCTCCCCCTTCGAGCCCAACGCCCAGCCCCGACCGAACTATGCGGCGCCGCACGGTGGTCCCTCGCCGAGCGCTCCCCCGCACGGTGTTCCGTCCCAGGGTGCTCCGCCAGGAGGCGGCTACGCTCCTCCCGTGCCGTCGCCGTACGCTCCTCAGTACGGAAGCGGCGGCTACCCGCCGCCAGCGCAGCGTCCCGCGCCCGTGCATCACCAACCGCCGTCTAATCCATATGCGGGCTTTTCCCCATTCAACCCGCCCCCGCCCCCGGCCTACGTTCCGCCGGCGAACACGGGCTACAACAGCGGGCCTGGCTTTCCGCCACCTCCGATCACGCACGATCCCTCGCAGCCGGCTCCTTTGGTCAGTCCTTTCGAGCCTTCACCGCCGGCACATACGAATCCGTATGCGGTGCCTCCTGTCTCACCGTTCCAGGCTCCGCCGCAGCATTCTCACTCTGCGGCACCCGGCCAGCAGCCGGCGTATCCCCAGAGCCAGCAGCCCGCGTATCCCCAGAGCCAGCAGCCCGCGTACCCCCAGAGCCAGCAGCCGGCGTATCCCCAGAGCCAGCAGCCCGCGTACCCTCAGAGCCAGCAGCCGGCGTATCCGCAAGGCCAGCAGCCCACGCATCCCCAGGCTCATCAGCCCGCGCATCCGCATGCAGCGCCTCCCGGAGCACACCAGGTGCCGCCGGTCAGGGCAGTGCCTGAGGAAGACGAAAAGGATCGATAGGAACGCCAGCCTTGGTCGTGCTCGCCGTGCAGGCGCCCCCGTCAGTCGCCGGCAGCGTGGGGATAGCTATCAAGGCCAAGGCTGTGAAATCAGGATTGGGTGGCGGGTGCGTGGCGTTCGCTCTCGCCGCCATCCTGGTTTTGGGTTGTGAGGCAAGTCAGCAACCGGCGGAGAACACGTCGCCCGCATTCTCGTCGAGTTCACCCGCGACGCAACCGGCGGCGAATTGCTTGCCGGTCTCGTTTGGAGACTTGGCCCGCGCCGCCGATCCCGGCGTCGTCTATATCGAGACGGAACAAGATAGCGTCGTGGAAGAGGCTCGAGGAATGGGCACGGGGTTTTTCTTCGAGCCCGGTCTGGTCCTGACGAACCATCATGTAATCCGGGGCGCCAAGTCGATACAGGTCGCGGTGGGCGAGCGACAGCTTCCAGCTCGGGTCGTGGGCGTCGATGCCCCGACGGACGTCGCGGTGCTTCAGGTGGACGGAGAAGCGTTTCACGTCCTGCCACTGGGCTCCTCGAAGGAGGTTGCGGTAGGTGACTGGGTGGTGGCCATCGGAAACCCCTTCGGGCTGGCCCACACCGTTTCGGCGGGTATCGTTTCCGCAAAAGGGCGCACGCGCAACGATGTCGACTTGGATCCCGCAGGTTACTACTCGTTCCTGCAAACCGATGCGAGCATCAACCCTGGCAATTCGGGGGGGCCGCTGCTCGACCTGCAGGGCAACGTAGTCGGAATCAATACCGCCATTCGCACCGGGGCCAGCGGCATCGGCTTTGCCATCCCCATCGACATGGTTCGAGCGTTGATCCCGAGGCTTCTACAGGAGGGTAAGGTCAGGCGCAGTGCCTTGGGGGTGGTCGTGGACACGTTGTCTTTAGCGGAAGCCAAACGCCACGGCGTGAAAGGCCGCAGCGGCGCCGTCGTTCTCGAGGTGGCGCCGGGAGGGCCAGCGGACGAAGCCGGCCTGAGAGCGGGCGACATCCTGTTTTCCTTCAACGGTGAGACCATAGAAGGACGTGAATCCTTACGCTGGTTGGCCAGCATGGGAGGCGTAGGGAGCACGGCATTGATCGAGCTACAGCGGGGATCGCGCATCTTCGAGCTGCGAGTACGTCTGGGAGAGCTCAGCTATTGATTCACCGTATGCTCGCTGTGACTTCACCCACGCTTCGGCTCTTCGACGGCCGCCTTGTCCAGATCCAAGATTGACGTCGCACCGACGTACGCTTTGGTTTCATAGCGCGTGATTTGTCCCAACCGTCGCACGATCTGCGCCATACGTTGGGCCTGGTCGACGAGCACAGAGGCGGCCTGTGTCGCGGCTGGAGAGGATTCGCACGTGCGGGCGATGAGCTCGGCGTATGTAATGACGCAGGTGAGCGGCTGATTGAGTTCATGCGCCGTCATGCCCGCCAGCTGTGCCAAAGCTACACCCTTCTCGGTCTCACGAAGCTCGTCGTGTACCTGGCGTAAGCGCGCTTGCATCTGTAGCTCCTTGCGGATGTCGGTGAACACACCCACGGTAGCCACCGGTGCCGCACCCTCCACGACTACTGCCGCAGACAGTTTGACCGGGACCATGCGGCCACAGCGATCCACCATTTCGGTCCGATAGTCTTCGAGTCGCCCCGGACCGCCGTGGCCTGGCCCGAAAATTTGCCGAGCTACGGTTTGCGCTCCGCCTGGGGGGTATAGCTCCTTGACGTTCATCCGCTGGACTACGTCTGTTGCATCGTACCCGAAGATGCGCGCAGCCGCCCGGTTGAAAACGAGGATCTTCCCCGTCAGGTCAGCCGAGACGATGGCGTCTACAGAACTATCGATGACACGCTCGAGGAATTCCTTCGTTTGTAGCAGCTCGCGTTCCGTGTTTCGTTCCTTGGTGACGTCGCGGAAGGTGAGCAGAATGGAATGTCCTGCCCGCAGCGCCAGAGTGGCATTGACGCTGACACAGCGTGGTCCGGTGGCACTGTTGACTAGGAAGTCGACGGCATGGATGGCTCGATCAGCGCGAACCTGGGTGGCAAGCTTGCGCGCCTTGGACACCTCCGAAGGGGGCAGAAAGTCCAGCACGTTGGCGCCTTCGAGCTGTCGTTGCGCACGAATGAAGTGGCGAGCCGTTGGATTGGTGTACAGGATTTGGCCGCTGCGATCGGTGACCACCATGCCTTCTGCAGACGTTTTGAAAAACTCGGCGTAGGGCTTGAACAGGTTTAGACGCCGGATTGCCTGCTGTTTGGCTAGCGCGCTTTGTTCCGTCTGGAGTCTCAGCTGCTCAACGAAGCGCGCGTTGGCAACCGCCACTTCGATACTGCGAGCGATGAGCTGAAGCAACTCGACGTCACTGGGCGAAAAGGCTTGGGGCGACAGCGCGCGCGCGAAGAGCGCACCCTGCGTGCGATTGTCTTGGCGCAAGGGGACCAGCGCTTCGGAGCGGAAGGGAAGTTTATGGTCCGGCCCCAGGGGTGCCAGAAGCTGTGACTCCCGCGTATCTTCGATCACCACGGGCGCCGTCTCGCTGAGACATGTGCGTAGCTCGGGGTAGTCCGCCATGTGGATCGGCAATTCGGTGATGCCGGCGTCGTCGCTCGTCGACACGACGTAAGCACGATCTCCCGCCAGATTCGAAAGCACGATGCTCGCGCGCTCACAGCGCGTGACGGCAGCTACCGTACGCGTAGCGTCGGAAAGCAACTCCCGGATGTCGTGATCGCCAGAAAGCCGGTGTGCCAGCTGTGTGACCTGCGACAGCGCTGCTGCGGTGCGCTCGGCTCGTGAAGCACGCTCGTGCCACTCGAGGTGGGTTCGGAGCAAGAGCGAGCTCGAGTTGTCGTTGAGGCTCAAGGTGCCGTCGCAGTAGTCCAAAGCAAGCGGCTCGTTTCCCCCACTCACCGCGAGCAGCAGGCACGCTTTCCGTCTTGCCAATTCGCCAAGCGTCGCGAGCAGTGGCTCCACTCCTTGGGCATCGCCGTCGAAGGCGATGACGTCCCCGGCTTCGGCGTCCACGCTGCTGGGGGTGTGTCGATAGGTCTCGAGCAGGACAGGGCGAAGTTCCAGGTCCAGGTCTTCGACGTGGAAGTGCGCGCTGAACTCTTCGTGCAGTCGCGTGTCCGCAAGCAGCCAGAGGCGGCGACGCTGGACGTTGGCAAGCGCGTTCACGGCGCGCAGCGTAGGGCAGTCCTCGTGTCGACGACAGGCGTGGCGTGCGGATTCTCGCGCCGAGCGGGATGCGGGAGAAATTTGACCCTAGCCTGTCACTCCGAGCTCTGTTTTGGTGCGACCGAGCGCGCAGGTAGGTCCAAACGGGTATCGGCTTCGGCGGCGCTCTTCGCTGGTCCGCTCCCGGGAGCTTCCGGTGTCGGGTCGTCGGGCGTCGTAGGGTCACTCGCAGATGGCGAATCTCGTGCAGCTGGTTTTGGACTGCTGTGGGGTGCTTCGGGTCGCGCCGAGCCTGCAGGCAGGTGGATATCGGGCATGGCTTGAGTGTGAGGGACGCGCCGCTTCACCAGAGGAAAGCCGACTGCGAACATCAGAATCGTCGAAAGTACGGCGGCAAAGACGATAGCTGGCAGTTGTTCTGTGCCGGGGACACCGCTAGCCATTGGCAAGGTCGCGAGCACTCCCGCAGCCATGCCGCGCGGTAGAGCCACTTGAACCAGAGCACGATCGGTGGCGTCGAATGGACTCTTGTACATCGCTAACGACACCGCCGGCCAGCGAGCGAGAAATAGGACCCCGCCGAGCAGCATGCCGAAGAAAAGCACGCTCCAGGGAGGGGTCAACATGGCCCCGATGAACACGAAAAAGAACGACTTGACGATGAACGCTAGCTGATGGTGGAAGCCTCTCACCTCGGTATCCAAAGCGACGGGGTTTTGTAAGCCTATGGCCCGCGATATGCTCGGTGCGTTGCCCAAAAACACCGCAACGGTCAGGATGCCGAGGGCCGCGCTGCCGCCAGCATTGTCGATGACGACGTAGAGCATGAGTAGGGCAGCAAGGGTTATCGGATACGCTTGCTCGCGCGGTAGGAAGCGCAGAAAGACAATCCAAAGCAGTCCGACGATAGCACCGAGTGCCAGGGCGATCCCGAAGGACCGGAACAGGGCCAAGGCGGGGTTCCCGCCCTGGTCACCGCCGACGATAATATCGATCAAGGCACTCGTTGCTACGACGCAAAAGGCGTCGGTGAGCGCCGATTCAAGATTCACCAAATTGGCGAGTGACGCCGGCAGGCGCGCCTGAGCCATCGCCGGCATGATGACGATTGAGCTCGAGCCGCCCAAAATCGCGCCCAACATCAGACCGTGAAGCCAGGACCAGGATTCGGGAAGCAAGCCGGCCCACTTTGCGGCCATGCTCACGACCGTGAGCGCAGCGACCGAAGAGAGGAACGAAGCCAGCGCCAAAGCCCCGGAACGCGGCGCCGCCTGGGACAACTCCCCGAGTTTCAATGCGGTGCCGCCTTCGAACAGAACCACGACGAGGGTGAGTGCGGCGAAATATGGGGCTATGTCGCGCAGCAGATCCGTACCCACGAAACCCAACACCGGCCCGAGCAGGATGCCGGTACCGATCAACCAAATGACATCCGGAATGTTCGTGCGTTGGAAAGTAAGTTCACCTAATGCGCCTATCAAGAAGATGGCAGCGATACTCACTAAAAACAACGTAACGGGATCGATGCCAGTACCCATGCTTGCGTTATACACAGCGGACCCGGGGCAGAATAGCATAAGGCGGCGTACAGGCGTTGCGCTCGGGCTGCGCGAGAGGGGCGGTCGTCCAGATTTCGAGGCCTGCAACGAAACCGTAGCCGTTTGACTTGGCTCTGGCGCGTCGGTCCGGTATCACCAAGCACATGAGCGAGAGCACGCGTCGAGTGCGTCAGGGCACCGGAGGAGAAGCACGCCATCCCCGTTTTTGGACAAGTCTCGCAGCCCTCGTGCTGTGCTCGAGCTTGGCCGCCTGCGGTGGCAGCACCAAGCAGGCGGAGAATCCCCAAGGGGGGGGTGCCGGGGTGACTCCTTTCGAGGAAGTCACGGGTTTTGACGGACCAGCAGGGGAACAACCCCCGGCCGCGCTGCCCCGCTACTTCGCGGTCGAAGTGGACGGGGAGGGGCAGCTGGTTCTGGGACTGCCCGTCGATCTGGACGCGCTTGCGCACCAGGCGGCGCGTGAAGCTCAAGACGCTCGGAATGTAGGTGCTGCAGTGGTCGTGACTGCTGCGGTACCGAGACAGCGGGTGACAGCTGTCGTCGACCTATTGCTCGACGCCGGTTTCAGCCACCTCGTGCTTTCCTCGCGCGGCGGTGCTTGGTCTAAATTAATGCCTTCCGCGTCTGCAACCGAAGTAGCGGGCGCCACGAGTGCGGAGGTTCCGGAAGCCGAAACCCTGGTGGAGCCGGAAATCGCTCCCACGACCGCCGTCCCGGAGTCAGCGACCTTGGAAGACATTCCTACCAACGTGGAAGTAAAACAGATGGGTGTTCACATCGGGGGCGGTCCCAACACAGAGGAAGCTCACGCCGCCTACGCCGATCCAATCTCCAAGCGCTTCGACGAATTCAAGCGCTGCTACCCACTGGCACAAGGCGCGGGCAGAAACGCTTCCTTCGGCGTGGATCTGTTGATCAACAGTCGCGGGGGTACGGCCAAGATCAAAGATTATCGCACTGCTCTCGGTGGTAAGGATTTTCACCTGTGCGTGCTTGGGGTGTTCGGAACCATCGAGTTTCCTGCCCCCGAGCGTGCTACGGTCGTGAGCTACTCCCTGCTGTTCAAACCGCTTTAGCTCCGCCCGCGGCGGGGTAGCTTGTGTACCATTCATGACATCTTTCGAGGACGACATGCCCGAGGGCAAGCTCCGCTTGTTGTTCGAGGACCCACACTTCATCGTTGTCAACAAGCCTTCGGCCGTCGCGGTACATCAGGGCTGGAGCAAGGACAAGGTGACGGTTCTGAGCATCCTCCGTCGGCAGTTCAACGTCCAGTTCGCGCCCGTCCACCGTTTGGATCGCGCCACGAGCGGAGCGCTCCTGTTAGCGCGCGACCCAGAGTCGGTACGACGTTTACAGCGTCAGTTCGAGGCTGGCAGCGTGATAAAAAACTACCTCATGCTCGTGCGTGGGATTGCTCCCGCGGCAGGCCTCATCGTTCATGCAATTGCCAAGTCCAAGCTGCACGAAAAGAGGGAGGCCCGCACCGCGTTCCGCCGGCTTGGCACCTTCGAGCGCTACTCGGCGGTTTTGGCCCGGCCGCTCACGGGGCGTCTGCATCAGGTGCGACGCCACTTGAAGCACATCAGCCACCCGTTGATTGGAGACACCAAGTACGGCAAAGGTGAGCACAATCGCATTTTTCGGGAGCGTTTTGCTTTGGAGAGGCTAGCACTTCACGCGACCCATCTGGAGTTTCGTCACCCCTACGAAGACCGCGTGGTCGACTGCCGCGCGCCGCTACCGGCGAGCTTGAGGCTGTTTCAGCAACTCGCGCTGCAGGACGTCGTCGAAGCCGCGCTAGCCGAGCCCGCTTGGCGTGGTGACATGGAGACGCTGCCGATATTTGGTGATAGCCCATTGCACGCCGTTTGATCGTCGGTGCCTTAGCGTGGAAGCCCTGTAGCGACGAGAGCTGTTTTTTGTCTGATGAGGACTGGGTTCGTCGCTATCGCTCCAAGCTGGTGCATGCTTCGGTCACCTGAAGCAGGCAAGCGCGTTTGAGCAATTCCTTCTGACGCGCTGGGGGCACCCGAGCTTCACGAGCCAAGAACAAGCAGCCGTGGCCGTTGGCGCTATCACATGCGGAACGCAGCAGTTGTTCGCCCTTTTTGCGGTCATCTTCCGCCGTACTGACCGTCAGGTGGAACTGCCCGAGGTAGGCACAGCCGATTTGCATGCCGCGCTCACAGGCCCGCTCAAAGTGCTTTCTGGCGCCACCTAGATCGCGAGCCGTGCCCTGACCCAGCTGCTGAGCATAGCCGAGGTGCACGCAGCTCAATTGATCGTCCTGGTCGCATTGCCGCTTGAACACCGCAGCGGAGCGCTCTGGATCTCTCTTCACGCCCGGCGCGCCATTCCACGTCAACAAGGCTTGGGATAGGCAAGAGGCGGCGTGACCAGCTTGGCAGCCTTTCTCGTAAACAGCCGCTGCTCCGGCGACGTTGCGCGGCATGCCGATACCATGTTCGTTGACGCGGCCCAATTCCTGACAGGATGCAGCAAGCGTTGGTTCGCTCAAAGCTCGCTGGCAAAGCGGACCGAGTAATTCGGCGGCTTTCTTGCCGTCCTGTTTCAGCCTCGCCTCACCCTGCGCCAACCAGGAGCCATACACCAAACACGCGTCGTCAACGCGCGCCTCGTTGCAGCCCCGCTCGAGCCACTGCGCGACTTTGGGTGCGTCCTCCCGCACGGCCTTGGAAGACGACTGTAGCGTGAGCAAGCCGGCGTACGCGCACGCTTCGGCCACGTTCGAGGAACAAGCTTTGGCATAGCGATCGAGCGCTACCTGCTGATCGGGCTCGACGCCGGGAGTGCGGCCTTCCCAAAGTTTGCCTTCTTCGAGACAAGCGCTAGCCACGCCGGCCCGACATGCTTGCGCGAAGTTCTCTAGAGCGCCCCGCGGATCCGTCGACAAGCTCAAGCTACCCAGCGCGTGGCAGCTCGCCGCCTGCTCGAGCTCGCACGAAATCTCGTGCAGCTCTCTAGCGCGGGCTATGTTTCGTGTGACGTTCCGGCCCTCTGCGTAAATCTCTGCCAGTGCAGCGCAGGCAGCCCCCGTACGTAGTTTGCACGCGGCATCGTAGTTTTGGCGCGCGCGGATGGGATCGGCGAGTATCGATCCGGGTTGGGCTTGTAGGGTAGCGAGCTCGTAACACGCGGCGCCGACGTCTCCGGCACAGGCCTGGCCCAGCCACTTCGCGCTGGTGCGCAAGTCCCTTGGAAAGCCTCCTCGCCCACTTTTGGCGCTCAACCCGAGCTCGAGGCAGGCGTTTACTTCCCCCGCATCACAGGCTGTGCCTAAGAGCGCGTGCGCTGACTGCGCCTGATCGCTGGCAGCTGATCCCTGCTCCAGAGCGTCCAAGAGGCGTTTGCCTACTCGCCAACAGGCATTGACGTCACCGCGGTCGCAACCAAGCTGCAGCAGGGTGGTTTCTCTTTCTGGCGTCAAGTTTACACCTTGTGCATCCGCGGACATTTTCGCAAAGGCAGAGCAGGCAAGCGCTCTGCCTGACGCACAGGCGCGATCGAGCAGGAGGCGTGCCCGCTTCAGATCCTGGGATACGGTGGTGCCCGCCAAGTATCCGAGCCCTGCCTCTTGACAGGCGTCCATGTCCCCGCGCATGCACAGAGGCTCACACTCGAACACCAAGCCCGGTTCACATTGGGTGCCGAGAAAGGCGGTTTCGCCGCTGACCTTTTCTGCGCGGTGACTGGGACCCACGGACCCACATGCGCCCAGGCCGATGTACAAAAGACTGAGCAAGGCAGACGTCAGCGCGCGAGATGAGCGGTGAGCAAACATGCCACATCATACCGCATGCTGCGCCGGGCTCACAACCCGGCGCGCCCTGTTGTTCGGCCACCAAGCGTGCTGCCTAGCTTCGCACGCTGGTCGCGACCTCAAGCGGTACACTGGGGCGCCACGGCCGTACCTACTGCGTACCGCGCATGTCCACAGCTCGTCCGCCCGCCGCTGCTCGCGGGATGCGTTCACTGGAGGGTGGAACTTTCCGCGTCATTGGCAGCTATCGGGCGGCTCGGGAGGTGGCAATGCGAAGCGCTCAGGTCCACGATTCACGCGACGCTCGTAAAAATCACGGACGAAGTTGGGATCGAGGCAAGAGCTCGTGGCCCGTGCGCCCCACGCCGTGACGGCGAAGGGGGTGTCCATTTTCGAGTACTCCGTCAGCACAGTCAGGGGATGGCGGCGGACGAACTCGGTCAGCCACTCGCGCTCTGATTCACAGCCTGCAGGACAGTGATACATGAGCACTACGCCCCCGTGCTCCATGTTGTGAACGAAGCGTTCTGCAGCTAGCGGCTGGTCGTGTACACCCCAACGGCCCCAGCACGAGCTATGGTCGCCGCCAGCTGGCGGATGCGCGTCGTATTCGATCGAGCCTTCGCGGTGCCAGGCTGTGGCGATGACGGACTCGGTTTCTACGAATGCCGTGCCCCCGTCGCCGGCACAAGACGGTAGGTCGACGTCGTCGAGCGCCGGCAGGCGGCTCGAGCAACCGGCAAGCGATAGCAGGCCCGCCTGCAGCAGAATGCCAGGCAGCAAGCAGCGGCCACGCCTGGCTGAGGATGAGACTGGCAGGCAAAAGCGTTCGTGGCATCCGGTCACGCATGGCCTCTGCCAAGCCTGCTTCGAGACGTCAACGTTGGCGTTTGCCTTTGTGCGCTCGGCGAAGCGGGACAGCGTGAGCCGCTGTTTTGCCTGCTCGAGGAGTTCCTGTATCGAATGCGAAGAGGGGAGGAGGTGATATCCCGCCGCACACGGGAATCTTGCACCGTTCGTAGAACCCGGAACGCCTCGCCGCCGTCCTCTCGGGGGCGACCGCCCTGAGGACTCGACGTTTCCGAGCTGTGACATCAGACTACGGGCACTGACGACTGGCGCTCCCGCCCAAGTCGCGAAATTCGCTCATGCTGCACCCCTTGCTGTCCATTCTCGCGCCAAGCCGTTCTGCCGCGGGCCAAGCGTCTCGCCGCTTTGGTTCCTCTCTCTCCTCCAACTTGTCGCTTGTGGTGGCGGCTGGAATGGCCATTGGCTGCGCCGGAGGCGGCGGGGAAGACAGCTGGATAACGGACACCGGCGACGCGAGTGCTGATCAGGGCGCAACAGAGGTGCCCTCGAGCTCGGGGTCAGACGCGTGGAACACCAACGAGCCCGGCGCGCCTGCAGGGTCCGGGTCAGCGGGTGATGCCCCAGTCTCCCCGTTAGTATCCGCCGGGCAACCCAGCGTGGATCCGACCACGCCCGCGACGACGCCCGCTCCGGCGACGACACCTACGTCCCCGAGCATGAGCTCCGACCCAGTTCCCGTGGCGACGCAGCCCGATCGGCCGCAGCCCACTCAGCCAGAGGTCGAGCCGTCGGTCTCACCCAGTACCGTTACCCCCCAGCCTCCAGTCTCCACGGCCCCCAGTCCCGATCCGGAGCCTGAACCCGTCGCGCCAGCGCTGCCCGATGCAGGGGCGCCCGTTGAACCGGAGCCTGTCTCGGCGTTCAACATCGAGCTGTCATTTCTGGATGGGCAACAAGGCATGAGCCTGTCTGCCTCGGTGAGAGAAGCATTCGTGAAGGCCCAAGCGGCATGGGAGCGAGTCATCATCGGGGACCTGCCGGACGTCAATCTCCGAGCGCGGCAAGCGTGCTTCGCCGAGAGCGGCGCCTATGCCGAAGGAACTATCGACGATTTGCGGATTTTCGTCGTCGTGAAAGCCATTGATGGTCGCAACGGCGTGTTGGGGGCGGCAGCTCCCTGCCTAGCGCGGAGCGACAACGGTCTGCCGTTTGCAGGGTACATGGAGTTCGACTCGGCAGATCTAGACCGCTTCGCCGAAGAGGGAAGGTTGCATGAGGTCATCATTCACGAGATGGGCCACGTGCTGGGGATCGGGTCTTTGTGGAGCCACTTCGATCTGCTCGTCGACCCGTCGCTGGGCAACACGCCGCTTGATACCCACTTCACGGGTAGCCGGGCCATAGCTGCTTTCGACGAGCTTGGCGGACAGCAGTACAACGGCGCCAAAGTGCCAGTGGAGAATGTTGGGGGACAGGGTACCGCCAACGGTCATTGGCGGGAGGACCTGCTCGGTAACGAACTCATGACGTCCTACATGACCAACCTGGAAGGCGTTTTGAGTACCGTCACTATCGGTTCGCTCGAGGACCTCGGTTACGAAGTGGACTATGCGGCAGCCGATGCCTATGCCTGGCCTCCGCCCGATGAGCGAAGCGGAGGTTTCTCATTCCTGCGCGAGGGTGCTGGGTTAGAGGAGGCAAGCGAACCCATTCACTTCGGGGACGACATTCTGGACATTCCCGTGCGCTACGTCGATTGACGCCGCTGCGCTACGTGGATTGACGCCGGTGGGGCTGTGGGTGGTCGACGGCCGCCGGTTTCCCGCCGGGCGGTGCCGCTTCTTACTCGTCGTCGCGTAACCCGTAGCGACCCAACAGCGCCGTGGCCCGGGTTCTATAGAGCGAGCCGCCCGCCCCCTTTGCCAGGGTCCGCGCTTCAGCATCCCGCCCCAAGCGCAAAAGCGCTTCCAGGTGGATCATGCGACGTTGCTCCAGGAGCTGGCCGCGGGGAAAGCGCCGCCGATGTTCGAGGGCAAGGGAAAGTGCCGCAGCCGGTTCGCGTCCGAGCTTTGATCGGGCGCCTTCCAGCAGACGTGTCTCCTCCCGCAACGAATTGGCCGGGGCATGCTTTGAGGCGAGACGGGAGCCGCTGGGGTGGCGTTTGTTAGGCCTGATGCTGTCGGCTCCGCCTGCGGAAGGGGTGCTACCGGAACGCTCGGCATCGGTACTCGACGCCGTGCCGTCCGGTACTGAAGTGCCGACGTTGAGCTCATGCTGCGCGCTTGCGGCGGTCCCGGACACCGACCCCCGATTAGCCGGTTCAGCGCGGTGGTGAGACGGTTCGGCGACAGGCCCTCGGAGAGACGAGCCGTCGGCTGGTACCATCGTCTCCAGTTCGACAGCATTGGCGGCAGCCGTGTCCGACGACGCCGAACTCCAGTCGAAGCCGCCTTCCCCGAATCCCATGCCCCCGAATCCCATGCCCCCGAATCCGATGCCCCCGAATCGCATGCCCCCGAATCCCGTGGCGGCAAAAGCACCCAACATAGCCGCACCGGCGGCCACAGCCGCTAGCTTCAAGCCCGACACGGGGGCGGTTCGCGCGGGTTGCCACAACGGTTGGCTAGGCGGGACCGAGCTAGAGCTCGCCCTGGTCGCCGAGGGTTTTGGCCACGTCGCGGAGTGGGGTACGCTCGAGTGCACAGGCGCCGAGTCCGGTACCCACGAGTCCAGCGGACCTCGACCGGGGTCTACGGGAATGCCATCGCCGTGGTCCATTCCATCGCCGTGGTCAATCCCATCGCGGTGGCCAATCCCACTGTCTTGGCGAAGGGGATCCAAGTCCGTGTTATGAATGAACGGCGCACCAATGACGGCATGCCTCACCCGCGCGGCCACCTCGGTCGGCAAGGGTTTGAGGGCAGGTGGCGCCATCAAGAGGTTGCGCACCGGCGTCATCGTGGCGGGATCGGTCAACAGCCGTGGAGGATCCCCCCACGGCGACACACCAGCTGCGCTGTCAGCAGGAGCGGATCCGTCGTCGTGCCCGCGACGGAGAAAAATCTGCGAAATGCGCATCAGAGCGGACCTCCACTGCCCATCCGGGCCGTCGTCATCATGCGGAGCTCGCGACTTGCCGCGCCCTCAGCGAGGTCGCGGAACTGATCCCTAGCCTTGTGCAGCCGGGAGTAGACCGTGCCCACCGGCACTCCAGTCAGATCGGCGATCTCTTGGCAGCTCAACCCTTCTAGCTCGAACATGACAAACGTCGAACTGTGCTCGGGCTTCATCTTGCCGAGCAGGAGGTGGAGGGTGTGCGCCCGCTGACGGGTGGCCAACTGAGCGTCTTGAGCCGGTTGATGACTGGCGAGGGTGTCCGCATCCCAGCCAAAAGACAGGTGGCGCCCTCGCGTTCGATGTTTACGAGCCACGTTGAGACTGATCCCGAACAACCACGTGCTGAGCTTGGCTCGGTCGGAGTCGTATTCGTGCAGCTTGCGGTGAACCACCACGAACACCTCTTGCAGCGCGTCTTCCAACTCGGATTCGGGCACGCCCATGCGTTGGAGGGAGCGCCAAACGAAGGTCGCGTAGGCGTCGTACACCGTGCTCGTCCGCAGCGGATCCTGATTGTCCTCGCGGTTCTCGCATCGCTGTCGCGCTTCCTCGCGCCGCTCGGCGCTTCGTTGCTCGCCAGAGCGAACCACTTGCCCAAGACTCCGCGGCTTCGAGAGGGGAGCGACTTTCATCGTAGTCAGCTTGATCAACCCTCGTCATTCAGTCCAGCGCCGTCGCGCCTTCATACATTTGAATGCCACTGCTGCTCTACTTTTGGTCTCACGGCCCAATCTCGCTCGCCGGCCCGGGGAATGCGACGAGTAAACCGAGCTGGACTTGACCTCCCAATGCTCGCTGAGTCCAGGCGCCAAAAGATTCTTCGGCGAAAGGGAACGCGGCCAACGCGACGCCCGATATCGCCATCGTTGACGTCAGGTGAACGACGGAGCCCAGGCCCAACCGGGTCGCCGCATGCACGTGCGAATCGCGTCGAAGCAGCTCACGGGCGCTCACGTGCATGAAACGCAGGCCCAAAGCGGCCTCTATCCACAGTTCCAAGCGCTCCGTGCCATGAAGAATCCATGCTCCGCCAAGCCAACCGGAGCTCTGGCTGACGAAAGCGGAAGTGGACGTGGTGTCGATCGGTTGCGGGCTCAGCCAGTCGGCTTGGGCGGTGATTAACCAGCGGCGCGCTAGAGGAAACTCGCTTCGCAAGGCCAACCCGAGGCCGGCCTGCGGGAGCTGTTCGAGGCTCACCACGCCAAACATGCCCAAGTAGCCGTGGCGCCGCGCCCAGGGGTAGGGAGCCACGGGCGGGCGGCTCGTGTCCGGCCCCCCCTGTGGTGCGTCCTCCGTCGTTTGCTCGCTGGTAGGGCTTGCTGGACGGAACCCCGTGGCATGCGGCTGCTCCGCGGGATTGAAAAAGTCACTGCCAAGCTCCTCGTCGATCGGCTTTTCACGCTGCATGGCGTCGGCCGGATTGAGCAGAAGGGCGACGCTGAGCACGGTGGCGGCAAACACCTCGTCGCAACGGCTGGAATAGCTGAACAGCTCCTGCTTGGACTCCGGCTCCTCGGCACCGGCATCCTTCAAGGCTAGTACGGCACGGAAAGGGCCGTTCTCGTTCGACAGCGAAACGGTCAGCACGCGCTTCGCTCGCGCTGCGAAGGGGTCGGTGCCGAGGCGCTGTGCGAGGGCGCCGCGGAATGCGCTCTTCGGAGGACAAACCTCAGCGCCTTCGAGGCGAATCCACTCGAGGGCAACTGGCGCCTGGGCTTCCTGAGCGGCCGCGGTACTCGGAGCGGCTGCGAGCCAGCCTACCGTCGCCGCCAGCCACGCTCCTGACCGATACATCGCCCTCATCCATTCCAACGCGTGGGCCCCACCTGTTCGTG
>CAZNZA010000001.1:141844-149917 GCA_964577325.1 uncultured Polyangiaceae bacterium
CCACCCGACGAAAAGCGAGCAGTTCTATTCGAAGATGCGCTCACGCTTGCGGCGACGACGCGCCGCTTCGGCGATCTTCTTCCGCTTCTTGATCGATGGCTTCATGTAGTGGCGACGCTTCTTGAGTTCGCGCAGAAGTCCTTCGGCGGCAAGCTTTCGCTTGAGGTGTTTGATGGCACGTTCCACCCCTTTGCCGTCTACGACAACCTGGAGTGGTCTACATTGAATCGCTTCGCTGGGGTTCGTCAAGGGACGCGGAACCTGGCAAAGTTCGGCCGCGTTGGCAATGGCTGAATAACTGGAGGCGGGACAAAATCACGGCGCCTGACCCGCTGTTCAGTAAATGGCCTTTTCATTGCTGGCTTTGGCCAGGCCCTCGTCGCGGTCGCGTGACGAGAGGGGGCGCTGGGAGTTCGGCAGGCCCAGCGCGTGGCGCTGCACCGCCGGCAGCAGGCTAGGCTCGGCCTCGAGCAGCATCCACAGCAAGCGCGTGGCTGCCATCGCCCCGATGGGCAACAGCAATACGCTGGCGCCAGGGATCCAGAATACGGCGGCGAAGGCAAAGCCAAAGCCGAGCACCGGGCGCGGGTGAGAGCGCCACACTCGCCACCGCTCGCGCATCGGCACGCCGCGTAACGTCAAGGGATAGTCGAGGAGGTTCCACGCCAAGGCTGACGCTATGATCAAGACCTTCAGTGGCAGCCACACCCATGTCAACGCGGGGACGAGCAAGTCGAGCACCCAAAGCAGCAATAGCGGCGGCGTGGCGCTCGCGAAAGCGACACTTTGGGCACGTATTCCGCACCAGAACTCGCTCAGCAGCGATTGCGCGGGGCGCTGTGGTACGCCCAGCCGCTGCTCCTGAGCGGCGACGAGACGTTCGAGGGCCGGCGCGCTCAGTGGCGGAGCTAGCGCCAGACTCACCCAAAGGGAAAGCACCGCGGCGGCTATCCATAGTAGGAGCATCACCACGAACTTGGATGCTCGGCCGTACCAGCTACTGAGCTCCGCAAGGCCCAGCCATTGCGTGAGCGCGGGAAGCAACCACTGGCCCGCAGCCAGGAGTGCGAGCAAGAGCAGCCCTAAGAAGACGGCGGCAGGAACGCTTGCGGCAGGCCAAAGTGCACGGTCTCGGCGCAGTTCGCTCATGGCCGCTACTAGCGTGCCGGCTCCGGCGGCAAAGCCGGGAGCCTTCTTCACACCGCTTCCACGATGACGGCCACGGCCTCGCCCCCGCCGATGCACAGCGTAGCCAGTCCCCGCTGGGCGCCGCGCGCGCGCATGGCGTGCACCAGCGTGGCCAGCACTCGGGCTCCGGAAGCACCGATCGGGTGGCCTAGGGCAACCGCACCCCCGTGAACGTTCACCTTCTCCAAGGGTAGACCGACCAACTGCGCACACGCCTGCACCACGCACGCAAAGGCCTCGTTGATCTCGAAAAGGTCGATATCCTCCACCGTCAACCCCACCTTGGTGAGCACAGCTTCGATAGCGCGCGCGGGAGCTGTCGTAAACCACTCCGGAGCACCTGCTGCCGATGCGTAACCTGCCACGCGAGCGAGAGGGCGAAACTGCCCCTGTTCCACGGCACTACTGCTGGCCAAAACCACTGCCGCGGCGCCGTCGTTCAGACTAGAAGCGTTGGCTGCCGTTATCGTGCCGTCCTTCTTGAAGACCGGCCGTAAAGAGGCGAAACGTTCGGGCTCACCGCGTGCCGGCTCTTCGTCGGCGGCCACGATTTGGGGCGGCCCCTTGCGCTGCGGGACCTCCACGTTGACGAGTTCTGCGGCGAAGGCACCACTGTTTTGGGCGGCAAGCGCCTTGTGGTAACTCGCGACGGCGTACTCATCCTGGGTTGCTCGAGACAGCGCGTACTCGGCAGCACATAGTTCCGCTGCCTCCCCCATGTGAAAGTCGTGATACGGGTCCCACAAGCCGTCCAATAACATGCCGTCGATCAGCTGATCGTTGCCCATGCGGTAGCCCGTACGCGCCTTTTTCAGGTAGTAAGGGACTTGGGACATCGACTCCATGCCTCCGCAAACCACCATAGCCGCGTCGCCCAGCAGCAAGGCTCGCGTTCCCAAGATTACCGCTTGCAGTCCTGAGCCGCACACCTTGTTGACGGTCGTGCAGGGGACGGTATCGGGCAACCCGGCGCGCAGAGCGGCCTGGCGCGCGGGCGCTTGGCCGATGCCAGCACTGAGCACGTTGCCCATGAACACCTCGTCCACCATGGACGGGGCTACTCCGGCTTGCGCAAGCGCCGCGCGAATGGCGATCGCGCCAAGTTCGACTGCCGGCACGGTTGAAAGCGTGCCCAGATACGAACCAATTGGAGTGCGTGTCGCCCCGATTACGAAAACGTCGTCCATGGTCGAGAGGTAGTGCCGAGCCTGCGGACTGACAATGTTTTTGAGCCCAACGCTGCTAGATGTTCGCGTCCCTTTGCCGCAGCAGCCGTGCTGGCGCGGAAATGGGGATTCAGATAGACCCGCCTCATGATGACGGATGCCGCACCCATGCCTTCAACGCCTTTGGCTCCGTCTGGGCACTCCCGTTTGGCAAAGTTCGCCTGGATTGTACTCGGCTACACGCTGCTCGTCATTCTCTACGGGGCGTGGGTGCGCATTTCTGGATCGGGCGCAGGTTGTGGAGATCACTGGCCTACGTGTCACGGCGAGATGGTTCCGCGAAGCGCAACGGTTGAAACTTGGATCGAGTACGGACACCGTCTCACGAGCGGGGTGCTCGGGCCGCTGTGCGTGACATTGGTGGTATGGGCGTGGCTGATTCGGCGTCGCAGCGAGCCCGGCAAAGATAGGCGAAACGCTTCCGTCATCCTATTTTGGGCCTGCGTGACGCTCCTTTTCGTCTTGTTCGAAGCACTCATCGGCGCCGGGCTTGTGCTGGCAGAGTTGGTGGGCGACGACGACTCTGGTGCTCGAGCCATCGTCATATCGTTGCACTTGGTAAACACGTTGGTGCTGACCGCCGCTTGCGCACTGACGGCCTGGTTTGCGTCGGGTTACCCCGTGCCTGACGTCGTTGCCGCTCGCTTCGAGAACAAGAAGGCGCTCCTCATCGTATTGGCCGGCTTGCTGTTGGTCAGCGCCACGGGAGCCATCACTGCCTTGGGAGATACCCTATTTCCGGTGCAACCGACGACCAGCGGTGAGCTGTGGGCGCGCGTGCGAGACGACTTGGGCCCGGGCGCGCATTTCCTCGTGCGCTTGCGCGCCGTTCATCCAGCGCTGGCAATCGCCGTTGGGGTATACGCCGCGTACGTCGGTCAACGGTTTACCAATCGAGAGGGAGTAACGGCGCAGCTCGGTCAGTTGTTCGCACTGGCGGTGTGGGGTCAATTGCTGCTCGGCTCGGTCAACATTCTATTGTCCGCCCCAGCTTGGTTGCAGCTTGTTCACCTGCTAGGTGCGCAACTGGTATGGGTTGCGGGGATCCTGTTGTTCGTCGCGGGCTGCACCATCACTTCACCGCAAACGAAGCTTGCCTCACAGCCCTCTTAGTCCGGGGTTTACGGTAGGCGTCGGGCCGCTGTAGTCGTAAAATCCGATACCCGTCTTGTTGCCCCAATGCCCGGCGGCGACGAGATTGCGAAGCAACGCAGCGGGGCGATACTTATCCTCGCCCAGGTCCCGATGCAGCACCTCGGAGATCGAGAGCACCGTATCGAGCCCAATCAAATCAGCCAGCCGCAAAGGTCCCATCGGATGATTCAAGCCGAGGCAGATGGCTTGGTCAATGTCGGCAGCGTCAGCGACTCCCTCTTGCAACGCGAAGCATGCCTCGTTCAAGAGCGGGATCAAAATGCGGTTCACGATGAAGCCCGGGCGATCTTCGCTGACGATCGGGGTCTTGCCCAGACCTAGAGCGAACGCTTTTGCCGCCTGCAGCGTTGCTGGACTCGTTCGCAAGCCGCGCACGAGTTCTACCAACTGCATGTGCGGGACCGGGTGCATGAAGTGCACGCCTGCGACACGCTCCGGTCGCGTGGTAGCTGCGGCCAAGCGCGTGATCGAGATGGACGATGTGTTGCTGAAGAGCAGAGCTTCTTCGGCGAGGGCGCCATCCAGCTGCCGAAACACCTGAGCTTTTGCCGCAAAATCTTCGATGATGGCTTCGATGACGATACCCGCTTGGGTGGGGATGTCGTCGGCGCGGGTCGTGCCCAACCGTGTGGCGATGTCATCGTACGTGCTCCGGGTTAGCTTCTGCTTTGCAATCGAGCTCTCGAGCCGCCGGTGGATGGCGGCTAAACCGGCGCTGCTGCGCGTTTCGTCCACGTCTGCTAGCCAGACCCGGTGGCCCGCCATGGCGCAGGTTTGCGCGATGCCTTGCCCCATTTGCCCGGCTCCCACCACAACCACTGGTGCTTTCGTGTTTGCTGCCATCAGACCTCCTATACCTGGCAATCTGCGTCGCTCGCCAGTCGCATCGGCTGACGGTGGGCGGTACTCATTGCAGGAGTTCGAGCAGGTCTTGACGCGACAATCCGCTCACCTGGTCAGCCCCTGCTAGAACGGCGTCAGCGACCGCGCGTTTGCTCTGCTGTAGCGCCAGGATGCGTTCTTCGACGGTGTCGCGCGCCACAATCCGGTGCACGAACACGGGATTGTCTTGTCCGATTCGATGCGCCCGATCGGCGGCTTGTTCTTCGACGGCTGGGTTCCACCACAGATCGAGCAGAAACACGTGATCGGCGGCCGTGAGGTTCAAGCCCACACCGCCAGCCTTGAGGCTGAGCAGCAGGACGTCTGGACCGTCCGGACGCTGGAATTCTTCCACGACGCTGGCTCGGTCGCGCGTGCTTCCGTCTAAACGACCAAAGCGCAGGTTGCGCGCTACCAGGTGTGGTTCGAGCAGGTCGAGAAAGCTCGTCCACTGGGAGAAAACCAGCGCCTTGTGGCCGTCGGCAACGACTTCGTCCAAAGACGAACACAAGACTTCCACTTTGGTTGAAGTAAGGGCCTGATGTCCAGGCAACAAGCCTGGATGACACGCCGCTTGACGCAGCCGTAGTAACGCTTCGAGCGCTTTCATCACGCCGCCCCCAGACTCGAGTTGGTCCAGCACCTCCTGGCGTGTGACAGAGAGCAACGCGTCGTAGGTGGCGCGTTCCTGGTCATCGAGATCGCAGCGAAGTACGATGTCGGTGCGTGGCGGGAGATCCTTGGCAACCGTACGTTTATCACGGCGCAAGATGAACGGAGCGATGAGTCGCCGGAGCTCGGACATGGCCTCGGGGCTCGTCCCAGACTCTGCATAACGGCGTTTGAAAGCGTCACGCCCCTGTAGAAGCCCTGGATTGGTGAAGTGAAACTGACTCCAAAGCTCCTCCAGCCGGTTTTCGACGGGCGTTCCGGTGACCGTCACTCGAAACGGCGCGCGCAACGCATACGCCGCCTGCGCTACTTGACTCTCCGGGTTCTTGATGGCCTGGGCTTCATCTAGAACGAGCATGTCCCAGTTCTGCGCCTGCAACGCAGACAAGTCGAGACGCAAGAGCGCGTAAGAGGTCAACGTCACATCGGCATTGGGATCCAAGCGCCGCCCCTTGCCGTGGTAGATGTTCACCCGTAAGCCTGGACGGAATTTCTGTAGCTCGTGCGCCCAATTGAACACGAGGCTCGTGGGGGCGATGACGAGGGTGCGGCCTTTGATCGCACCGATGACTTGCACGGTCTTTCCAAGCCCCATGTCGTCAGCCAGGGTCGCACCCAGTTGGGCCTGCTGCAGTAAGGACAACCACCTCACGCCGTCGCGCTGATACGGCCGCAGCTCTGCGGTGAGGTCGGCGGGCAACTGCATCGGCTCGAGTTGATCAGGTTCGTAGAGCAAGCGACGCAACGGTTCGAGGTCGGCAGGAGGGGGGGTATTCAACGCTGCGTAGAGCTCGAGCAGCGCGGGTTTGACGTGGGGAGGAACCTGTCCGTCGGAGCGTCGCGCACTCAGGACGCGTTCCAACGAAGGACCGAAACGTTGCAACCAATCGCTCGGTAATGGCGCCCAGCCGCCGTCGAGCAGCGGCACCAACGGCTGCTCGTTGCGCCACGCGGACAACACGGCAGCGGGATCGGCTCGCAGCACGACCCCGTCCGCTGTTCTTGCTTGAAATTCCAACGACTGAGCGCTTTCGGCGGCCGCCGAAGTGCCAAGCCGTGGCGCCAGATCCGCCGCCACGATGAATGAGGAGCGCGGGCGACCCACGATCTCACCGTCGAAGCGGTCGAGGCGGATGGCGAGCTCCGTGGCCGCGGCGCCGCTGACGGTCAATCTCTTCCCGACCGTCAAGCCAAACTTCGCTTTGACGCGCTCGGCCACGCGCTGCTCGGCTCCCGCGTTACGCACCGGCAAATCGCCCTGCAGGTATACGAGTCTGCCGCCATCGACGCGGCAGCAGGCAGGTTCGCCGTAGACGAGCTCGGCCACGACACTTAGCACCTCCCCCGCCTGCTCGACGCGAAGGCGTTCGCGTGGCCGTAGGTGGCGATCCAGTTTGGGTAACCGGTCTGTATTAACGGTGAGGGTAAAGTGCTTCGACAGCTCCGGTAGCACTTCGGTTACCAACACGGCTACTTCAGCGCCCGCGTAGTCTTTCTCAGAAGGCAATCGCTCCCAGGACTCACCTGCGGCGAGCGTTCCTTCCAACAGGTGCAAATTCTCACCGGCTCGAGCCACCCCCGGAGCGATGACTTCGTCGACGCGAGGGTCCACTTTTAGCTGAACACGAAAGCCGTGGCCCTGCTCCTCGATCACGGCTTGCGGCCTCAAGCTTTCGGTCGACACGTACATGGCAGTACCGTCGAGCTCCACGTTGCGGGCTCCCGCGAGCAGCTTGATCACTTGCGGGCCCAGGGTGGCGTGCAACGGCCCACCGAGTCTCTGCGAAAGCAGGCGATCGACGGCCAGATCCTGTTGAGAAGGGCTGAGCTCCATGCCCTCTGACTGAGTGGCGATTGCCGACGCCACGCTCGAGCGCAGGGGCCGCTGAGATCCGTCGGCCGTACGTATCACCCGCTCCAAGCTCAGGTGCCCGCGGTGGCGAGTGAAGCAATGCACCAGTTGTGCGCCGCCGGAACGCCCTTCAGGCAGGTTCTGACCGCGTGAGCGTGCTTGATTGACAGCAATGGCGGCAGCCGCCGTGTGTTCACAACAGTCGCTACGACTGTTGCAGTCGCAGTCCCATTCGTCGTCCTCGACGTATAGTCTCACCGTCAATGGCGCAGCCTTCAAAGGAACTTTGACTCGGCAGATGATTTCGCCGTCTTCGTCGGAAACGCCCGTCACGGCGAGACGCCGTGCAAGCTCGACGCCCTTGGACCAGAGATTGGGTGAACATGCCGAACGGATGGCTGCGAGCAAGGATTGCATGATTGGCGTTCAGCGCACGACGTTGATGGGACGGCCCTGCAGGAAGGCTTCCACGTTGGCCACGGTGGCTGCCAGTAGACGCCCTCTGGCGGTCACCGAAGCCCACGCCATGTGGGGCGTAACGAGGCAATTGTCCAACTGCAGTAATGGATGGTCGACGGGCGGAGGTTCTGCTTGCAGAACGTCGAGGGCCGCCGCGCGCAACGTCCCCCTTCGCAGCGCCTGCCCAAGCGCCAGTTCGTCCACCAGGCCCCCGCGTGCCGTGTTGATGACAATCGCGTTGCTCTTCATCAGCGCCAAGCGGCGCGCGTCCACGAGGCCACGAGTCTGTGGCGTGAGAGGGCAGTGCAGACTGAGGACGTCGGCGCGCGCAAACAATTCGTCGAGCGGTGCCCACTCGACGTCTGCGGGAGGTCGTGCGCGTTTCGACGCATGACTGGCTGCCAACACGTGCATGCCGAAAGCTGCGCCGATGTTAGCCACGCGCCGGCCGATGGCGCCCATGCCCACTATACCGAGCGTCTTGTCTGACAACTCGTCGATCGGACCTAGCCGGTAGCTGAAGTCACCGCTGTGGCTCCAGGCGCCAGTCCTGGCTGCCTGCACATGCTCGAACGGCCGATTGAGCAGTTCTAGCAGCAGCGCGAATACGTGCTGAGCTACCGACGCCGTGCTGTAGCC
>CAZNZA010000001.1:150017-168648 GCA_964577325.1 uncultured Polyangiaceae bacterium
GCAGTTCTAGCAGCAGCGCGAATACGTGCTGAGCTACCGACGCCGTGCTGTAGCCGGGTACGTTGCTCACCACCACCCCACGTTGTGCTGCCGCAGCTACGTCGATGTTGTCGGTTCCCGTGGCCAAAACAGCAATCAGGCGCAGGTCGGGGAGCAGCGATAGGGTGTGGGCGTCCAGGCGCTCCTTGTTCGTGATGACGATGTGGGCGTGACGGATGCGCTCGACGAGTGCAGGTCCACAGTAATCGTAAACCTGAAGCCGACCGAATCGCTGCAGGACGCTGAGATCTAGATCGCCCGACGTCAGGGTGCGCGCATCAGTCACGACGAGGTGCGGGAATGATGGGCTGGATTGAGACACGGTGGTGGGCATGAGCAGGCTTTCAGTGAATGGCAATCGGCGCTTCAGACAGCCAGTGCTGTCGGAACTTGGGTGTGCACCGTTCCCGACTGTTCCAGGGCTAGGCTGCCGTGGGCATCGAGGTCCAGCTCTGTGCAGAGCAGAGGAGCCAGCAACTGCCGCGCGGCGTCGAGCAGCGCGTCGACGCTTTGCAGCCGCAATAGGGGGCGGACGCGTTGTTGTCCGGCGGGTAACGCGCGCGCGTGCCAGGTAAGCATCTCCTTCAGCGGACCTACCAACCCGCCCTTGCGACCTTCAAACGTTTGTTCGTAGTCCCGGATGATGGCTTCCAGGTGCTCGAAAAGCTGCAAACCGCTCGGGTGAGGTGGCTTTGCCCCGTTTTCGAGAGCTGCGATCTGCTCGAAAATCCACGGATTGCGCAGTGCAGGGCGCCCGATCATGACTGCATCGCAACCCGTTTCGCGCCGCATGCGCAGCGCATCGCTGGCGCACCAGACGTCTCCGTTGCCAATGACGGGAATGGTGAGCCGCTCCTTCAATTGCGCAATGATGCGCCAGTCCGCCACGCCCCGATAGAAGTCGACGCGCCGTCGAGGATGAACCGTGATGAAGTCCACGCCGCAGTTCTGCACGATGTCTGCGATCTCCGCCGTACGCCCGGCATCATCGAATCCGGCGCGGATCTTCGCCGAAAGCAACCCGCGGGTTTGTCGTCGCATGCGCAACAGCACGCGCTCGAGCAGTGCCGGGTCGTTGAGCATGGCGGCGCCGACGCCTTTGCGCACGATACGCGGCATGGGGCAGCCGAGATTGATGTCGACGACGTCAGCGCCCGCGGCCTCGACCAACTCGGCGGCTTCTGCCATGCGCTCGGCATCGTTGCCCATCACCTGAACGCTCAGGGGAACGGAGCCGGATTTGACCACGGCGCGCGCCATCTGCCGCTTACCGACGGGCGAAGCCGTGATGCGCACGAACTCCGTACATACCAGGCCCAGGCCACCACGAGCGACCATGTGGTCGCGGAAACGCGGATGGGTCACGCCTTCCATCGGGGCCAGCACCGTCCACCCGGCGAATGGCCAATTAGGGGCCGAAATGCGCTCGGAAGAAGCGCGAGGCGCAAATTCTGGGCTTGGCCCTTTCATGGTCGGCACTCGTTACTGTAGATTGTTACTCGTGTCACGGTATCGGTTGTCGCTGCGCCGTCGGTCCTCCTCGGCGACTTCGCTGGCAGGGCGCTTGGCGCTCCCGGGCAGGCTCGTCCCCAGCGATTTCGGATTCAGCGATTTCGGATTCAGCGATTTCAGATTCGGTGGATTCACTGTTGTTGGCACGTTGCTCCTCGTCGTTTCCTGCACTCAGACGCGGCAGCATCGCGCACCTTCCCAGATGTGCGAGGACCTGGTCGAGGAATGCGGTGACCCTCGGTTGTCCCGATATCTACCCGGCTACTGCGCCGCTTACGGCCGCGCCGGGCTGGAGGACGAGCGCAACGAGGACCAGTGTTTCGCGGTGTACGACGATTGCATCGATGAATGCGTGTCATTGCGCTACCTGCTCGAACTCGGGGCGTTTGGCGAGGACGCTTCCTCGACGCCTGACGCGGGCTCGTCGGGAGACGCGGCGCTCGCACCGGCCGCTGACGCGGGCGCGGGTGACGCGGGCGCGTCTACCGATTCCGGGCAGTGAGGCGCTGTGAGTGAGACGCTGTGAGTGAGGCGCTAGCGGCGCGCGTTCGCGCCGCTTACCAACTCGCTTGCTTTTCGAACGTCTTGTGCGAGAGCAGGAACTGTCCCTCGCCGAATTCTTCGGCACTCAGTTCGCGAATGCCACTTTCCGACATTTCGAGAACTCGAGTAGCCACTTGTCCCACCATCTGCCGGTCGTGAGTGACGAACACGCACGTTCCTTGGTACTGCTCCAACGCCTCCGTCAGCGAACGGATGGCTTCGAGGTCGAGATGGTTGGTTGGCTCGTCCAACAGCAAGACGTTGGGTTGGACGAGCATGAGTTGCGCGAGGAGCAGGCGCACGGTTTCACCACCGGACAGCACCTTAGTCGGCTTCAGCGGCTCGTCCTTCTTGAACAGCAGTCGACCAAAAAGGGCGCGTAAACCCTCTTCATCCACCTTGTTGTTGAACGCCCACAGCCATTCGCGTGCCGTCTGATCCGAACGCTCGATCATCTCGCTGTGCTCTTGGGGCATGTACCCGATCTGCGCTTCGTATCCCCACTCGATTTTACCCGCATCGGGTTCCAACTCGCCCTTTAGCAGACGCAGCAGACTGGTCTTACCAATGCCGTTGCGCCCGACCAGCGCGATCTTGTCGCCCCGGGCGACGTTGATGTTGAAGTCTTCGCAGATCACCGTGTCGCCGAAGCGTTTCGTCAGTGTGATGACATTCAGGACGTTCTTGCCGCTAGGTCTGGCTTGATCGAAGCGGATGAACGGGCGTTGGATGTTCGAACGCTTCAATTCGGACATCGCCTGTTTCTCGCGCTCGAGCACGCGCTCGCGAGACTTCACCTGGCTCGCTCGTGAGCCAGCGCGAAAGCGCTGCACGAACTCCTGAAGAGATGCGATTTTCTTCTGTTTGGCAGCGTTGGCCAGTTCTAGCGATCCGCGTGCCTCGGCCTTCGCCGAAACCATGTCGTCGTAGTTGCCGTTGTAGATGATGATGGTTTCGTAGTCGATATCCGCGATCTTGGTGCAGACTTCGTTGAGGAAGTGCCTGTCATGGCTTATCACTACCAAGGCGCCATCGTACGTCAACAAGAAGCTCTCCAGCCAGCGAATGCTAGCGATGTCCAAGCTGTTGGTTGGCTCGTCCAAAAGCAGCGTATCGGGATGACCAAACAGCGCCTGCGCGAGCAATACCCGCACGCGGTCGCCACCTTGCAACGTCTCGAGCGCTTGCTGGTGCTGGCTTGCGGCGATGCCCAAGCCCTCGAGCAGCTCAGTGGCTTCGGCCTCGGCCGTGTATCCCTCTTGCTCGGCAATCGTTACCTCGAGCTCGGCCAGCCGCATGCCGTCTTCGTCGGTGAGCGCGTCGCCCTTGGCGAGCAGGTGCTCCTTCTCTTGCATGGCTTGCCAGAGCTGGGAGTTTCCCATCAGCACGACATCCATGATCTTGTCGTCTTTGTAGACGGAGTGGTCTTGCTTGAGCATGCTCAGCCGACCCTTGGCGCTTATCTGGCCGCCGTTTGGCTCGACCTCCTTGGCCAGGATCTTCATGAACGTGCT
Organism: uncultured Polyangiaceae bacterium; assembly: GCA_964577325.1. GTDB lineage: Bacteria > Myxococcota_A > Polyangia > Polyangiales > Polyangiaceae > SZUA-265. The sequence goes on from CAZNZA010000001.1 coordinate 153,626, forward strand.
TTTTCCAGCGCCATTGGGACCGGTGAGCCCGTAGCGTTCGCCATCGTTGAACGTGACGTCGACGTTTTCGAACAGCACCTTAGTGCCGAAGTTCATTGAAATTCCGGTTGCCGTTAGCATTGGGTCTCCTGAGGTGAAGCGGTCGAGAGAAAGGTCGACTCGCGAGACGGGCTGGCTGTCATCGCCTCGCAGGCGCGTTTTCGCCGAGGCCGGGAAAAGGGAAGCGGGCTTGTAGCAGAAATCGCTGCTCCGCGTGACAACTCACGAGCTGGGACCCATTTAGCGAGAACTATTGCCGCGCGCGTGGCCGACGGGCCTGCGGATCGCGCGGCGAGTAGCCAACTTGCTGGCCTTTGTGAGAAAACCGGCCCGGGAACGTATATGGCGCGAAGTCCGGGTTCAGCCAGCGGCGACAAGACAGGGCGGGACGGCTCTGCGTGTTCACCTTCTGCAGACTGTGGAGTGGTACCTCCACCGCGAGCCAGCGCGTACATCCCGCCAACTGAGGTTCCGAAAGAATCGAAGTATCATACGATCGACATGAAGGCGGTTCGGCTCTCGCCAGAAATCGACCCCCGCCGCATGCAGACTCAGTTGACGCTGCGGCGCGTGGCTATCCCCCCTAAGCGCGACCAGCGCCACCTCGTGGCGTTGTGTCTGCTGGGCGCGAGCGTGGGTGTGGGCGTGTGGCTAGGGATACATTCCGGCCTGAGCGAGCGACGCGTGACACCGCTTTCAGCCGCCGCGGCGGAGCGCGGCATGGTGAGCGCGACGCAAGCGGCAGAGGTTTCGTCGGGAGCAGTTCCTGTTGGAGTGATGGTTAGCGCCGACGTTCCAGTGTCCTCCGCGACCGCCGACGCTCAACGCGCCGTGGAAAGCTCCAGAGCCGGGACTAGGGTGGGGGTCGCCAGCCACGCAACGGTCGCTGGAGGTGACAACGGTCAAGCGCTCGAAACGGAGCGTTCGAAGCCAGTGAGCGCTTCCAAGAATGTTCAAAGGCAACGCTCGGCCGTTGTCGATGAAGCGCTGCGCCGCGACCGACGAGCGGAGCCCGGGACATCCTCCCCCGGCGCTAACGAGCGCAACGGGGTGGCGACCGGACAAGACCGGGTATGGGTGACGCCCTCGGACCCCAAAGCTTGGTTGAAGTGATCCAAAACGGCATGTGGTGGTATAGGCCCGCCATGGCACCTGGCCCTCTCCATTTCCGCTCTGGGATACGCACCAGCAGGAGCTTGCTGTGTGCGTTGACCCTGGTGTTGGCCACCACTACTGCTCGAGGTGCTGGGCAGGATACGGAGCATGACCCAGTGGGGCAGGAACAGAAGGACTCGCCGTCGGAAGCCGCTCGCGGAGTGCGCGACGCGGAACGGGCGGAACGAGCCGAGCGCTTGTTCGAACGCGGCACGCGCGCCTACGAGGCACGCCAGTACGAGCAGGCATTTCGCGATCTCGAGCAGGCCTACCAGCTGTACCCTACGTTTCGCACTGCGTGCGGCCTCGGCCAGATCGAGCTGCACTTGGAGCGCTTCCGTGATGCGGCTGAACATCTCGAGTTTTGCATCTCTCGGCTACCCGCGCACGGTGACCAGGAGGTGCGAGCCAGGATCATGAACGGTTTGGCGGAAGCACGCAGACACGTGGCCGTGTTTGTGCCGCAGGTGAGCGAGAGTGGGGCGACGGTTTACGTCAATTCCGAACCCATCGGGGTGACGCCCCTGCCGTCCGATGTGTACGTCGAGCCCGGTCGGCGGCGCGTGACGGTCAAAAAGTCCGGCTATCAGCTTGCCGCCGCCGAGTTGTTCTTCCCGGCCGGCGGCAGACGTCACGTGCACTTCGAGCTGCAACCTCTGAACCGTCAGGTGACGCCACCGTCTTCGCCTGACGACGACGGTTCGGCAACTCCGTTGCTCGTAGGTACGGCGCTTACTGCAGCAACACTCGCATTTGGAGCGGCCATGGTGTGGACAGCCTCAGACTTGGAGCAAGACGCCGCGGCGGCCTACGCCGAGGCCCTCGACCGCGATTGCCGGCCCAGTAGCCCCCGAGATCCCTGCCGCTTGGCACGCGAGGCGATAGACCGCGCCGCGGGCCGCCAATCCCTAGCTACCACCGCACTGCTGGTAGGAGGCGGCGTCGGACTGCTAACGGGGGTGACCTACTTCTTGTGGCGCTCGGCAGCGGGTGAAGACAACGCGCCGTCAAAGGTCAATCTGCACGTATCTTCATCGGATGCCACGCTAACCTGGGGCGGTGCGTTTTGATGGGGTGGTGGAGTAGGATGGCCCGCTTTGCTTGGGCACTGGCACCAAAGTGGCGATTCATGCGGTGCAGAATGCATGTGTCACGCGCTGTAGGGCTCTTGCTCTTCCTCGCGTCACCGCTGCTTTACGCCGCAAAGCCGGCGCCTGCGGAAGTCGCTTTGGCGCGTGAGCTGTGGGAGCAAGCAGTGGCCGCGCAAGAACGCGAAGATTGGGCGGCGTGCGAGAAGGCGCTCACGGAGGCGGTGGCGATCGTCGAGACGCCGGGTCTGCGCTTCCACCTCGCCCATTGCCGGGAAATGCAGACGAAGTGGGTTGAAGCGCTCGTCGACTACGAGTTGGTGGGGGAAATGTTGGAGGCCGGTTCGAAAGCGGACGACGTCGCTGAGCTTCTGCCGCCGGCTCTCGAGCGACTGGAGTCTAAGATCCCCAAGCTTACGGTGCTCGTGGAACCAATACCGCAACAGGCGAACCTGTTCATAGACGGGGTCCAGTTGTCGGCGGCACTACTGGGCAAGGCCATGCCTCTGAACCCCGGCAGTCACATCGTCGAACTGACGGCTCCCGGTTTCGAACCCATCTCGCGCCGCATCAGTTTGCTCGAGTCGGAGAAGCGCGAGCTCAGTTTGAGATTCGTAAATCTCCGGGACGTACCTCGCCGGGATCTCGACGTGCCGTCGAGCTCTCATGAACGCGAGCTCGATAGCACGTCGGCAAAGCCATACGTCATGGCAGCGCAAGCGTTGATAGCGTTGGGCGCGAGCGGAGTAGCTGGCTACCATTTGGTCGAGGCAAACCATGCTCAGGAGCTTGGGGACGCCAGCGCCACCACTTTGAAGAACTGTGAAACAGTGACGAGTTCGCTCGATTGCAGCTCCGCTGAACGTGAGCAGTTGGCGTACGAGACGGACGCCCACGATGAACAACGCAAGCACCACGAGACAGCGGCGTGGATTTGGGGAATTGCTGGAGGCGTGGCCGCTACTACGCTGGTAGTGACGTGGGTACTGTGGCCCGAGCATGAGGGATACGCTCGCTGGCACGTCGCACCATTGGCTACTGGCGGTGGAACGGTCGGGTTGACGGCGGTGTTTTGACGGCGGTGTTTTGACGGCGGTGTTTCTTGCCGAAGCCGATTCGGCGCAAGCGTCGATGTCGGGGCATCGGTGCCTGTACTGATTTGAACGCGACGTGCTCATGCGGCGCTTTGCAATTGAATGATTTGCCTGTCGCAGTGCAGTGGTGGGTCGTAGATTCATTACTGATGACTCAGCGAATTGGGAGCATTCAAAGCATGACGAATGGCGTCATCAGTATCATCGTCTGCGCTTATGCGGCAGGGTGTGCAGCGGCATCCGCTCCTGCCGCACCAGCTATCACTCCAGTAGCGCGCAACGCCGAGCCTGCCCATGCCGTTCAAGCGCCGCCTCCCGCGTCCGAGCTGACCCCCACTGGTCCTGGGCTCAGCTCGGAGCAGGTGGCGAACGTCGTGCGCGGACGCTCTTTGGCGGTAGGCGGATGTCACGCTGTGGAGTTTAGCGGTAGTGAGCCGTTGGCGGGTTTCGTCGTACTGGATTTGACCATCAACTCCGGCGGTAAGGTAATGCATGCCTACGTCAGCGAGTCATCCTACACCCGACAAACGCTGACGGACTGCGTGGTCAGTGTGGCACGCGGACTGACGTTTCCCCAGGCGAGCGGCAGCACGGAAATCTCGTGGCGCTTCGACTTCCGTGGGCGTCAGAGCACCCACTACTAAGGGCCCAGCGTTCGAGGATAGACCACCGGCGCGCCCCTCGGCACGACGGCGCGCTTGCGCTGGGCAAGCAGGACGGGTAGAGACCGCCGCACGCGCCATGCAAGCTCCTCCCGTTCGTCCAAAACGCCCTCACTTTTGCTCCGGTCCCTGTGCCAAGCGCCCAGGATGGTCGCTCGATGTACTGCGCGATGCCGCGACAGGTCGCTCCCATCGTTCCGCACTCGGAGTGAGCAAGTTGGCAGAGGTGATTGAACGTAGTAAGGTAACGCTTGGCATTCCAAGCGACTATCGCTTGGGTATCGTTCCCGCTTCCGATACTGGCGCCGTTGAGATGGCCCTATGGTCCATGCTCGGTCCACGAGCCGTCGACGTGCTCGCGTGGGAAAGCTTTGGAATGGGATGGGTTACCGACATCGTCAAGCAGTTGAAGGTGCCCAATACGCGTTGTTTGGAGGCGCCATACGGTGAATTACCGGCGCTGGACACGGTGGACTTTCGCCGCGACGTGGTCTTTCCCTGGAACGGTACTACCTCCGGTGTGTGCGTGCCCGACGGAGCTTGGATATCCGACGAACGGGAGGGACTGACGTTCTGCGATGCAACGTCTGCGGTTTACGCCATGCCGCTGCCCTGGTCGAAGCTCGATGTCGTGACCTGGTCGTGGCAAAAGGTGCTGGGCGGAGAAGCGGCTCACGGCATGCTAGCCCTGTCGCCTCGCGCGGTGGAACGGCTCGAATCCTACGTGCCTTCGTGGCCGCTCCCCAAGATTTTTCGTCTCACCAAGGGGGGCAAGTTGAACGAGGGGATCTTTCGTGGCTCCACCATCAATACGCCTTCGATGTTGTGCGTCGAGGACGTATTGGACGCACTGCGCTGGGTGGAGGGCCTCGGTGGGCTGAAGGCCACGATTGCCCGATCGGAAGCCAACTTGAGCGCCGTGTCAGCATGGGTGGAAAGGACGCCGTGGGTGGAGTTCCTCGCGTCACGACGCGAAACGCGCTCGTCCACGTCGATTTGTTTGTCCATCGTCGATCCGTGGTTTTGCTCTTTGTCGGATTCGGACAAGACGGTTCAAGCGAAGGCAGTAGGCACCTTCTTGAGCGACGAAGGCGTGGCGTACGACATAAACTCTTACGTCGAAGCGCCTCCTGGCTTGCGCATTTGGGGAGGAGCAACCGTCGAGACAGAGGATGTGCAGGCGCTGTTACCTTGGCTCGACTACGCCTTCCACGTGATCAAATCGCGCGCACTCGCCGTAGCTACTGCCTGAGTGCCCGGCAGGCCTCACGCGAGTGGCTGTCGCAGGCGTTCTGGAGCGCCGACAGCGCCATGCTCTCGTTCTTCTCGACGCCCTCGCCACTGCGCAGCATCTCTCCGTAGTGCAAGCAGCCAACCGCGCTATCGCGGTGACACGCCGTTCGTAACAGTTCTACTGCCCGCTGTGGATCGTGTTCGACGCCCAGTCCTGTGCGGTAGGCCTGCCCAAGCCGAGCGCAACCCTCCGGTGAACCAGCTTCGCAAGCGTTGGTGTACAGTTCACGCGCTTTGCCAAAGCTTCGTGGTCCACCCTTACCAACTTCATAGGCGTAGCCAAGGCGGGCACAGCTTTCTGCCACGCCGCGGTCGCAGAGCTTGCGGTGCTCATTGCGCGCCAGCTTGTAGTTGAGCACTACCCCGTGACCGTACCACAGTAGGTCGGCTTGGCGTACACATGCTCGTTCGTCCCCGGCTTGGCACGCCTGTGCGTAAAGGGATCGAGCCCGGCGGTTGGACTGCAGATTGCCGACGCCAAACTGGAGGTACTCGCCAAGCAGGGTGCAGGCTTGGGGCGCATCCGCGCGACATCCTGCTTCCAGTAGCTCGAGGCCGCGATCGACGTCTTTGCCGAAGCCCTTTCCCGTCACGTGCAGATAGCCTAGGTAGGCACATGCTGATGGGTTGCCGGCATCACAGCTCTTGCTGACGAGCTGGGCGCCGAGCGTCACGTCGCGTTCAACGCCAAGGCCAGCCATTCGGCGGTAGCCGAACTGGTAGCAGGCGCGGTCTACCCCGTGCTCACAAGCTGTTTGATAGATCTCGCTGAGGCGATCTTCGGAGGGCGCCGTCTCGAAGGTCCCCCGCTCGTAGTGCTGCCCCAACTCGTAACACACGTCCGGCATGTCTTTGCGACAATGCTCGACCAAGACGCGCTCCGCAGCTCGTGCGTCCTGGGGCACGCCTTGCCCTTCGAGTTTCATCATGGCGTATTCGTTACAGGCTACGGGCTGTCCCACCTCACAGGCTTTTTTGAACAAGGAGGCGGCCTGGGGCACATCCACTTTGACGCTTCGCCCCGTGCGGTGAAATATAGCCAGTGTGCCGCAAGCGTTGGGGTCGTCCAAGTGGCAACCTACTTCGAAGTGGTGGATCGCTTGTTTGTCGGACTGTTGCAGGAACTCGCCGTTCATGTGCAAGAGTCCAATGCGGTAACAAGCCGCACCGACTTTTCGCTCGCAGCCCTCTTTCAGATACTGTAGACCACGCTCGACGTCTTGTCGGGCATTCTGGCCGTACAAGAAGCTCTCCGCCACCTCGTAGCACGATTCGACGACGCCATCATTGCACGCGCTGCGCAACAGCTCAGCGGCGCGTTGAGCGTCGCGCTCTATCCCGGCTCCATACTTGAGCATGACCCCCAGTGCCGCGCAGCTTTGAGCATGTCTGCCAAAGCAGGCCTTTCTCAACTTATTGGCGTGGTCAGGGACTTCCGCTTGGGCGAGTTCCTTTTCGGCGAGGCGTTGGCCGAATTCAACGCAAGTCAGTTCGTGCTCCAGCTCGCAGCCTCGCTCCAACAGTTGTTCACCTCGCTCGACGTTGCGTTCTCGCCCCTCGCCATTCAGGTAGGACATCGCAATGGGTAAACAAGCATCGATTTGTGTCTGCCTTTCACACAATGCTTCGCAGCTTGCGAGATCTCCGGATTGGCAGAGGTCTGTGGGTTGCAATGAAGGCTCTGGCGGCGCGCCGCAGCTCGTTACCGCACTGACCAGGCCCATGACCGCGAGAGCAAGGAAAGCAAGATGGGTTCGCATTGTAATGTTTGTACCACGCTGAAACTGGAGCGGCTCCTCGTGCCCTAAAGCGCACCCGATTTGAGTAGGAGCCGTTCGTACCCGTCGAGCTGCCGTGTTTCGAATCCGTGCACGCCAGAGCGCCTGGAGCGCGTTACGGGCGAAGTCACCGGCCGTTCTCAGACGCCGGGTCTGAGTCAGGGGGCGCTCGCGTTTCGATCTGGAATGAGGCCGCGGCGACCTAGGGGGAGTGACGGCGCGGGGCAACAGGCGCGACTGGGCGTGGGTGTAGGCACCCGAGCCTCACGCGCAACGGGACATCGAAGCGAAAACCCACTACACCCGTGCCATGGTCGTAACCTCAGATGACTTCAAAGCGGCTCTTGCGAGCTGGCCAAGTGGTGTCAGTGTCGTGACTTCCCAGTTCGAGGGAGCAGAGCGAGCTATGACGGTCTCTTCTTTCGCGAGTGTGTCTCTAGCGCCTCCAATCGTGTCTGTGTGTTTAGCCAATGACGCGCGCACCCTTCCGTTGCTGAAGCGCAGCGGCGTGTTCGCCGTGAGCGTGCTGAGTCAGACTCAGGCAGACGTGTCGAACGCTTGCGCGTCTCACGAGAGCGACGGTCTCCAGGTGGTGGCCCATAGCCACGGTGAAAACCAGTGCGCCTTGATCGACGGGGCGACCACTCAGTTGGAATGCACCTTGCACGACTTGATGCTGGCGGGCGACCATACTTTGGTGCTGGGACAAGTGACCCGCGTGGTGTTGACTTCCATACCGCCACTCCTCTACTGCAACCGTTCATACGGCACATTTTCGGCTTGGTGAGCTGTTACTGTTAGCGAGATCAGCTGCGCGTCACGCTCTGAATCACGCGGCGAAGTTCGCCCATGTCGAACGGTTTTTCCAGCTTCGGCCGTTCGGCAGAGCGCAGGAAATCGTACACCTCAGGGAGCAATCCTCCTCCTGTCATGAACACTACCCGTTCTTGCGCGCCAGGGGAAACGTGCTCCAGGCGCTCGAACAAATCGATGCCCGACATTTCAGGCATCATGATGTCGCACAGGATGACGTCGAACGTATGCCGCGACAAGAGATCTAAGGCGTCAGCCGCTCCGGTGCAGTGTTTGACATCGTAGCTCGACTCGAGAAATCTAGCCAACATGGTTGCGACCGACTTCTCGTCGTCGATGATCAAGACACGCCCTCTCTTGGCTTCTCCGGCGGGGACGGTGCTCGAGCTCGCATGGGGGGTGAAGGCTTCTGGGCGCGGCACTTCCGGCAGTTCGACGTGGACGCTCGTGCCCCGGCCCGCATGCGGTGTAATCCAGATGCGTCCGCCAAAGCTGTCGATGATGTTGCGACAAATCGGCAGCCCGAGACCCGTGCCCATTCCGCGGGGTTTGGTGGTGAAGAAGGGCTCGAAAACCTTTTCCCGCAAGTCTTCCGGAATGCCACTGCCGGTGTCGGAGATGGTGACCCGCACGGTGTTGGCGGCCGGACGCGTGAGCTCCACGTGGATCTCGTTGTCCCGAGCAGCAGTGGGAAGCGATTGTGCCGCGTTCATCAGGACGTTGAGAAACACTTGCTCGAGTTTGGTGGGCGTCGCGCACACGTACGCCACCGCTGCCAAGTGGAGGTGTAGGGAAGCCTTGCGACGCAACTCGTGGTCAGCCATGGCGAGGGAGGAGTCGAGGATGGCGTTGAGCTCGACCGGCTCCGGGGATTCATCGTCTGCGCGCGCGAACGAGCGCAGGTCGCGGACGATCGTCTGCACGCGTTCGGCGCCGTAGTTGGCGTCTTGCAAGTGCTGCAGGAGCTTCTCCAGGCGCTCCGGCTGGTGGGCGACCTTAGGCAGTTCCTTCTGGATGTACTTGAGATTCAGCAGGACGTAGGTCAGTGGATTGTTAATTTCGTGCGCCACTCCTGCCGCCAGCATGCCCACTGCGGCCAGCCTATCCGCTTGCACTAAGCGCTGCTGAATGGCCTTTCTCTCGGTGACATCGCGCAGAAATGCCAGCACGGTGGGCTGCCCCTCGTAGTCCAAGGGAATGGCGGAAACCTCGAGGCTGCGTCCGGCAAGCGTCGTCAACTCGTTGGCCTCTCGTTCTCCGGCGCCAGAGCCCTGGACGGTGAGCTTCTCGAAGTGAGCAGTCACTGACTGTGCACTTCTGGCGTCGAGAAAGGCCGTGACATCGCGGCCGACGAGCGCTCCTGAACTTTCCTCACCGAACATCGAAGCGGCGAGCCTATTGGCGGTAACGACGCGCGTACGATCGAGCATTAGGACTCCGTCGGGCGCACAGTCCAGTAACTGAGCGAAGCGAGCCTCCGAGTTGCGCAGCTCTTCCTCTGCCCGTTCCTGCTCGCTGACGTCGAGCACGAAGAAGACGCTAACCATGCTGCCCGCGACTCCAACAGGTGTCGCAGAGAGCTCGATCGGGATCTCGCGGCCGGATCGGTGCCGCAATCGAGTCATGAGCTTTTGCGGTACCCGCTTGCCCCGCAAGCGCTCATCGTAAATCAGCTTCAGTCGAGTCAGCTCACCTTCGGCAACGAGCGGCCAGGGTGACTTGTGGAGCAGCTCGCTGGCGTGGTGGCCAGTGAGCCTGGTTAATGCCTCGTTGACGTACAGGATGATGGGGTTGCTGCCCCAGAGCGTCACCAATATCCCCAGGTCCGACCGGTTTGCGGCCTGGCTGACGGCGGAAAACAGCTCTCGCGGCCCGAAGGCATTCTCTAGCGCGGCTTCGTCTCCCACGTCGGCAATATAGCTCACTTCATTCCCAAACGAGTGGGAATCGCGGGCCTGCCCCCGCGCCCCCTCGACCTGCAGGCGGCCACGGCGCTCAAAAGCTAGCGCCAGCGGGTCACGTGCCAGGCTTTGCGTCCGCGGCGCAGCAACGCTACCTCGTCGTGGAGCAGGTCGCGTAGGCCGAGATGTGTTTCCGAGCTGGCCTTTTTCCCGTTCACGGAGATGGACCCGTTGCCCAAAAACTCGCGGGCCTCACGTTTGCTTTTGCACAGTGATGTGAGAGGTAATAGCTCGACCAAACTCAAGCCATCCAGCGCCAGCATACTCCGATCGTGCTGACTCGACGGAGCCTCCGCAAACGCATCATTGAGGGTGGACAGATCTAGATTCTCCACGTGCCCTGAGAACAGCGCCTCAGTGGCGGCTTCGGCGCGTTGTAGCCCGGCGTGACCATGTATGATGCGCGTTGCTTCGCGAGCCAAGGCGCGTTGCGCTTTTCGTTGTGCGGGGTCTGCAGCATGCTCTTCCAACACTGTATCGATGGCTTCGCGTTCGAGAAAGGTGAACAGACGAATGAAGCGCGGAACATCTGCATCCGTGGTGTTCATCCAAAACTGGTAAAACGCGTAGGCGCTGGTGCGATGACCGCTCAACCACACCGCGTCCTTCTCGGTCTTGCCAAACTTGCCGCCATCGGCTCGCGTCAGCAAGGGTGAAGTGATGCCGAACACCTCGCGCCTGTGGAGACGTCGCGTCAGATCTATGCCGGCCACGATGTTGCCCCACTGGTCGGAGCCCCCGAGTTGGACGGTTACGTTCATCTGCTCGGCGAGGTGCTGATAGTCATACGCCTGCAGGATCATGTAGCTGAACTCGGTGTAGCTGATGCCTTGCTCCCGATTGTGCAGTCTCTCGCGAACGCTCTCCTTCTGGATCATCATGTTGACGGTAAAGTGTTTACCGATGTCTCGCAGCATCGTAAGCGTGCTCAAGGTCGAGAGCCAATCGTGGTTGTCGACCAAGGCCGCTGCGTTGGGACCTTCGAAGGACAAGACGTTTGCGAAGATACGTTGAATGCTGTGGACGTTGGCTTGGACTTGCTCGTGACTCAGCAGTTGCCTTTCGGCTGACTTGCCCGATGGGTCGCCGATCAGGCCCGTGCCTCCACCCATGAGCACCACGGGCGTGTGCCCAGCGCGCTGGAAGTGAGCGAGCATCATGATTGGAACCAAGTTGCCGACGGTCAGCGAATCCCCAGTGGGGTCGAAGCCTGCGTAGACTCGGCGATTTCCTTCTTGCAGGTGCCGCTCGATCTGTTGCTCGTCGGTGAGCTGGTGGATGAACCCCCTCCAGCGCAGTTCGTCAAGAAGTCCAGTCATGGTGGGGCTACCATAGCTGAGCCGTCCGATTAGAGAAGCCCCCTGCTGCGCCAATTCCCATTCCCGTGGCGTAAGCAAGGGTGTACCGCGCGTTGATCTCGCTACGCGCGTTGAAGTGCCTGAGCTTACCCACCACGTACGCGAAGGCGTCTACACCGAATGGCCCAAAGTAGCCGGCTGCATGAAGCGAGCGGCCGACACGCTCAGCCTCTCTTCCGAGCGCGCTTTCCTCCGCGGCCAGGAGTTTAGCGTCGGGTCGAACGCCCAGGTACGCGCTGTCGAGGCGGGTGTACAGCGATTGGGTACGGTCAATCAGCAGGCAGGGGACGCCAACCTGCAGGCGGCCCGATTGGTCGACGTGACCGTGTAGCGAATACTCGTGAGTGATTGGCAGCCAGGGTTCCAATTGAACACCGCCCCAAGTCAAAGCTTGAGTGAGCCAGCGTCTGTCATCGGGGCTTGGAACGAGCGGGAACCGTCTCACCGCCCGGCCTGCAAATCCGAACCCACGCTTGACCATCCATCCGCCACTCGGAGGCTGCGAAAGCGCCGCCTGAGCGGCTTCGATGGTGTCGGCGAAGACGGCACCGGGCAGGGTCTGTCCCAGCTCGACATGAAAGCGCCGGTGGTTGACGCGCTGCAGGCACGAGAGCGGCGGCGCTTCAGGCAGGGTAGCTCCTGCCTTTGCCAAGGCACGTAGCGCCGATGGGGTGGGACACCAAGCCGCGGCCGTGAAACCCCGAAGTCGCTGCGCTCCCGGCTGCGCGCGATCTTTGAGCACTACGTCGTCGACATCCAGGAGCTGCATCGCGACCGTCTCGAAGCGTTGGCAGGCGCGTAGGGTCGCGCGGCTTGGATAGTAACCTGTAGGGCGCATGAGCTCGAGCTCCGCGTCTAGATTGAGCAGCCAGGCTTTCGCCATAGTATTCCGTCACTCCCGCGTGTCGTCGGGAGTCCAGTTGGCGAGCGCGTGCAGGAACTCGTCGCTCATCCCTGCCCGGCAACGGGCGGCTCGATTCAAGGGCAGTGCCCGCATGAGCAGGGGAGACAACGGCTTGGGAAGTTGTCGCTTCCAGGCGTCGAACTCCAATCGTCCTTGCCAGCGTTCGAACCAGTAGCGGCCAAAGGCAACGTGCGCGACCTCTTCGTGCTCGATTTGGCGCTGCAGCGAAGCTGCCTCATGGTCACCCGCCTCGGCAAAAGCCTGAGCAAAGCGCTCGCAATGCTCGAGGTTGGCCGCTTCTACGCCGAGCCCCATCAGTGAGACAAATTGCAGGGGTGTCGAACACGTCGGTACGCGGTCCCAGAACCAATCTCGGACCGGGAAGTCGCTCACGTCGACTCCGCGGCTGCCGAGCAACGCCAGATACAGCTGCAGGTGCCGAAGCTCATCCTGGCAAATGTTGAGCAAACCTCGACGGAACGCCGGTTCACTCTTCGAGAAGCGAAGCAGCGCCCACGCCATGAGCTCCGCGGCTTGTAGCTCGTGGTGCAGAAACGCGTGGAGCAACCGGTTGCGCGCGCGGGCCGAACCTTTCACGCTGCCGCCACGGCTGCGGGGCACTCGCTCCACGACTCGTAGCTCTTTCGGTCGGCCGGGCATGACAGGGACCGGCATTGCTGCGCTGGAAGCCGGCAGCCACACGTCGGGGACGGGCGGAGGTCGTAGCTTCTCCGCAAGCGACGTCGCCGTCAGGAAGTCGAACGCCCACTGCTCTACGCTGGCCGTGGGCGGCTCGCCCAGCGCCAAAGGATGGTCGGGACGTAGAGGTAGATTCATCGGCAGAGAGCAGACTCGGGAGTTGGGGGCGCAGGCGCACTTGGTTGTCGAGGGGCGCACCGGTTGTCGAGGGCGCACTTGGTTGTCGAGGGCGCACCGGTTATCAAGGAGCTCACGCATGTACAATGAAAGAAGCTATGGGCAGGGGTTGGACTCGCGCCCTGCGAGTAGGCCCTGCCCGCATCGCCCACCATGCCCCGGCTGCCCCCACTACGGCCGGGCAGGGCTTTCGCCCGCGACGACGTCGCGCTTCGATGCTTGGTGTCAACGTGCCGGAGTCGACGACGCAGCCGTGCTCGTGGGCGAGGCCTTTGGCTATCGCCACCGGGCGCGACTGGCGGTGCGCGGTGTCGTGGCCGCACCGAAACTCGGACTCTTCGAGCGTCAGAGTCATCGCATCGTCGACATCCCGCACTGCTCGATTCACCATCCCGTCATCAACGCTGCTGCCGCATGGTTGCGCAGCGAACTCGAAAAGGCGCGGCTGCCCCTGTACGACGAAGTTCGTCACACCGGGCTTTTGCGCTACGTTCAGCTGGCGGTAGAGCGACCAACGCAACGGGTTCAAGTCGTGCTGGTGGTGAATGCGGCGTCGCCTCAGGCAATAGCCTCTTGGACTCGCCGCCTGACTCAGTCGGCCCCCGAGTTCTTGCATAGCTTGGTCTTCAATGGGCATCAGGGGCGCAACAACGCCGTGCTTGGCTCAGTGTGGCACCATCTCTGGGGAGATGCTCACCTGCGAGACACGGTGGGTGAACAAGCGGTGTTTTACCCCGCTGGCGCCTTCAGTCAGGCCAATCCGCAGCTTTTCGACGAATTGGTGCGCCAGGCTCGCAGCTGGGTAGGAGACGCGCGAGACATCGTAGAACTGTACTGCGGAGTCGGCGGCATTGGTCTGGGACTCGTCGCTGGCGCGAGGCGAGTCGTGTTCAATGAACTTTCGCCGCCGAGCCTGCAGGGTCTCGAGCTCGGTATCGCAGCACTAGCGGTCGCGGATCGAGGGAAGACCGTGGTGGTTTCTGGGGAAGCAGGCCAAGCCATCGACCACGTGCAACCTCACAGTTGCGTGATTGCGGATCCGCCGCGCAAAGGTTTGGATGCGGCGGTGCGGCTTGGTCTGCTACAACGGCTACCGCGGCGTCTCGTGTACATCAGTTGCGGGTTCGACTCATTTCAAAGAGATGCCGATGTGCTGATCGAGGCGGGTTATCGCGTGAGTAAGGCCCGGGGCGCAGCGCTATTCCCCTTTACCGACCACATCGAAGTGGCCGCGTGTTTCGACCTGGCACGCGGCCACGGATGACGGTGCACGCCACACGTGGCGGTTACCCTCGTTTTTGCCACCGTGCCTCAGGAGCCGGAAGCCACTCTACCTGAGCTCGCTAAACTGCTGCGCTGCCAGTACAAAAATCCCGCTCCCAGCGATATCCCGCGTCATGACCCCGTCTCTTTTGGGAGTGGGGTCCCGCTTTCGGTGGGGGAACGCTAAAAAGCCGTACGAGTCGTGCTGCGGGCAGTGCATCGACCACCGATGCGGATTATCCTGAGCGCACTTTCCTGAATAGAGAGGACTGCTATGTCACAAGCTCCCGAAACCGATACCGCTGCCGACGATCAATGGATGGTAGCGATTGCCCCTGGCAACGTTCAGATGATGAGCGTCGAGCAGCTGGATGCTGCTTACCAGGTGGGGCATGTCAATGACCACACCATGGTGTGGACCCAAGGTATGGACGAGTGGCTGCCCTTGGCCCAGGTCATTGGAGGCGAGGAAGACGACAGCGCCCAGGTGGTCGATCAGGGGCCGGTTCATTCACCAGCCGCGGAGCACGTGCCGCAACGAGCGCAGCATCTGAGTCAGCAGACCGTGCCAAACTATGGCGCTCCGGCGACCAACGCCGCTCTCGATCCACATCAAGTTGCGCTCCAACAGCGCGCAGACGCGGCGGCGGCTGCGGCTTACGGAGCAGCGCAGCATCATCAGCAAGCGCAGCATCATCAGCAAGCGCAGCATCATCAGCAAGCGCAGCATCATCAGCAA
>CAZNZA010000001.1:168748-181413 GCA_964577325.1 uncultured Polyangiaceae bacterium
GCGCAGCCAATGCAGTCGCAGGGGCATTTCACCAACGTGAGCCAGTTCCCCTCCCAGGCTCCGGGTGCGAGCAACCCCTTGAGCACCGCGCCCGTGGCGATGAACATGGATGCTCTGGATCTCGAGTCCCTCGAGATGCCGAAGAAGAAGTCGAAGCTTGGTATCTTCGCTGCAGCTGCCATCGTGCTCGGAGCGGGTGGTTTTACCGTCATGAATCTGGGTGAAAGTGGCGCCAAGGAGGCGGCAGCGCCTGCGGCTGCGGCTGCGGGACCCGCGGAAAAGCCGGTCAGCAAGGATGATCCCAACGCCCCATTGAAAATGGGCAAGGGCTATGAGGTGAGCGAAGTCGAAAAGGCCGCCTTTGCCAAGGAAGCCGAGAAGGACAAGGAGCTGCGAGACAAGATGGCTCAAGCGCTCACTGGCCCCAACGGTGAGAAGGCAGACACATCGGGTGAAGAAAAGGCGGCGGCCGCAAAGGGAGCCATGAAGGCGAAGTACAGCGGTGGCAGCAAAAAGAGCGCAGCCCCGAAGAAGTCGTCCAACAGCGGTGGGGCCCTTCCCAAGGGCGGCGGCTCGAGTTTCGACCCGCTCAACGGCGACATCCCCTGAATTGATGGCGTCAGCCAAAGAAGAAAGCTGCTCCCGGGATCGGGGGCAGCTTTTTTCTTTCGTGGCGATGGTCTATTCGTCCGGCAGGAGCAAACCATCGCGCACGAGCTGTCGAACGACGCTTTGGTAGGGCGGGGTTAAGCTACGGAGCCAACGGTGCTCGAAGTGCCGATCCTTGCACAGCTTTTCGAGGGGCTGAGTGGTAGCGCCAGGCAGTACCTCGTACTCTCTCCCATTCACGTACAGGTACGTCTGCTCGCCGCGATACCACGTCCAGCGCGAACCTTTGCGTCGCCAGAGCCCGGCAGGCGAACTCAGTGCGCTGTTCACCTCTTCCAGCTCGTATTCCGCCTCGTCGTGCTTGAAAAGGCTTTTGGGAGTGGTCGCCAAAGTAGCCAGACTGCGAGCGACGATATCCGGCGTCGGGGTCAGGAGGCGGTGAACGATGGCCGTGGCACGGGCTACCGCGCGGTCAGAGAGTCCGCTGGTCGCCTCGGATACTTGTGAGTCCGCGTCCCGATAGCGCTCAGACTCGCTACAGCGGGCGAGGACCATGGCTGCATACTGCGCCACGAGCTCGGTCACGCTGGGCGCCCGACACCCGAGGGAGAACGTCATGCAGGGACTGGTCGCGACCCCGAAGTGCGCCACGTGGGGGGGTAAGTAAAGCATGTCGCCGGGCTCGAGTAGCCACTCGTGCTGGGCCTCGAAGGTCTGCAGAATGCGCAAGTCGGTATCGGTGCGCAGCGAATGTCTTTCGTAGTCAGTACTGATCTGCCAGCGCCGTTTACCTTCGACCTGCAGCAGGAAAACGTCGTACTCATCGAAGTGGGGGCCGACGGAACCCCCGACTGCCGCGAAGCTCGCCATCACATCATCGATGCGCCAAGCCGGCAGGAAGTCGAGCTCCTGCAACAGATGCCCCACCTCCGGCATGTGTTCCTCGAGATCCTGCACGAGGAGGGTCCAGTTCCGATCTCCTCGAGCTGCGAAGTCGGGCTCAATGAAGGGGCCGTGCTCGAGGTGCCAAGTGGTGCCATCGTGCACGACGATCCGGGACTCGACCTCTTCCTCGCACGCAAGCCCTGCTAGTTCGTCCGCCTCGATCGGACACCGATAGTCCGCGACCGCTCCCCGCACGAGCAATGGCTGCTTCTGCCAATATTCTCGAAGGAAGGTTTCGGCACTGAGTCCTCCCAGAAAGCGCCGGCCATGGTCCATGAAGCGTCGCCTTTTAGCGGCCGGACGCTGGCACAACAAGGGAATTGGACGTTAAAGCCGTACCTCATGACCACCCCGGCATCCCGCGCGGGGGCCTAGCCTCAACGCTATGGCGATGACCTCATGACGGAGAGCACCGCATCGGACGGCCAGTGAGCGGAGCGGTTTGGTTCATAGTGAGCTTGCTACACCGCTCGATATTGCACACAACGCAGCCATGGGGTGCGACGACGGTCGGCTTGAGGAGAGCACGCGGTGACGCCGCGCTATTGGCGCCACCTCGGTGCTCAAAAGTCCAGCTTCAGAGCTTTCGGTGGGCTGATTGGGACGGCGCTGACTCGCTCGGCGCACAAGCAGGCGTCGAGTTCAGAACGAGTGGAGCCTGGTTTGACACGCCGGGAGAGCGTTGAGCTGCCAGACACCGACCTGCAACGCGACTTCATTCGTTTCTGTGGGGGGGATCCTGCGCGATACCGTCACCAAACTCCACCTCATCTCTTCAGCCAGTGGGCGTTGCCGGTGGCTCTGCGCTTCGCTCAGCGCTTGCCCTATCCCCCGCTTTCGGTCGTCAATCTCGGTTGTTCGCTGCGGCTCATCGAGCCTCTCCCGCCAAAGGGCAAAGCCGAAGTTCACTGCACGCTGAAAGCTCTCGAGGAGGATGAGAGCCGGGTGAAGTTGACGTTGGGGCTGCTCACCTTGGTTGGCAACAATCCTGCCGTCAGCGCCGAGCTGAGATTGCTCGTTCGGCTGTCGAAGCCGAAGGCATCGCGCTCGTCGAAGACCTCGCGGCCCAAACCTGTTGTTCCAATGAACGCACGAGAGCTGTCTCGGCGCCGCTTCAGTCGGAGCGCTGGTGCCGAGTTCGCGCGTCTCACGGGGGACTTCAATCCCATTCATTGGTCAGCGAGCTATGCTCGGCTGGTCGGTTTCAAAAGCCCGATTCTACATGGCTTCGCTTCGTTCGCCGTCGGGTTCGAGACGCTCGTGACCACGCGGCTGAGCGGAAAAGTCGAAGATCTCGTCAGATACGACGCTGACTTCGAAGCACCTCTGGTACTGCCCCATACGGTTGGAGTTTTCTGGGCGGACGGACGAGTGGTGATAGGGGATGCCGTAGCTGGCCCGAGCTACATGACAGCCAACGTATCGTTGGCGACCTAGTGAGAGTGGGGGCGGGTGTCTGCTGAATGACAGTGAATGGAGAACGCGATGGATTACTTTTTGTCACTGAGTCGCAACGCGACGACCCGCAGCCTGGTGAAGTCATTGGGTCTCCCTTTGGCCCTACCACCGGTCCTACGGCGCCCGTCAGGTGCCCGCACCAGGCGCCTCTTGAACGACGCGCGCGTGGTCGTCGGAGGCATCGCGTCAGGAGCCGCTATGCATTGCATCGCTACCTCTCTAGCGCCGATGGGGGCTAGGGTCGTGTGGACGGGGGAGCCGGACGCGTTGTCGACCTTCCGCGCGGCGGCCGAGGCATGGGCGGAGCCCGTGACGCATTGTGTGCTGCCGGCTCAACCAGGGACCGACAGGGATGCCGAGAGTCGGGTGAACGATAGCATTGGACCCACGTTCGGCTTACTGTTCGACGCCACCGGTGTACGAACCCGGGAGCATCTGGACGCCGTCTACGCGTTTTTTTCCAATACGCTCAACTTGTTGTCCGCTGGGGGGCGCGTCGTTTTGATCGCTCATCCTCCGGACGCCGTGGAGCAGATTGAACCCGCGTGGGAGCGACGAGCGGAGGTCGCTGGTATCTGGCAAGCACTCGAGGGCTTCGTCCGCAGTCTCTCCAAAGAACTCGGACGCAAGGGCAGCACCGCGAACTTGATGTGGGTGAGCCCGGGTGCTGAAGCCCGTCTGACTGGCCCCTTGCGCTTCTTTCTCAGCAGCTACTCTGCCTTCGTCACGGGTCAGCCGCTTCGGGTGAGCTCACTGGTGCGCGAGACCGCTTACGAATTCGACGGACCTCTGTTGGGGAAGGTGGCGCTGATCACAGGGGCGGCTCGAGGCATCGGTAAGGCTACAGCGCGAGCGCTGTGGGCGGAGGGAGCCAAGGTCATCATCGTCGACCATCCGACGGCAGGTCAGGACGCGAGTGTGCTGGCTAGAGACCTGTCAGGGAAGCCCTTGCTGCAGGACGTGGCCGCACCCGATGCCGCGGAGAAGATATGCGAGTGGGTTGCTCGAGAGTACGGTGGGGTCGACATCATCGTTCACAACGCCGGAGTGACCCGCGACAAGACTCTCGCTCGAATGAAAGCCGACGCGTGGAGTACTGTCTTGGGTGTCAATCTGTTCGCCGCAATGAGCATCACCGACGAGCTTCTGGCGCGCAACCTCGTGCGGGACGAGGGCCGCATCATCGCCTTGTCCAGCGTCGGGGGGATTGCCGGCAACGTTGGTCAAACGAACTACGCAGCGTCCAAGGCTGGATTGATCGGCTGGACGCGCGTGATGGCGAACGGGCTGGCAGGGCGCGGGGTAACGGTTAACGCCGTCGCTCCTGGACTCATCGAAACGCAGATGACGGCGCGCATGCCCGCCATGGTGCGAGAGGCCGCCCGGCGGCTGAGTTCGCTCAATCAAGGCGGCCTGCCCGAGGACGTGGCGCAGGCCATCACCTTCATGGCGCTGCCTGAATCTTACGGGGTGACGGGTAACGTCTTACGCGTATGTGGCGGGGCGCTTTTAGGCGCTTAGCCACGCTACCGGTCGACGCGGGAACTCGACTGACATCAGATTGAGACAGGAGCAGCTAGCCGCCAGCAGCCGCTGCAACGTGCTTGCTGAACGTCCGGCGCGACGCTGCAGGATTTTGGAAAAGGTTTCGAGGAGGATACAACAATGGCTCGAGCGGTAATCGTCGGGGGAATGAGAACCCCTTTCCACAAGGGATTCGCGGCCTTGGCCGCTGTCGACACGATCGACTTGGGAACGACGGCGGTGAGAGGGGCGCTGGCTTCGCTCGAGCTCGCCTCGAAAGACGTGGATACCATCATCTGGGGCTGTGTCATCCTGCCGCCGGCATCTCCCAACGTGGCCCGGGAGATCGGGCTTTCGTGTCTGACGCCGCGTGCCGACGCGGTGACGGTGAGTCGCGCCTGTGCCTCCGGGTTGCAGGCGGTAACCGACGCCGTAACGGCTATAGAGCGGGGTGACGCCGAGGTGGTCGTGGCCGGTGGTTCCGACTCCGTCAGCACGGCGCCCGTGCCCTTACCTCCTGGGTTCATCCATCAAATGGGACCCGTGTTGATGGGGGGTAAAGCGACGGCGCTAGACATCGCCAAAGCAGTAAGCCGCTTGAGTATACGTGACATCATTCCGCAGGCTCTGAAGATTGCTGAACGCAGCACCGGTGAGACGATGGGCCAGGGCGCCGAGCGTATGGCTGAGCGAAATGGGATTTCGCGGCAAGCGCAGGATGAGTTCGCCCTACGTAGTCATCAGCGAGCGGCGCAAGCCGTCAAGAGCGGTCGCTTCGACGCGGAGGTGTGTGCCGTCACGACGAAGCGCGCAACCGTCGCCGTCGATGGTCTGATCCGAGCCGATACAAGTGTCGAAAAGCTATCGCGCCTGCGTCCCGCCTTCAAAACGGGAGGAACCGTAACGGCCGGCAACTCTAGCCCTCTGACGGACGGCGCGGCGGCCGTGGTGCTAATGAACGAGGACAAGGCGCGTGCTCTTGGTTACCGGCCCTTGGCGCGGGTGCGCAGCTGGTCGTATGTGGGGGTCGATCCCGCTGATCAACTTCTCATCGGGCCTGCGATTGCCATGCCCAAAGCGCTAGACTTGGCAGGCTTGAGCTTGGCCGACATGGGGAGGGTCGACATGCACGAAGCCTTCGCAGCCCAGTGCCTGAGCGTGATCCAGGCGCTCGAAAGCGATGCCTTTGGCAAAGAACGGCTTGGACGCCCAGGACGGGTTGGTCAGATCGATCGCGAGCGGCTCAATGTTCACGGTGGGTCGCTGGCCATAGGCCATCCTTTCGGTGCAACCGGTGCCCGCATGGTGACTACGATGGCTAATGAGCTAGCGATAACCGGTGAGACTTACGCTTTACTTGGAATATGCGCAGCCGGAGGTCTTGGGGCGGCGGCTGTGCTCGAGCGAGTGTGAGACGGCGCCGTCCGCCGTCACGTCACTCCGCTCACCAAGCAGCGGCACAAATTGGCGTACAGGGCTTCGGCTGTAGCTCGCCGCTCCATCTCCGGCACGGTCGGGTGCACCCGCAGTTGCACCCGACCGCTCTCGAGGACACACAAGACCTGTAGCTTGGGGTGTGCTGCACGGAAGATGAGCAAACGATCGGCGACGCGCTGGGCCGTGTATCCGAGACGAACCAGAGCTTCTGACAGCATCTCAATCAAAGCCGGATCCAGATCGAATCGCCAATTGGTTCGCCGCTGACAGGAGCGGTCTGCGCGAAGCGGGGTGAAACTCACGTGCGTTCCACAACGAACTCGTTTATCGCATCCCCTCGCGCCTGACACTGTGTCTGTTCGACCTTCCATCCTATGTTGCCACCAAACAAGTCGCGGTAGAACTCGTCGCTCAGGCTCGGCTTGGTCGTGAGCTTGGCCTTCTCAGCTAGCACCATGAGCGCGAGCGTGGCGCCTTGGTGAAAGTAGCAGCGCGCCTTGTCGGACGTTCCGAAGCGTTGCCGGTAATAGGTTCCTTCGTAGTTCGAGCTGGCTTGCAGAACCAATCGTTTGTTGCTCTCGAACTCCGCCATCGTCCAACGTCCAAAACCGAATGCCCGTGCAGTGGCTAAGCAGTGCGCGACGGTTTCCTCGGGATCGCCGGATAGTGGCCCTACGAGTGCCTCCCACTCCGGGGAGGTGAGTACGTTTCCGAACGTGTTGAAGACACACACCTGGCCCGCCTCTCGAATCAGAGATTCGGCCGCTGACACGGCCCCGGGAGCACGACGTTCCGTCTCGTGAACGAGGTGAAAGGCGGTTTCATTGTAGTACTCGACCAAATGCATGGTCGCGTAGATGTTGAACGCTGGAATCAAGCCGTACGCATCACCGCCGACGTTGCCGAGGAAGTCGCAAAGCCCGGCAGTGATGGCGCCGATCTGCTCCTCGTGCAAGCCGCGGCACACTGGGCTGTCGACTCCCTCTAGCGCTACGCGGCCGACGCCACCTTCTCGTAGCTTCCCGTCCTTCTGGGGGCCAACGTTGAACTCGCAGCGTGCAGCCTTCGTGGCAAGGCACTTGCTCTCCACGGCCAGCAGTGAGCCAGGAGGTAGGTCGTAGGCGAGTTCATTGCAAGCAGCAACCATACCTGCGGCAACGGCGTCTGCTGGATGGCGGCGGGTGATTTGGGCACCGTACTTTTCCTTCCAACTCAGGCCGTAGTGAGTATGCGCGGACGTAGCACTGCCGCCTGACGGGAGCAGCGACATGTCAACGCGCCCGTGTCCCATCCAGGCGAACAGGTCTTCCGCAAAGCGGATGCGGTCCTCCGGCTGGATGACCTCGAGCCGCGCAAAGATCCCACTCAGTAAACGATAGAAAGCTCCGTGGGCCGCCGCCGTGCGCAGCGCCAGGCCGCCCGCGTCCCCGAGTGCGTCATCGACCGTCTGATCATGAAACAGGTTGTAGTGATGGCAGTGATATACCGTCTGCGTTCCCCCCAGGAACATCCAGTTTTGCTCTTCAGCACGCTCGCGCAGCGGCGCGATACGGTGCGTGGTGTCGTCTGTGTCTGCAGCGCTCATGCTTTAAACCTTCAGTTCCGGCAATCCAAGGATGTCGCAGGCCGCTTGCTCCAGCCTGCGCGTTTCGTCGTCCGATAGAGTGTTTGGCATCTCGAGTCGCTCCTTGGGTAAGCCGGTTCGCAACGACACGCGCAGCATGACCGCATGTGGGTCAGGCGCGTAACGCTCGAGGAAGGCCAGTACGCGAGCAGCGCGGCTCTGGTCCATGACTTGGACCCGAGGCAGCTCTTGCTCTAGCGTGGCGACCAACTGCTTGAGGTGCAAGCGGACCATGCCCAGGGCAACGTTGGAGTCGAACAGGCAACCGCACACGAAGTCACTGCGGATTTCTCGCAACATGACCACCGCGTCGGCCGACTCTATGGTCACTTGCATTTCTGCAGACCACGAGCCAAGCGCTTTGAGCCCGCTGCGGTTGGCGCGCATCAAGTCGCCGAAGTAGGAAGCCACCTCGTCCGCCGCAAACTCGTACCTGTCATGAATCCAAGACGCGTACAAAAGGCAATCCGGCATGGCGGTTATCAGCACGGCGCGCATCCCAGGGATTTCACGGCCGAGTTGTCTGAGTAATTCGTCGCTCATCGAGTTTCCTTTTTATCTCACCAAGTCTTCGGGCATCAGCACGGGCAGGGTTATGGGGTTGTGAGTTCTAGACATCGTTCGCTAGTGTCTTTTGGAGGGCCAGCTGCAGTTGTTCCATTTGGTCTTGACCCACCCGCTGGGTGGTGACGAGTCCAAGACTGAAGGAGCCGAGCACCTGTCGACACTCCAGCAGCTGGAGAAGTTTGCCTTCGCCCAATGACAGGCTGATCTCTCCCGTGGTGGAGGCTCCAACGGCGGAGCGGACCTGTCCAAGTGCGTTTTGAAGCACGCTCGATAGCGGTGAATAGTCGAATGCTCCGGCGGTGATCAGCGGCAGACCCTGTTCATCTGCGACGAAGCAAGCTTCCAGAGACGGCAGCGGGCGCATCCAGGCAATGAAGGTGCCGAGACGCGCGGCGAGATGGGGGGACGAAAACGTCAGACTGTCCGCTCGCAGAATCGGCGGCTCGGCCTTGGTCGGGCGGGGGGTGCTGTCGGGTCGCTGACCGCTCAGCTCTTCGATGACGCGCAGCTCGTGATGCCGACGGCGTGTTTTGGGGGTCGAGGACCACTGCTCTCGCTGCTGTTTCTTGCCCACGAGCGCGGCAAGATCAGCAGTGAACGCATGCTTGTCAGTCGAAGAGAGGAATCGGCTCATCGGTATCTCCGGCTGTATCCAGCCCCAAACGCCTCTCTACCTCGCTCGCGATGCTCGCAAAGACCGACGCCACTGGCGGACGCTTCCTCGATAGCAGCCCGACGGGCACACCCTTCGCACTTGCCTCGACGAACACGGGATCTTTAGGAACGTACGCCTCTAACACTACGTCGGGTGGGAGAAGTTCCCACGCATCCTGTGCGATCGCTAACGAGTACTCCTCTTTGAAACGTACCATGGTGAGCACTACACCAGCCAACTGTGCCGCCGCACTGCCGCTCTCGCTGCGTTCGTTGATGCTCCGCAGCATGGCTACCAGAGATGGTAGAGCACGGAAAGCCAAAGGCTCCGTTTGCAGCGGGACCAACACGTACTGCACCTTGGTGAGCAGCGTGTGCGTAATTCCCGATAATCCGGCGGGACTGTCAAAGATGATCAAGTCATAGGCATCGCCCAGATCATGCTGAATCCCGTCAATTACTCGGGACTGAAAGTCGACGTCGTTCCAACGTTCGAGCCAGCCGCTGTCGAGTTGGCCGAAGGGGAGTAGGCTCAACGCGCTGTTGCGTGTCGTGCGCACCGCTTCGCTCGCGGTTGGTGCGCCGTTGTTCGTGTAGAGGTTTACAACTCCGGGTTGCTTGTTCAGGTCCCCCTGCAAGGATAAGCCAACGCCACCTTGCATGTCCGTGTCCACCAGAAGGGTGCGTATCCCTTGTTCAGCGAGTGCAAGTGACAGGTTAAGAGAGAGGGTCGTCTTTCCTACTCCGCCTTTAGGGCTCGCAATAGCGAGTGTCTTCACCACGTTAGTTAGCTCCCTTCACTATGTCTCTAGTGCCACAGTTCATATTTCATTGGCCCTGGGGTTGCAATCGAAACTTGGACGTTCACCCGGTGCTAGTTCCATCAGTGACACGGGGTAGGGTAATGTTCTACTCGAACCCCCATGGGCGCGCAGCGAAGACTGCGAACGTCGATGTTGACATAACGAAGTACCCACGTAACCCCCCTCCAGTAGCCGGGTCCAGGACAGCACGAGCCACTTCTGGTAACGACCGTCGGAAGCACTTCGTAACCGGGAAACGGCAGACGCGTTTCATTCCCGTGCCGCCAGACGTCTCAAAGCGGTACTTGTGTGAGGGTAATGCCCCGATCGACCATTTGGGCTATGGGCATGACCTGGAAGTGCCGTGGTAAGAAGCAGAGTCAAAGTCAAATCCCTGTGGAGCCGTTTTCGATGTCTCAAACCGATCCTACCCCTCAACTCGTCGAGAGACTCCTGTCCAAGGGCCTCGATCTCTACGGACGCAACTCCGTGGATGAGGCCGTGCGATGTTGGCAAGAGGTGTTGCAGTTGCAACCGGATAACGCTCAGGCCCTGGACTACTTGGACGCCGCTGGCGCACCCCACGAACCGCGCGCGGCATCAGCCGCCAGACCGACGGCGCTGGTCGTAGACTTGAATGCCGTGCGCCAGCGCCTCGCTTTAGCTAGCAGTCCTCCCGCTCCCCATGTCGGAGTGGTTCGCGCTCGAGCAGGTAAACCCGACGAAGAGGCGAGCAGCGACGTGGCCCAGCTCGTAGAAGCCGGGCTCTTTGAGCAGGCACTGCAGCAGCTATATGCCATGCGGACGCGTAAGCCCGATGATGGCAGTATCGCCGAATGCATACGATTGCTCCGGGACCGCTTGCTCGGGCAGTATTGGGATACGCTGGGTCACCTAGACCGTGTGCCTCAAAAGACAAGCGCTGGGTTCGACGGACTCAGCGTCGAAGAGCGCCGTGTGATGACGCACGTGGATGGTCGAGCGAGCTTGCTCGAGGTGGTCGAGTCCTGCCAGCTGGGCAGGCTGGCAACCAGTCGCGTGTTGTGTGCGCTGCTGGAGAACGGCCGCATCAGTTTCCCCGTAGACGGCATTGAACGTGATCGGGTATCGGTAGAGCGGGTCACGACGTCAGCGGTGCATGCTTCGTCAGCGCAGGTTTCGTCAGCGCATGCGGAGCCAACACTGATGCGGGAAGAGCATGCGCCGCCCACGACGCGCAGTGGTGGCGGCTATGAAGCGCTCTTTCGCGAGGCGACCTCTGCGTATATCTCGCGCCGCTATGAACTGGCCCTTCAGCTGTTCAACGAGTGCCTTCGTGAGAGGCCCCAGGATGCAAGAGTTCTCCACAACCTACGTCAGCTAGAACGGCGTCTGCCGGCCTGAGCTGCAGCGGCGGGCCTGGGCCGTTTGCGGTGAACACTACGAGGCGAGTCAAAAGCTAGGGCCGGCCGTGTCGAGCCAATGCTCGGCGCTGCGGCGGCCGATGTCCAAGGTGTTCATGATCCGGTCGCGATCTCGAGTGATCCGGGATGCTGGTAGAGTCTCGCTAGGTCGGACGACCCAGATGCGCCGGCGCGCCTCCAAGCGAGCGATCAGGTCGAGCTGAGCGTTGTAGCGCTCCGCCCGACGAGCGATGGCGAGGATCAAATCCGGATAAGCCGGATACTGCAGCCGGAGGATGGATGGCGCCAGGCCGCCCAACTTCTTGCGGTAGTGTGGGGGCTGGGTGAGCAGGACGATGATGTCGGGGATCTCCCGTTGGAGCGCAGGCTGAATCGGGATCGAGGCACACACGCCGCCATCGATGTACGGCTGTCCGTCGACGACGATGACCTTGCCATAGGCTACGGGCAAAGCCATGGTTGCCGTCAGCACCTGGAAGGCGTTGCGTTGGGTGAGACGGATGAACTCCGCTTGCCCGGCGCGGCAGTTGGTGACGGCAATGAACGTTTGCGTGGCCACCGAGTCCAGACGTTCGACGTCCAACGGCTCCGCCCCTCGGAAACGGCTCACCAGCTTATCGACGTCCATGAGAGGCCTTCCTCGCAACAGGTGCCGAGGGCTGACCAGGTGCGAGGCGTGAGTCCAGTTCTCCCAAAGGCGGACGGCCCGATCGATGTGCCCCAGCGCGAAGAACGCGGCCGATGGCGCCCCCGCGGAGGTGGCGAACACGTAGTCGGGCGGCCGCGGGAGGCGGCGCCACAAGGTTTCGAGTGCTCCGGCACAGAAGGCGGCTCTCAACCCGCCACCTTCTACGACCACAGCAAGCTTGCGCGCGCTCATGCTCCCGCCTTTAGTCGATGGGCTGGTTGAGCTCCACGAATTTGGTGTAGGAGTGGCCAGCCTATGCTAGGCGTGGCCTCCACCGTGGTTCGACACCTGCGACTTCCTCTTCTCTTGCTCGCCAGTCGGAAGCTTCCGACTTCGCTTGGTCTGCTCATGCTGGCCATGAGCGGTTCAGCGTGTGGCAGTGCCGCCCAGACCTTCAGGCTGAACCCGGAACAGGAGCCGGAGCAGTACCGGGTCACCTGCGCGAAGCGTTTTAGGTTCTGTGAGCTTGAAGCCGAAAAGGTATGCGGAGGAGAGTACGCCGAACTTGGGCGCCTGAGCAATCGACCGGAAACTCCCAGCGTGGACCAATCCGATGTGTCTTCGACGGGGCCGAGCATGGGCTTGGCTGACTGGAAGGGCGAACTCACCGTGCAGTGCGGCCGAACGCTGCCCCCGCTTCCCCTGCAGCGCTCGGAGTCGCCGGCCAACCCTCCCGTCGACTTCATCGCTCCAAAGGCTGCGTCCGAGCGTGTATGCGTGCCCGGTGAGACGCAGGCTTGTTTGGGGCCTGGTGCGTGCAAGGGCGCTCAAGCCTGTTTGGAGCAGGGGCAGGGCTTTGGTGCCTGTGATTGTGGCAGTTCGCAGCCAACCGCGGCGTCTCCGATGACTCCACCTCCGGATTCTGACGCGAAACCTCCCTCGCCTGAAGCGGCTCCGCTAGGTAGCGATCAGTCGCCGTCTCCCCGGAACAGCGGGCCCTGAAACAAGTCTAC
>CAZNZA010000002.1:0-7216 GCA_964577325.1 uncultured Polyangiaceae bacterium
TCGTCGAGCCCCCCCAAAGGTAGTAGGTGCCCAGGAGCTTTCGGCGAGGTCGAGCGATGGCCAGGAGGCGAGCGAGGCGTACTTCTGTACGCCGCAGCCGAGCCGACACCGCCAGCGCGAAGACATCGGCGAAAGATACGGGCACCTACCGGCGGTGGCGGCGGATGAGGCGATAAACGTAAGTCCGGTCGACTTGCGCCAAGCGCGCGGCCTCGGGAACGTTGTTTTTCGTTCGCTCGAGCAGGCTTTGTAGGTACCGCCGCTCGCCGGCGTCGGTCCACTGTTCGCGAAAAGAGCGCAAGGGCTGGTCGACCTGAGGCAGGCCGTCATCTGGTCCCAGGCGGGCACTCCAGGACCTTTCGCTCGTCGGCTCCACGCCCTGCTGAATAGGCCACGACCCCGACCCGTGACTGGCGGTTGGGTGTGAATCTCTCCCGCGCTGACTACGAATGAAATTTCTCAACTCGCGTACGTTGCCAAGCCAGGTGCGCTGCTGCAGAGCCTCCAGTTCGAGCTCGGGCGGCCACGGCGCCTGACCGAGAAAGTGACGCGCCAAAAGCGGGATGTCCTCGATACGATGCCGCAGTGGCGGCAACTCGACGGGAATGACCGCAATACGGAAGTAGAGGTCCTCGCGGAAGGCGCCGCGGTTGACGAGTTCGCGCAAGTCTCGCTGACTCGTGCTGACCAGGCGCGCGCGCCGGTAGGTGCCATCCGCCCCGTCCGATTGAGCGGCGACTTTGCCCTCGAGCCAGCGCACGAGCTTGGCCTGAACCGGAAGCGGTAGTTCACCCACTTCATCCAACAACAGCGTGCCCGCGTTGTCGATGGACTCCGCTGGACCGGCGTCTTCGCGAGTTTGCACGACCCCAACCACTTCCTCGAGCGTTGCATCTGGCATCAGCGCCGCACAATCGACCGTCCATAGCGGGGCCCGAGCCCGCGCCGATTGCGCGTGAATTGCCCGGGCGGCCAACGTCTTCCCGCTACCCGGCTCACCACTGATGAGCACTGGCGTGTCGACTCGCGCGCAGCGATCGAGGACGAGAAACAGTTGGCGCATGCGGTTGCTCACCCCGACCATCTCGCCGAAACGCCCGTTTTCAGCTACTGGAACTGCTGCCGGATCGACGTAAACAAACTGCGCTTCGACGTCTCCGAATCCGAGTGTCGCGTTATCCGGAAGCAGTGCCTCCTTGGTCAGGATGCCGTTGACGCGACAGCCATTGGTGCTGTCCAAGTCTCGAACCCAGATGCCGTGAGCCGATGCCCGCAGCTCCGCATGGATGCGAGACACCGTGGGATGGATGATGCGTATCGGATTGCCAAGGGCAGTGCCTACGGTGGCCAATTCCATGACGTCGAACTGGTGAATCCCATCACCGCTCCGCACGCTGAGTTTGCCCCTCGAAGCGCGGGCTTGGGGTGACCAGGTGGATAGTTCCGTGTAGTCACTGGATGATCCAGCGGTTTGATAGCTCATCGTGTTCGTGCCTCAGCCGAAGACTCGGCGGCGCATTCCAACAGCAGTCTCGGAAATATGGAAGCGGGCAACACGCTGCACGAAACTTTCATCGACTCCCGCCAAAGCCCCCAGACGCAGGGCCACGGCCAGATCGTCGCACATCAAGCCACCGACGCGGGCACTGACGATGCGGGCGTTGTCCACCCATGCCTTCAAATCCAGGCCTGCAGCAGCCAATTGTCGTGCAGCCGGCTCGAGTCTGTTGCCCTTGAACCAGGGCATGGCTTTACTGATGCGCCGAGCGTGAGCGTCCAGTGCCGGAGCATCGCCCAATTCGTCTCCGAAGCCGGGCCAGTGAGCCCGCGTGGCGCACGCCAGAAGCAATACCACCTCGTGGGCGGGCATCATGGCAACGACGTGGGTGCCGAGAGCGATGTGCCCCAGCGCCTGTGCCAGCCAAAACACCTGCTCGACGCGCGGCAAGGACGCCATCTCCTCGTTGACGAACAACGCGGGGACGTCAGTGGTTTCCAGGCTCACCCCTTCCCGCTTCGAGCGGTGCAGGTACAGCTCGAACTCGCTGACGCCGAGGGCGGCGGCCACCTCTCGCGCGACCGAAGCCACTGTGCCACCGCCACCAGTCAGTCGATCGCGAGCTGTAATCCCGTAAGCCTCCCAGTTGACCGGGGACAATTTGGGCAGGGCGGGCTGCAGGGCGGCCAACACGTCCACGGCGGGGCCTTGTACCGGTGCTTCGAACTGAACGGCGTGCAGGTCGCGCTCACCGACGCTATCGGGGCGCAGCGCTGCGGGCTGCGATGCACCCGCTTCGTACGTCCCACGCTCCTCGATACTGGCCTCGCCTGCTGCTACGAGCGGTGCCAAGCTCATGCGCGCGCGTTCTTCTTGACGCAGTCCGGCGTAGCACCGTGACAGAGACCGCCAAAAACTCAGCGTTTGCGGCGCTGCTTGAATCAGCAACAGCAGTTGCTCCGCCGCCGCCTCGTGGTGACCAGCGTTTTCCAAACGCTCCGAAAGCTCGCGGCGTAGCGTGTAATCCCCGGGGTTTAGGCGCAGCGCCTCCGTCAGCGCGCTTATCCCGTCGTCACGGCTGCCAAGCTTGTCGTACAGCACACGACCTATCTCTTGGCGGATGCTGCGTTCAGCTTCTGCGTCCACGCTCGATGAGCGCAGGTACTCTTGCCAGCCGTTGACGTAAGCACGCCAATCGGCGGCCTTGCCCAAAGCCTCCAAGAATTCGCGGAAGTCGCGGCCGATGCGGCCCTTCGGCCCCAAAATGGCTAAGGCCTGTTGGTAAGCCTGGGTGGCGCGTTCGTGATCTCCGCGTTGATGCTCGACGCGCGCGGATTGCTGCCAGGCCTCAGCCTTTTCGTCGGCCGTCGTCGACAACTCCACCAGGCGTGCGGCCGTTTCGGACGCCTTACGCAGATCGTCGCGGGCTAGCTGGATGCGTAGCAGCAAGCTCGTGGCCTCGCGGCTATCCGGTCTGATGGCGAGGGAAGCAGAGACGTTGCTGGCTGCTATCGTAGTCGCCTTCAGATGCTCGTGCTGAATGAACGCCATTTGCAGCGACGCATCGAAACGCACGTCCTCCGCAGGGTTGAGTTTGAGCAAGTCCTGGAGCACGTTTACACAGTCTTGCCACTTGCGACTGGTCGCGTGCAGCTGAGCGAGCAGCACGTGGCTTTCCACGCTGTTCGGCTGTTCGCGGATAGCGCGCTTAGCCGACGCCACGGCAGCCCCCCAGTCCCGCAGCGCTGCTTGATGCTGCGCCACGGCCGCCCACAAAGCCGCTCGACGTTGCCTCGATGTTGCTCCCTGCGCCGCCTGACTGAGCACGTCGATGGCACTCTTGACGCTGACTCCCCGTGCCACCAGCGACGACAGTGCCTCTGCGGCATGCTTGTCGTTGGGTTCAATTTGAAGCGCTCGGAATAGGAGCGCTGCGGCGCCGTCCAGTGAATTCGCCGCCGCTAGTCGACTAGCGGCCAATACCAACAGGCGCGCTGCTTCACCAGGTCGGTTGAGCAACTCCGCTTCCGTTTCGGCGGCGACGGCGAGTAGCTCTGGTGTACCCGCCCGTTCGGCAATGCGTGAGATACCCCGAGCCGCCGCCAAGTTCTCCGGGTCGTGCATCAGCGCTGCCCGGTAGACCTCGATCGCTGAGTGGTCGCCCCGTGCCTCCATGGCTTCGGCAAGTCGAGTTTGGTGAGCGGCCGTTGCCGAACGGTCACTTTCCGCGACCGCTAACTTGGCATCGACCTGAGACAGAAGCATGTAGTCGTTGGACTCGATCGCGGCCGCTTCCAAACCATGTAGCGCACCAAGGTCGTTGGGAGCGAGGCTCAGCAAGGAGCCATTGAGCTGCTTGGCGCGCTCAGCATCGAGTGCTCCCCCACGTTCGGCGGAGTAGTGAAGCGCGCGCAGAGCTGCCACGCGCGCGCGAACGCTGGCGAAGCTCTCAACCTGTTGCTCGAGCACTAACGCGAGCCCGGCATGAGCGTCGTCTTTCCCGGCGTAGAGGCGCTCCAAGCCAAGCAAAGCTCCTACGTGATCCTTCTCGCCCTGAAGCACGCTCTGCAAGCAACTGGCCGCCTCGTCGTTTTGGGCCAGTCGATCGCGCAGCACTTCGGCCCGACGGAAGGCTGCGTCGCGGGCGTACGCTGGGTCGGATTGCCGCTCTGCCTCGCCCGCGAGCTCTTCTTCGAGCCGCTTGAAGTCTTGCGAGTAGCTCAAAATGCGCAGAGCGCCCTCGATCGCCAGACGGAACTGAGCGTCCTGGTGCAAAGCCTTACGATAGGCCGCCAACGCCTTCTCCGGCGCGTTCAAACGGTGCTCGTACAGTTCACCTGCCAGTAGCCAAAGCCGAGCCTTGGCTTTACCGCTGTCGCCCGCTTCTGCCTCTTGGCTCAAAAGCTTCGCCACCTCGGCGTACTCGCCCAGCTCCGACAACAGCAGCCGCAAGTGGTGCATCGCCGTTGGATTGCCCTCTTCGGCCTGCAAGGCCCGGCGATACAGGGCGGCTGCTTCCTCGCGCTGGCCGAGCTTTCTGTGGCAGAGCTCTCCCATCTTGATCAGCAGTGCAGCTTTCTTCGTCCCTACCTTAGTGGCCTCGAGTTCACGCTCGTACGTCTGCAAAAGCTCCTTGTAACGCCCATCTCGATAGTAGAGGCGCTGTAAGCTTTCGATCGTCGGCAAGTGCGCCTTTTCGAGCCGCAGAATGTCTTCCAAACGCTCGATGGCTTGGACCGTTTCCCCGAGCTTTTCATCCAAGAGCACCGCCGCGCGGTGCTTGAGGGTGACGACCCGCGGCTTGTGGTCGGTTTGCTTGACCTCCAGATCGAGCGCTTCTACGAGTACGGCGTACGCGGCGGCCCGTTCGGCGGCTCGCTGCAACGCGGATAAGCCTTCCAGAGAACTCGAATCTTCTTCCAGGATGCGCCGGTAAGTCGGAATGGCGGCTCGAGGCTGACCAAGGGCTTCTTCCTGCAAGCGGCCAATGGAAAACAGCGTCGCCAAGCGCTCCTCTTTGGTCGTCGTCGTCTCGAGTTGTCGTTCGTGCAGCTCGATGAGCTCGTGCCAACGGCCGGCAGCGCTATGCAAGCGGACGAGGGCCTTGTACGAGGTTTCGTATCCGGGCCGGAGCGCCAAGGCCTGCTTGTGGTGTTCAACGGCAAACTCTTCGCTGCTCAAGCGCGTTTCGCAGATTTCCGCCATGCGAGCATGCAATGCCGAGCGATGGTCGGGGTCGTTGCTAGCTTCTGCCTCGGCGTTCAGCATTTCCGCTAACTCTCGCCACTCCCCTCGTTGCTCGCGCAAGCGCCCTAGTGCAAGCAGCGCTGGCCGGTAGGCAGGGTCGACTTGCAAGGCCACAACCAGACGCTCGATAGCCCGCTCTGGCTCGTTCAGGTGCTCTTCATACAGCTCTGCCAGGCGGTGCAACAGATCGAGGGGCGGAGGCTGAGTGATAGCGACGATGCGCTCAGACGCGGAAACGATACGGGAGTGGTCGCCCGACAGTTCGTATATCCGGAGCAGCTCATCCAAGATCGTACGGTCCGTGGGCGCTACTTGATTGGCGCGTTCGAGCGCGCTTGCGGCTGCTGGCACGTCGTCGAGCCGCTCGTACAGCAGGCGACCCGCTCGAAACCAGCACGAGGCTTTGACTTCCGGAGCGTGTGCCCATTCCGCTTCCTGGTGCAGCAGCGCCACCAGTTCCTTGAAACGCCCCGCGGCGTACAACAGCTCCTTGAGAGCAGCCAATGCCCCGGGTGCGCGAGAATCGAGCTCCAACGCTGACTTGTACAGCTCGATGGCCGTCGTGACGTCTTTGAGATGAACGGCAGCCACGCGCGCGCTTTGCGCTAAAAGGGCGGCACGTTCTTTGGGGCTCTCGGCCTCCAAATTGGCCGCTGCCCGCGACAGATCGCTCACGCGCTCCCAATTGGCAACCTGCTCCTCGGCGAGGATCGCCGCTTTGATCACCGTCAGGTCGGCTTTGGAATACTCCAACGCTTCCCGCAAAGCCTCGCGTGCCTCCTGCTTGGAAGCCAATGGACCGGCCAAAACCTGACTCTTTTCGTAGAGCAATGCCGCCTTGCGCTCAGGTTGGGCGAGCAGGTCGCGCTCCGCATCGAAGTAGCGGCACGCTGCCTTGTGCTTTCCGAGCATCAACAACACACGTCGTGCGCCGCGCACGGCGGGGAGGTGCCCGGGCTGCAGCTTGACGCTCAACTCGTAGTGTTTGGCTGCCGCTTCAAACTCGTGTAGCGGGCTTTCGTACAAGCGCGCCGCCTCGTAGTGCAGACGTGCGCGACGCTGCTTATCAGCGCCGTCTTTGTCGCGCAGCTGCGCTTCGAAAAGCTCCACTTGGGCGCGAGCGTTTTCAGTTTGGTGCTGCTGCCGTTTCTCTTCGGACCATGGAGAGGCGTGGCGCTGGCCAGCCTCGATGTCGAAACGCGTCGGGGACGCGTCCGATTCGGTATCGGAATGACCCGTGCGCTCATTCAGTCCCCACTTAGCCAACACCGGCAGCGCCAGGGGTAGGTTCGGTGCGGCCGCGCCACTCGCGCGCACTGGAGGAGGAGCGGCTGGCATGCGCGGAGCATTGACCGGCGGCGGTTGTGGAGAGTGGCCGCTTGGAGGACGTGGTGGCTGCGGGCGAGGCGGTGGCGAGGAGCCTTTCGTAGCACTGTCGTGGCGGGGTGGAGGCAACGGAGCCCGACTCGTAGCCCCACCCGCCGGGGAAAAGCGCTCTCCTGCGTCCGACATCTCCTCGACCTCTTCAACCTCTTCGAGCTCTTGTAAGGGTGCGGCCGAGCGCCGAGGCGCGGGCGGCGCGGGAGGCACGCGCGAGCCACGCAGCAACACTCCCGGTGCTCCCGACGCGGCGAGTGCTCCCGAGACACCTGCTGCCATGCCTGACCCAGGAGCCGAGACTGGGCGCCGGGGCAAAGGTGGCGTCGAGGGGTGGCGCGACGCCGCCTCCGCGGCCCCTCGCGCTAGCGCCGCGCTGCCCCGGGGCGGGGTATTGCGTACGGGGGCAGGAGGAGGCGTCTCGGACAGGGGCCGATGCGAACGCAGTGCCTTGCTGGGCATGATCAGCGTGGGATCATCCGGGCGCGGTGGAGCACTGACACGCGGCGCGGATTTGAATGCCAGCTCGGCAGCTTGGGCTGCGGTGTCCCCAAGTGCGGGGTCCTCCTGGGCTGCGGTGTCCTCGAGCGCAGC
>CAZNZA010000002.1:7316-19120 GCA_964577325.1 uncultured Polyangiaceae bacterium
CTGCGGTGTCCCCAAGTGCGGGGTCCTCCTGGGCTGCGGTGTCCTCGAGCGCAGCATCCTCGCGGGCTGCAGCGTCCTCGCGGGCTGCAGTGTCGTCCTGGGCTGCAGCATCCTCTCGGACTGCAGTGTCCTCAACCGCCGTGTTGGCAGCGGCCATGTCTTGGGCGGCGTTCGGAGTCGTGAGCTGGCCGGCGGGGGGCGATTCCGTCGCGCCGCTACCCGCGCTGTCCTCGGGACGCTCTCCCCCGTTCGTCAAAGCTTTCTTCTTTTTCTTGCCACGGGATACGTCAGAACCCGTGCCTGTGGGGCGGGGAATGCTCGAGGACTTGCTTTTGGCCATGTGGGCTGCAAGCCTAACACACCCCGAAGCGGGTGCGCTCGCGGTGACGCCCTGAAAAAGCGCCCTTGGGAAGCGCACACGCTGTGCTATCACGCGCCGCCATGTCTGGTCGCTCGACCTCCTTAGTGATGCGCCGCGTGCGTGTCGTGGACCCGCTTACCCAGCGCGACGACATCGTAGACCTGGTGGTGCGTGATGGCATCATCCGGGCATGTGCCGAAGGCGCTGCGGCAGCCGAAAAGGATGCCGTCGATGCGGAAGGCACCGTGGTCATGCCTAGCCTGATCGATCTGCGTGCCGATCTGGGTGAGCCCGGCCATGAATACCGGGAGACCTTACACAGCGGCCTGCAATCGGCGGCGGCTGGAGGGTTCGGTACCGTATGCGTCTTACCGTCGACAGACCCAGTCAACGACGACGCGATGGTCACGCGCGGACTGCTCGAGTCCGCGTCGCGGAAGAGAGGCAGTCGATATCTTCCCCTGGCCGCGTTGACACGGCGCTTGAAGGGTTCCGAAATGGCACCGCTCGCGCTTCTGCAAGAGGCAGGGGCGGTGGGCTTCACCGACGCCAACCGCTTCGTGACTTCTCCCTCCCTGATGCTGCACCTCATGCAGTACGTCAGTGGCTTCGACGGTCTCGTTCTGCAAGCGCCGCGTGACCCGTCACTGACGGGGCAAGGAATCGTGCACGAGAGTTCGTTCGCCTTCGAGCGAGGGTTGCCGGCCGTGCCCGTCCTGGCTGAAACCACGGCTCTGCTGCGCGATCTGGAGCTGGCGAAGGCAACCCAAGTCAGATTCCACGCGCACACGTTGAGCAGCGAAGCGGCCGTGCAACTCATGCGGCAAGCCAAGATGGGGCACCCTCGCGTCACTTGTAGCGTCGGCTTACACCACTTGATGCTCGACGAGCGCTCCGGAGCGCCTTATAGCGCGCAGCACTTGTTCCAACCGCCCCTGCGCAGCGCTCGTGACCGCCATGCTTTGCTGCAAGGTGTGCGCGACGGAACCATCGACTGCATCGTGACTGACCATTGCCCTAGAAGTAACCTGGAAACGGACGCGGAGCTGGACCAGGTGCGCCCCGGCGCGGTGGGCTTCGAACTCGCCCTGCCGCTGCTATGGTCCATCACCCAGGGGCACGACAATCCGTTGCCGGCGCTGCGCCTGGTTGACGCGCTCAGCACGGCCCCCGCCCGCGTACTCGAACTCGAACCGCCTTCACTCAGTGTCGGGCAGGCTGCCAACTTCTTGTGGTTTGACCCTCGACAAGCTTGGGTCCCGGCCGAAAGTCGCTGGTACAGCCGCTCGCGAAACAGCCCCTTCTTCAACCAGTCAGTCCAGGGGCGCGTCCTGCTCAACGCATTGAACGGAAGCACGATATATCCGTTCGAGGAGAATCCATGAATCGGACACCCGCTTACCTCGCTCTCGCCGACGGCACCACCTTCCCCGGCTTCGCCTGGGGCCACCCGGGCGTAGCCACCGGCGAGGTCGTGTTCACTACCGGGATGACCGGCTATCAAGAGGTGCTGAGCGATCCGTCGTACACGGGTCAATTGGTCACCATGACCTCGCCCCACATCGGAAACACGGGCGTAAATCTACAGGACGCCGAAAGTGTCGACGGTCGTCCTCAGTTGGGGGGATTCATCGTGCGCGACCCTTCGCTCACGACCTCGAGTTTTCGCGCCAACGAAGATCTAAACGGATATCTGAACCGCCAGAAGGTGGTGGCGATCGGTGGTATCGACACGCGCACCCTGACTCGCCACTTGCGAGACAAAGGCTCTCAGAATGGCGCCATTGGTACCGGGTCGCCGGATGATTTGGTCGACTTGGCCCGCCAAACGCCGAGCATGGACGGTCTGGACCTGGTGCGCCAAGTGACTCCCAAGCAGGCTTACGAATTCACCGAAGGTCGCGGCGAGTGGGGCAGCTCCTTTCGCACCATCGCAGCCGCCAATGGCCCGGCCAGCTTCAATCCCACGCCCCGATACCGGGTGGTGGCGATGGACTTTGGAGCCAAGCGCAACATCTTTCGTTGTCTGGTCGACGTCGGCTGCGATCTCGTGGCCGTTCCAGCGACGACATCGGCCGAAGCGCTGCTCGCCTACAACCCAGAAGGGGTGTTCTTGTCCAGCGGCCCTGGAGATCCCGCTGCTCTCGGATACGCCATCGATGCCATCAAAGGCGTCTTGGGCAAGGTTCCGGTGTTTGGAATTTGCTTGGGGCACCAGCTGCTCGCGCGAGCCCTCGGAGGCTCCACCTATAAGCTGAAGTTCGGCCATCGCGGCCTCAATCAGCCGGTCAAGGACCTCAAGACTGGCCGCGTGGAGATAACGACGCAGAACCACGGCTTCGTGGTCGACCTCGACTCGTTAGCGGGCGTTGCCGAGAGCACCCATCTGCACCTGAACGACGGTACGAGCGAGGGCCTCATCGCTCGCGACCTCGACGCCTTCAGCGTCCAGTATCATCCCGAGGCCGCGGCGGGACCCCATGACGCGCTCTACCTTTTCGAGCGCTTCACCCGTGCCATGCGCGCGCGACGGAAAAAGTGATGTTGCCTCGCATTCATTTCGTGAGCTTGGGCTGTCCGAAGAACCGGGTCGACTCGGAGGTCATGCTCGGCGTCGCCGAAAACGCCGGCTACGCTCACGTCGACGACCCCGCGTTGGCCGACGTCATCGTCGTCAACACCTGTGGCTTCATCGAATCTGCCAAAGAAGAGTCCATTGAAACCATCCTCGAGCTGGCTCAACACAAGCAAGACAGATGCAGCAAGTTGATCGTTACGGGTTGCTTGAGCCAGCGGCACCCCGAAGAGCTGGCGGAGGGCTTGCCCGAGGTCGACCACTTCCTTGGCTCGAGCGATATGCTCAAGCTCGAGCCGCTTCTGAGAGGTGGCGGACCACGCATTGGGGTCGGTAATCCGGCAGACTGGGTCGTGCGAGCTGCCGATCCGCGCCGCATCTCGACGCGAGGCGCCAGCGCCTACCTGAAGATTGCCGAGGGCTGTAACCGTTCATGCTCGTTCTGCGTCATTCCCCAGCTTCGCGGCAAGCAGCGATCGCGCCACATCGACGACGTGGTGGCCGAGGCAACGCGCTTGACCGAGGCCGGTGTCCTGGAAATTAACTTGGTGTCTCAGGATACGATCGCGTACGGCCGGGATCTAGACAACCCTGCCGCGCTAGCGGAACTCGTGGAACGCGTCGCGGATGTTCCCCTGCTGCGCTGGCTGCGTCTGTTTTACCTGTACCCCGAACGCCTCACCGACGACATCATCGACCTCATCGCTTCGCATCCGAAGGTCGTGCCGTACATTGACATGCCCCTGCAGCACGCGTCTGACGCCATGCTGCGCCGCATGCGGCGTGGACACGGCGGGGCACGCTTGCGCCAGCTGGTCGAGCGCGTGCGTACGGCGATCCCCAACGTCGTGTTCCGGACCGCCTTCATTGTCGGCCATCCGGGCGAGACCGAAGCGGAATTCCAGGAGCTCTACGAGTTCGTGCGTTGGGCGCGCTTCGATCGCGTGGGTGTCTTTCAATACTCCGACGAGCCTACCTCTAGAAGCTACACCTTTGAAGACAAGGTGGCGCCAGAGCTGGCGCAGGAGCGAGCGAGCGCGCTGATGGAACTGCAGCAGAGGCTGAGCTATGAACGCAACCAGGCGCTCGTGGGCCGTACCGTGGAGGTCCTGGTTGAAGGACCGAGCGACGACAGCGACCTCATCATGCAGGGGCGCTGGCACGGGCAGGCGCCTGACATCGACGGCAACGTGTACATCTCCCGCGGCCCCGTTTATCCGGGGAAGATCTACGAATGCGTCGTGGAGCAGGCCATGGAGTACGACTTGGTCGTCGATGCCGGAGAATTGGAAGATGCGCCATTGGCGCTACCGCTGCAAAGCAGCGCTCTGCGCCACCGCAGTTCGGACGGGCGCGTCGTTCTGCGGACGCTGCCGTAAGCTCGCGCCACCGTAACTTCGCGCCCTCGAAAGCTTTAGAAAGCTTAGAAAGCGTCAGTAGCGGCATCCAGCGCTCTAGCGCCGGCACCTGTAGCGTCAGCGTCGCCGCTGCCTATCGCCGGTCCTGCGTCGGCTCCGGCCTGCCCGCCTGAACCGCCTGAACCGCCTGAATCGCCTGAATCGCCTGAATCGCCGTCTGAAACAGGCGGGTATTGCGGGGCGAGGAAGCGGTGTAACTCGCTCTGATCCCTCCCCACGACGTACCACAACTCGATGGGGTCCCCGGGCTGAGCTGGCACGACGAACGAGTAGCGCCCGTTGCGAAACTGCTGTCCGCCCACTTCGTCCGTGGCCAGGTTCAGGGCAAACACCAAGCCCCGATCGCTCGGCAGGCGACCCACCAATTGGAGTTGCTTCTGGCCGAGATACGCCATCTCACTGGGAGCGCTCGGAGGCGGAAGCGGAGGCAACGTCGGGCTCAGGCAGCCGGCGGCAACCAGGCCAAGCCAAGCTGCAAAAAACCCACGTCGCGCCACTGTTCTCATGAGCTGACCCTTGTTAAAGCAGAACTCGTACCAACGTCCACCGCCAAACCTGCCGCCGCGTGCCCTCCCCGTTGAAAACTGAGTTGGCTGTTCCGCCAACTAGGGTGGCCGACCACCCCGTCTCTGCCCTCCACCGCTGGGGCCGGCGTGCGGTCATGGTAGCCGCCGGGTTCGCCTTTCACGCCGCGATGGGCGAGCCGACAGCGGGCAGGCCCGATCCAGACGTGGGGCTGACCCAGGTGCTGGCGGCTCATGGCCTGGCCGCATCTCCCAGCGACGTGGCCTGGATCGATGTGGCTCCTGCCTGGTGGTGGCCCTGGCAGGATGCCAGAGCCTGGGTGCTGGCGGCCGCGCCGGAAGGGCTCGACGACGTGTACTTAGCGTTCGTGCGCCGCACTCCGGAAGGCGCAGTGCTCGAGCTTCAAGAGGTCTTCAACATCAGTGAGACGCGTGCCGCAGCGGAAAGTGACCTTGCCGCCGAAGGCCCTGTCGCCGCCTGGGTGAGCGGCAATGGCACTGAACTGCTGCACTTGCAACACGCCAATCTGGCGCCCAATCCGCTGCAGCAGTTCAACGACGCCGGCCTGAGCTCGTTGCAACGCTGGCAGTGGCGCTTGACGTGGCTTCAGGATACCGGCCACGTCGACGGCATTGCCCAGCGCGCCTTTAAGCTAGTGCCACCGGTTACTGACGCGCACCTGGAGTTCGACGACGGACAACTGCGCCTCACCACAGCGTCAGGGGTAACATCGTTCACTCGAGATGGACAGCCCACCACGGGGGGTGAATTCGTGGCCGAGCAGCGACGCGGCTTGGCTCGGCCAGGTAACCTGGTTACCTGGAGCGTTGATCGGGTGCGGGGTTTACCTTGGTTTGGCGACGAAAACATGCAGCGCCTCAAGGCCGTGGTGTACGTCAGTTGGGATTGGCTCCAGCGTCGACTCGAACTGGGCGAAGACGAGGCGGAGTCTATGATCACGGCGGCGTCGCCCTCGAGAGCGCCCTCGAGTCCAACTCGCGATGCCCCGCGCCCGGTAGCGGCGGGCCCCGGCAAGGGCGTGCCGCGAGCGTGGCCGCCCCCGGCGTTGGAGCCGCTGTTGTCGCCTGCCCAGGAACACGAAGGGCAGTGGGTGTCGTTGAACGGCGATCCGTTCATCAAGCCCAGTTCCGACCCCTTGGGTCACTTCTACACAACCTTCCTACGTACCGACCCGGAGCGGGAGTTCTCTCGCATCCTCATCACCGCGTGGGACCCGCTGACCGTCGAACTGCACATGATGAGCGGAACGGATGAACCGAAGAGCGCCACGGGAGAGACCGGGAGCGGCTTGGTTCCCCGCGACCCGGACGTCATCCAGAATCTGGTCGCCGCTTTCAACGGTGGTTTCCAGGCCAGTCACGGCGACTTTGGAATGATGGTCGATGGCACGTTATACGTGCCGCCCCTGCCCTTCGCAGCCACGGTCGCCCGCGATGTCGACGGCAGGGTCGGTATGGGAACCTGGCCTCCGGATCAGTCCGTACCTAAGTTTTTGAGCAGTTTCCGCCAGAACCTGACGCCCCTCGTTGCAGATGGGCGGTACAACCCCTATGGGCGTTCATGGTGGGGCGGGGTACCGTCGGGCTGGGAAGATGAGACGCGGACCGTGCGCTCAGGGCTGTGTCTCACCGAAGGTGGGCTTGTGGCGTACTTTTATGGCGCCAAAGTGGACGCCGAGCATTTGGCCAAGGCGATGCTGGCACTCGACTGCAGCTACGGGCTGCACCTCGACATGAACCAGGGTCATACCGGTCTGGAGTTTTATCACGTGGACCACGTCGACCAACTGCCTCCCCTGGCCATGAGGCTGGATAAGATGTGGCAGGCCGAGGGCGCCGTCAGCGACGCACCGGGGTTGAGATTTCGCGGACGGCGGCTGTTTCGTAGCATGCAGCTGATGAACTTTCCACGCTTCATCCGGCGGGAATCCCGGGACTTCTTCTACCTAACGGCGCGCCCGATGATAACGGAGGGCGTGCGCCGCGGACTGCAGTGGAGCGTTCCCCATGAATGGCGCGCGACGTACCCAGCGGCGCTTGCTACCGCATCGTTCAAACCCGACGCCAATCGCCCGGCGACGCGCGTCAACGTGGCGGAGTTTGCTCCCGAGTTTCTGGCTCTAGCGCGCGCACCGCAAGCGGCGCCCGTGGTGACGTGGCCCGAGCCCAGCCCGACGCCCGATGCCGAGTTGCCGAAGCTGTGGTGGGTAAACGGCCGCGTTCACGTGCAAGACGATACGCCGGAAGCGGACGCGCACCTGCTTGCGGTGAGTGAAGGACGGAAGGGAGCCCAGGCAGCGCTGTGCGCCGTCCCCGCGCCAGAGCGATTGATGTACGCAGAGATCGCCACGGGCTCCGACCCCAAGCTCGACCCGGCGCTGCTCGAGCGCGTGCTGAGTGAGCAAGGCTGCCAAGGGCGTCTCGTTTACTGGACCCAGGCGTCACGCGTGGTGATCGCTCGGCGCGACCTGAGTGGACATCCGACTACCCCAGACACCCCACAGCTCCACCTCTCCTACCGCGTCCCCAGGCGCAGCTTCCAGCTGTTTCCCGACACGCCGGTGGTGCCCCGCGAAATGTGGAAGCCGCTCCAAAAGTCACGATAATGCGTTCACATCGAGACGCTCCTGACCAAACGGGTCGATCCGCACGCTCTGCCGTCAAAGTTTTTCAACGCAGACGGCGCTAGGGCATGGGTACCAGGGAGAAGCTTCGCCGCAGGAAGCAACACGGCGGACGCCAAAACGTACATGTTGGCGGAATCCAGCAATTGGGATAGACCATTCTCATTGGGTGGCCGATTTGCGGGAAGCCGCCGGCGCTCGATGCCCAGGAG
This sequence comes from uncultured Polyangiaceae bacterium, assembly GCA_964577325.1. GTDB lineage: Bacteria > Myxococcota_A > Polyangia > Polyangiales > Polyangiaceae > SZUA-265. Next base: position 15,052 of record CAZNZA010000002.1, read on the forward strand.
ACAAGGATCGGATGAGTGATAAGGGCGGCTCGGACCTCGATGTATTCAAGAGCCTCAGAAAGAGCCATCCCCAACACCATCAAACGCTGGTGGGTGTCGCCGCAGCGCCGCCTGCAGGTGTTCCGGACCCCAACCACGCCCCCCCACCCCCTCCCTCACTGCGCGCCGCACCGGCTCCCGGCGAGGGGAATGAGCTTTCGATTGAGGCAGACATGAAGGAAGTCCAGCCGCTGGATGATATCGAGGAGGTCGACGCCATCGGCGAGGGCGAGTTCGGCTTTCGTGACGACGAAACGACCAACGTCTTCTCGCTCCCCGCTCAACCCACCCGCACGGCGTATGCCCCCGACGAAAACCCGTATCAATACTCTGAACCGGCGTGGAGTCCCGCGGCACCCATTACTGCGCCCAAAGACTATGCTGCGCCCAAAGACTATGCTGCGCCCAAAGATTACATAGCGCCGGCCTACCCCGCCTCGCCATCGTTGCCGGCACCGCCACCGGCACCGTCGTTTCCCGGCCACGCCTACCAGCAGCCGGGCATGAACGCGCCACCTCCCCAGAGTTTTCCGCCTGCCGGTGCATACCCGGGCTCACCTTCCTACCCCCCTGCGCCGCCACCAGCGCCGCCGCAGGTGAGCATCGGTGATTGGGAAGACGAGGACGACAAGACGACCGTCTACACCCGCGAAAACATGCGGCATCCCGGCTTTTCGATGTTGGGCACCGCCGTGCCGGCGCCGTCGGTCGTACCCGGCGCACCGCCGCCGCCCATGTCACGCCCCTCGGCGCCTATTCCGATGCAACCGACCCCAGCGGTTCCGTTGCCGCGGCCGTCGCCCTTGCCCCGCGACGTTTACCCACCGGCGTCAGTACCCCCGACCACGAGCGGCTCACGCACGAGCTGGCTTGTCGGGGGCACCGTCGTGCTGGCGCTGCTCGGAGCGCTCATCTACACGTTGCTGCCGCGTTCCGGCAACCTGGTCGTCACGGTGGCGGGTCCTGGTAACAAGCCGCTCGACAAGGTAGAAGTCATCGTCGACGACAAGCTCGTGTGCAGCGCCTCGCCGTGTACGGTTGCTGACCTGTCTGCAGGCACGCACCTGGTAAGAGCACGTGCTGCAGGTTATCAGGCGACAGCGGATACGGCCGTTCCCATCACCGGTGGCCAGGACGCCGTGCACAATGTCAAGCTCGACCCCGACAAGGGCACCGGGGTGACGGTGACCGGAGTCGGCCCTGGTCTCACCTTGTGGATCGACGGCAAAGAAATCGGGACGTTGCCCCAAGAGGTCAATGACCTGGCTCCGGGCTCTCACCGTTTGAAGGTAACCGGCGAAGCCTACGTTCCTCACGAGGAGACGGTCGACGTTCCGGCAAACGAACTCTTGTCGGTTGGGCCGTTGAAGCTGCAGGTTGCCAAAGGGCTAGCCCGGATCATGCCGGGTGATAACGCCCAGGGCGCACGCATCGTGCTCGAAACGGGAACGGATCGAAAAGCCATCCCGCGCCTGCCCATCAATCTGCAGGTGGATACGTCGAAGACTCATGTGCTGGTGGCGACCAAGGCCGGCTTCGAAGAGTACCGCCAGGAGCTGACGTTCCCCGACGGCGAACCCGAGCGCATGTTCACGGTTGCGCTGCAGCCGGGGGAGAGTGAGGAAGTAGTCGAAGAGCCGGCGGCAGAAGTCGCTTCCGCACCCGCTCGCCGCTCCGTATCCCGCTCGACCCGCCGAGCAGCGCGCGCTCCAGCCCGTGCTCCCGCTCCCGCCCCGGCCCCGGACCCGGCACCAGCCTCCGCCAGTGCAACGGGCACTCTCAACATCAACGCTGTGCCCCGCGCCAGCGTCATCCTCGACGGCAAACCCATTGGTTCGACCCCCAAAATCGGTGTCAGCGTGAGCGCCGGCAACCACAGCGTCATCTTCGTCAAAGACGGCGAACGCGTCACCAAGTCGGTGACGGTGCAAGGTGGCGGCTCAGCGACGGTCGTTCACCGCTTCTGACGCGAGCCGCCCGGTACTACCAGGCGTCGGGCCTCAACCAGGCCCAATCTGCCCACGACGTGGCGCAGTGTCCGTCCTCGTCGTCGTCCCCATCGAGCGCTGTACTTGCGCCTGCGCACGCGGCAAATCGCCAAGGACTGCCCCAGGTCAACGCCTGCTCGACGGTCAGGAAGCTCAAGTGTTCGGTACGTGCCGCGTCGAACGCCTCGAGCCGCAAGCGAGCTTGCTCCTGCTCCTGCTCCCCCACCCACTGCTGCAAGGTTGCCAAAGCGGTTTGCCGGATCCGCGGATCGTCGTTGACGGCCAACGTGCGGGTGAGCATCTGGATCAGCGCCTCGCGTTGCCCCGACCGATTCAGGGTCGTGGCCGCAGCTAAACAGTGGTACGGCACGGCGCGATTGTCACTGGCGAGCTCGCAGGCTTGGGACAACAGCCGTGCGCCCTCACGACGCCAACGTTCTTTGCGTTCGGGATCCGAAAAACGCGGTGGTGCCAAGTAACCGATGAACTGACCGGCGGTCAACCACACGCGCTGGTCCGACGGTAACTCTTGCGTGCCGCGCAGCAGCAACGCTCTGGCAACGTCATAGTCTTCATCACGCGGCGGAAGCGGCTGAAGGGTCACGAGCGTATCCGAGTACAGGTACACTTGTGCGAACTTCGGGTCGAGCTCGATGATGGTTTCCAGGTACTTCCCAACGTGTTCGAACCGGCGGCGCTGTTCGAAGTGAAGCCCGTATGAAACCAGCACGTGACCGTAGATGAAGTCTGCTAGCGCTGCCCGATACCCGAGGCTCAGCACCAGCATTTGGTCGGGTGGCGGCAGCGGGTAAACGTCATCCTGAACGCGCAGCGTGGCATGTGCCGAGCGCGTGTAGTGTTGGGCAAAGGCGACGAGCGCCCCCGAGAGCAACACCACGACGGCCGCTTTCCAGCGCCCCGTCACTTGCCCCAGCTCCCGCCTCGTCACGTGAATTTTTACTCCACCTCGCGGTCCATCTCTAAGGCAAACAGCACCGGCTGCTGGCCGCGGTGGAACTCGCCACTTAGCTCGAAGCGGCTATGGATGGCGTCACCGTCCAAGTCGCCCAGAGCCGTGGCGCGGAACGTGGCCAATTCATGGCCGTTGTTGCTCTCGAACTGAAAGGCGAACCGGTGGGGTTGGCGCGGCTTGAAGCCGAGCTCGAGCCAGGTCGGGTCCTGCCACAGTTCCTCGCTCTCGACGGACTCCCCTTGCGGCACCTCGCGCGGCGTCAATGCAACGGACGGCGGGTACGCTTCATGGGTTTCGCGCGAAGCCGCGATCAAGCTCGCTTGTTTGCCGATCTGATGCAGGCCATCGATCGCCTCGGCCATGCGCGAGACACGCAAGTTGCGAGCAAACGCCGGCACGAACACGGCCAACACCGAAAGCAGGATGGACAGGAAAACGACGGCTTGCAGCGGGGTCGGCGTGCGCACGGGGTAACCCTATCCTTGGCATACGAAGGGGGCAAGCCAAAGCCTTGGCCACTTGCGTCACGCTTCGCTTGCACAAAAATGCGAAAGCCTCGCTTCCCGACGGGAAGCGAGGCTCGTTCTGCGCTCAAGCAACGATTATTCGTTGGGGTTCACTTCGATGATGTTCGGTGATACGAAGAGCGAGAGATCCTGCGCCTGGATAGCTCCGTTCATCGAGAAGGTCGACAACGTACCATCGCCGTCCAGATCGCCTTGAGCACTTGCTGTGAAGGTGTCGTTAGCAGCGCTCGCTCCCGTCGCCACGTAGTTGTACATGTACATCTGGGGGTCGCTCATGCTGAACTGCAAGCACTCCCAACCAACGGTTTGGCTCCCGCCCCACTCCGTGGGGTTGGACTGATACTTCCTGCCCGCAATGGAGGTTTGAGCGGCCGGAACTGTGGCCGTTGCCGACGCACACAGGCTGCGCGACGCCGCGCTGACCGCACCGGCCGCCAGAACATCGCCTGGCATCTTGGGACGCGCGTACGCCGTGGTAGCGTCCTTAGCCATACGCGCCACGTTCGAGCGCGCTTCGGTCGTCTTGGCATTGGTGACGTACT
>CAZNZA010000002.1:19220-25865 GCA_964577325.1 uncultured Polyangiaceae bacterium
GCCATACGCGCCACGTTCGAGCGCGCTTCGGTCGTCTTGGCATTGGTGACGTACTTGTTGACGCCATACACGGCCAGTGCCGCCAAAACGCCGACGATCGCGACCACGATCATCAACTCCACCAGTGTAAACCCACGCTTCGTCTGATTTGCTGAACGCATCTTGTCTCCTCGTACTTTACTTGCTTGTGTCGATTGTCGTTGTTTGGCGGCGAGTATCGCCGCTATTCACCCTCACGCTCCGCATACACCTCATCGGTGAGGCTATGACTCAGAGCGTAGGAATACACGCCGTCGCCATCGAGATCGCCCTTGGCGACGATGATGTAGAACGGCTCGCTTGCCGTCCCCGGCAAGCCAAAGTCTTTCTTCTGCGTTGGAACTGAGGGAAAGCTACTGCCGGTGCGACCGGCTACGCAGGAGTAGCGAAAGTGAACCCCCGAGTCCACGTCGACGCCGAGCTGCTGAAAGCGCCGTCCGGCACTGTCGTCGCTCGCCCCGGCGGCAACCCCCCAGCTTTGTTTGACGCCGGGTTCGGCGCTCGGATGGCTGTTGTCGAAGTTGCCCCCGGACACGTCGAGGTATTCGAACGTGTCCTGGCGATAGACCTCTTGCGCGCCGCGAATGGCATTGATGACGGCGTAGGCTTCGCTCGCCTGGGCACTGCGCAGATACTTCTGCACGCCGTAAATCCCAAGTGCACTCAAGATGCCGACGATGACCACCACGATCATGACCTCGACCAGGGTCATGCCACGCGCGTTCCGCACGCTGACTCGAGCCGCCACGCTTCCGTAAACCTGTGACAGGCTCGCGGAGTTTCGACCCGTGGTCGAGGGGACGGTCACTTTGGACATCACGGAGGGGGAGTTAGCGAATCTCATGCCACGTATCGCTAGCAACAAACGGACGGTTTCATAACGGAATAAGTCATCCTCACGAACAACGCTTGAAGCCCCTGCACGCGCTGTTTGCCGGCCACGATGCGGTTCTGGCGCGACGCCGGCCGGTTTGCCGAGCGCCGGTCAAGCGCAAACGACCGTGAGGCGTGGCGAGGGTCAGCGTACGTTCCGCAGCTGCACGCACAGCCTTGTACAGGTAGGTGCGACAAAAACTGTCGCTCGCTGCGCTCGGGGCGACGTAAATTGTCGCCCTACCCTGGCCGCTACTCGCCTTCGTTCTCGGAGTACAGCTCACCGTTCAAGCTCGTGGCTACGAAGTGTGAGACGCGACCATCGCCGTCGGTGTCACCGATGGCTTCGATCACGTACCACGGCTCGTTCGGCACGGGCCACACCACCCCATCGACGGCAAAGCGGAGCGCTGGCATCGTCTGCCCCGGCAGTCCTGCGCGTACGACGTATCCATACTGGACGCCACCCGTGACGGTCGGCCCGAGCTCGAGCCAGCGCCCGTTGTCCGGCGGAGCAGAGCCGCCCACTGGATAGAAGAAAGCGGTCTTGGTGGTGCCAGGCGTGCCGGTCGGATCGCGCGGGTAAAAGCCGCCTTCGGTAGAAACGTCGAGATACAGACCGGTCATGGCGCGGTAGCGTTCCTGGGCGGCTCGAATGCTCTGCACCATGGCTTTCGCTTCCCCACTGCGCGATGCCGCCAGGTGCTTATCCATGGCGTTCATACCGATTAAAGCCAGCACGCCCGCGATGACGACGACCACCATCACCTCGACCAAGGTGAATCCACCCGCACCGCCCCGGCGCTTGCCCGCCATCACTGCCGTGATCTCGGCGTGTGGTGCCCCCATTGCCCGTCCGTTACACGTCTGTGCCGTCATCAGTTTCATCAACCAGTCCGAGTTTTGCTAGGCGGTATCGCAAAGAACGCGCCGTAATGTTGAGCAACCCAGCCGCCGAGATACGGCTTCCCCCGCTTGCTTCGAGAGCTTGAAGGAGTAAGCGTCGCTCGACCTCGCCCAGAACGGAATCGAGGTCACATCCCTGAGCCGGCAAGACCAGCAAGCCTCCGGAGCCCATCGGCACGGCTCCAACGACATTCTGCGGCAAGTCACCTACGCCAATGACTGAACCGGATGCCAAAGCTACGGCTCGTTCAACCATGTTCTCCAACTCCCTGACGTTACCGGGGAACGCGTAGTTCTCGAGCGCCTGCATGGCTTCGGCAGTCAGGCCTGTGACGTCTTTGCCCATCTCCTTGGCGAAGCGCTCCACGAAGCGATCCACGAGCAGCGGGATGTCGTCGCGCCTTTCCCGCAGCAAGGGCAGCTCGACGCGGATGACGTTGAGCCGATAGTAGAGGTCTTGCCGAAAGCTCCCCTCCTTGACCTCTTCCTCCACATTGCGATTCGTGGCGGCCAAGACCCGTACGTCCACCGGTACCTCCGCAGATGCACCTACAGGACGCACGGCCCGTTCCTGAAGCACTCGCAGCAACTTCACCTGCAGCGCCATGGGTAGTTCTCCTACCTCGTCCAACAAGACGGTCCCTCCGTGCGCCTCCCGGAAAATGCCGAGATGTTTACCTGAGGCTCCAGTGAACGCCCCCCGTTCGTGGCCAAACAACTCAGACTCCATCAGGTTCTCCGGCAACGCGCCGCAGTTGACGACGAGAAACGGCTTGCCGGCGCGGTCAGACATCTGGTGGATGGCTCGCGCGACCCGCTCCTTGCCCGTGCCACTTGCCCCCGTGATGAGGATCGTGGTCTTCGTAGTCGCCACCCGTGCCACGAGCTCGAACACGCGCCGCATGGCAGCACTCTTGCCGACGACGTCGGACGTCAGTTGGGATGAAACTTGTGCACGCAAGCGCACGTTCTCATTGACCAACTCATGCTTCTCGACCGCCTTGGCCACCAACGCAGCGAGCTGGGCGCCGTCGAACGGTTTGGTCACGAAGTTGAACGCTCCTGCTTGCATGGCACGGATCGCGTTGTCGATCGACGAGTGCGCCGTCATCAGGATGACTTCGCTCGTGCTGTCGCGGGTTTTTGCGGCCTGCAGCACGTCCATGCCTGAGCCGTCCGGCATGACGAGGTCGGTGAGCACCACTGGGAAAGGCGGAGCCGACGCTTCCAGAGCCCGCAGCGCCGCTGCCTGACCAGGGGCGACAACGGGGTCATAGCCGTGCCGCTTCAGCAGGATTTCGAGCATCTGGCGTAGCCCGGGCTCGTCGTCCACAACCAGCACACGGACGGGCGGCGGGGCATGCGTTGCCATGAGTTCTTGACGATATCACGCTTGCTGGCTGGGATCCGGGCATTGGCACGAGATTCGCTGTAAATTGAACGACAAGGCGCTAGATTGAGCGCTCGCGTTGCCAATCACCCACAACTGCGTACCCTAGAAACCCGTGCCCCACCGCTTCTCGTTCCCCAGGCATCTCGCGTTTGGACTCTTGAGTTGGAGTCTGCTCGCAGGCTGCGGACAGATCGACCAAACCGCGCACGAATCGGAGCCGCCCGACGATGTCGAACCCCCGGGTCCGACGCCCGCCATCGACTACGGAGTGACCGGCGTGACCGTCTCACCGGATCCCTTGCAACTCGAAGCGGGAGGCACGCGCAGTATCGAGATCGTGGTAAGTCCGCCCGACGACTACCCCGTGCAACTTTCGCTCGTGGGTGGGCCGGAGGCGGTGTTCTTGGACAAGAGCGTCGTGACCACCAACCGGCGAGGCGAAGCCGAGGCCAGCTTGACCGTCGTGTCGGCGGGCACGCAAGCCTTCGAACTCAAGGTCACGGTCGGCACATTCAGCACGAAAGTTCCCGTCACTATCTCACCCCAGGCGTTGGCGACGCTGGTGGTAGTCCCCAGCTACGCGGGGGAGCGCCCGATCGACGAGTGGAAGGTAACGCTCGGGTCGCACTCGAGCTGCCTGTTGGAATACGACGCCTACGATCAGTCGGACACCCTGCGTTTCGACGGGGCTCTCGAAGCTCTGCAAATCGGGGACGTTCAAGCCCGCGACCCGGTCACGGTTCTGGTCAGCTCCAAGCGTTATGTCTTTGGCTGCGTGCAAGGCAACGTACTCAAGCCGATGAGCGTGAACACCATCACCGTGCCCATGTCCAACCGCGCCGTCGATACGTCGATGCTGGACTTTGCCGTGCGCTGGGGTCTCGATGCCGAAGGCGAGTTTTGGGCTCCCTTGAACGAGTACCTCGCGCAGCTGACCGCGCGCTTCCGCGGTGACGCGCCGACTGACGTGGAGGCCCTGCTCGACGAAATGGAAGTTTTGGCTTCGTCGTCCGCTGACTTTGCGGCAGCACGCGCGGAGTATGGCTGGCAAGCCCTGTTGGAGCAGCAGTTGACGCCGGACGGAGCGCGCAGTGGTCTCACCTCTCGCATCAGCCGCTGGCTCGCGGGCGGTTCTCTGCAGCTGGCCCGCCCGGACGCTTTCGAGGGCCGGTTGCAAGCCACGGACACGACTGGTCGCGGCTTGTTTACGTTGAATAGCGTTGCTGGACTCGTTCCCAATTCGTCCGGTGCTCCTGCGCAATACCAGGCCTCCGTCGCTGCCGACGCCCAAGACATCCTGCGCGTCGGATTCAAGATCCGTTTTCAACCCTCGGTGCTGTTCACCGCGCTCGCGAGCCAAGCCGCAGCGCAGAGCAACGCGAGCACCACGGTAGTGGCTGACGGAGGAACGGCAGTGCACGACGCTCCCAGCGCGTTGGCGCAGATTCTGGACTGCCCGTTGGTGGGCCAGTGGCTCACCCGTGACCGCGCCGCCGCCTTCGGCAATTGCGATGCAGCATGCATGGGCGACTTGTGCGAACATGCCTTGGACGCTCGATGGCAAGCCATCGTCACTAGTGACACCACAGGAGCCGCGTTCGATGTGAGTGCTGCCGGCCCGGCACAACTCGATGAGCGCGCTTCGGCGGTGGGTTTTGCCGGCACGTGGGTAGGCGAGACGGATCTATTCGCCGACACTCAGGTCTCGGTGCAGGGCACCATAGAATCCGTGGCAGAAGCTGATGGAAACATCCTTTCCGATGCAGGGACGCCGTAGCAGTAACCTCAATCCAGCAGACCCTGCTGGATTTCGCTCGCGCGTAACCCGCGCCACACGTCTGAGGTGTGACACAACACGATGCTCAACAAAGAAGCTACGACGAAGATCGCGGCGAGAGCGGACCAGAAGGCCGCGTACTTGCGCCAGATCCCTTCCTTGAACGACCAGTAACCCATCGCCGCACCGAGAAGTCCGCCCACGGCGTGAGCGGCATTGTTGACCGGGAAGAACACGCCGAGCAACACCCCGATCACGAGCGCTCGAGTGAGCGCGGATTTCCAGCGCGGGTCGCGACCTCGGTAGGCGTAACCAATCTCGAATCCGACCAGTCCAAACAAACCTCCGCTGGCACCGGCCGTAGTGACCATCGCCCCCGGACCCAACACTGACCAAGCGGCGCTGGCAACGAAGCCAGCGATCCCTGTGCCGACGAACGTGAGGACGAAGCGGGTGGAGCCCAGCGCCTGCTCGAGTCCGCGTCCGAGCGCCACCAAAGCGCTCATGTTCATTCCGAGGTGCAATATGCCGAAATGAACGAACATGGCCGACAGCAGCCGCCAAGGCTCCTCGAGGACCAGCGCGGGATGCAACGCCCCCCAACGAAAGGCCTCAGACATAAGCGGTGGTTGCAGGATGCGAAAGCCACCAGCCGCAAAGGCGGTGAAGACGTAGACAATGCCGCACACCCCCAGATAGAAGCGCACCATGGGCGCCTCTCGCCCCAAGACCGACTCTACGGCGCGACTGAGTGCTGCGAAGGCGGGACTAGGAAAAGGCTGTCCGCAGCGCGTGCAGACTGATTCGGAAAGCGAGTTTAAGCGACCGCAGCGCTCACAAACCTTAGAAGGCGGGCTCACAGCCATGCCAGGTACGCGGCGTCTCAGCCCCTGTCAAAGGGCAAGCGACCAAGTCCCTGCCCCCCCTCGACTCCGGACTGCGGGTCGATTGGGCGTGCGACGCCCATTAACGAAGCACTCGCCCGGTCCGCTTGCTAGTGGCAGGCTGTAAAACGCTCAACGGCAAGCAGAAACCCTCAGTGCTGAAGCCTGCGCGACGTTCTTAGGGTGGCTTGGTGGGCGCAGGAAATGGAGAATGGATAGACGGGAATGGCTGAACAGCGGGTCGAAGCTCCACGCGCCAATGTCGCCATCGATGTCAAAGCGCTCCCCATTGGGCCCGAAGAGGCGTTCGTTCTGTCGCGCGTAGATGGGCACGCCACGGCCGCGGAGATAGCCCTCACCACCGGCCTTCCCCTGGACCGCGTACAGCTCATCCTGCGGCAACTCCAGGGCCTAGGCGCCGTCCAAGGACACGCGCCATCGGCTACTGCTGCAAGCGATTCGGCGCCCTCAGCTCCCTGCGCTCGCGCTTGCGATGTCGACAACCGCTCGGAGCCCGTCCCTCCCCCAGCCCTGATGGTAGCCGCTGGGTTTACATTCGTTCCGGACGTCGATTTGAAGCTGGAGGAGCAACAGGCGATCTGGGACGCCTGGTCCAGCCTACAACACTTGAACCACTACGAGCTACTGGGTGTGCCCCGTGATGCTTCGAGATCTGCGATTCGCGACGCGTACTTCGAACGCGTGGCTAGCGTACATCCCGATAAGCACTTCGGCAGGCGCTTGGGGTCGTTCAAGCAGAAACTGGAAGTCGT
>CAZNZA010000002.1:25965-28775 GCA_964577325.1 uncultured Polyangiaceae bacterium
AACGAGGAACGGCGGCTGATGGCGCAACGTGCCCTGGAGCGCACCTTGAGAGGTGTACGTCGGTCGCCTCTCGCGAGCACTGGCTCACCCACCTTTCCTCCTCCGACGATTTCCTCGGCCCCTCCTGCCATCAATAAAGCAACGGCCTGCGCGCCCGACGCGGACATCGAGCGTGCTCAACAAGCCGCCGCCCGCGGTGACCGTAGCAGCGCGGCCCGCTTGTTCTCGACTGCGGCAGAACGCACGGGTGATTGTGAGTTGTACGCCCGGGCCGCGGAGTGTTATCGCGCCGAGGCTGCTCACCTCCAGGATGCAGCGCTGCTGCGAAAAGCAGCTGACAACGCCCGCAAGGCGGTAGCGAAAGCTCCGAGTAACAGTCGACTGCGCATGGCGCTCTCGGGTATCTACGCGGAAGCCGGAATGATGACGAGTTCCTTACGCGAAGCAGAGCGCGCTTTGCAATTGGCACCGGAAAGCCACATCATTCAGAGCTGGGTAGAGCAGCTGAAACGCCAAGGCGCTTGAGAGGTAGGTTTCATGGAGCGTGTGATCGGAATAGACCTAGGGACCACCAACTCGTGCGTCGCGATCTTGGAGGACGATGGCCCAACCGTGATCCCCAACCGCGGCGGTTATAAGACCACCCCTAGCATGGTGGCCGTCACCCAAGCTGGCAAACGACTCGTGGGGCACATCGCCAAACGCCAAGCCATCACCAACGCCGAGAACACCGTTTTCGCCGCCAAGCGTTTGATTGGTCGCAAGTGGAGCAGCCGGCAGACGGAAAGTGCGCGCTTGACCTCGAGCTATCGCATCGTGGAGGGGCCGCACGATGACGTGCGCATCGAGCTGCGCGGAACGTTGCTATCGGTTCCGGAGATAAGCTCGATGATCCTCCAGGAAATGAAGGTCATCGCCGATGACTACTTGGGCACTCCCGTGCAGAAGGCGGTGGTCACCGTTCCTGCGTACTTCAACGACAACCAGCGACAAGCGACCAAAGATGCAGGCGCCATCGCTGGCTTGGAAGTCATCCGCATCATCAACGAGCCGACGGCGGCGGCGTTGGCATACGGCTACGGCAAGAAGCTCAATCAGACGGTAGCCGTATACGACCTGGGCGGGGGAACGTTCGATGTGTCGATTCTCGAAATTGGCGGCAACGGCGTGTTCAAAGTCGTTGCCACTACGGGCGATACGTTCTTGGGCGGCGAGGACTTCGACGCTCGCATTTTGGACTGGCTCGTCGACGGTTTCAGCCAAACCCACGGACTGGACCTGAAACAGGACCGTATGGCGTTGCAGCGCCTGAAAGACGCCGCTGAGAAAGCCAAGTGCGAGCTCTCACAGCTCGACGAGGCTGAGATAAATCTGCCCTTCATCATCTCCACCGGCCGCAACGAAGCTGTTCACCTTCAGCGCACCCTGTCGCGCGCAACACTCAACGAACTGACACGCGACCTGGTGGAACGCACGGTGGACATCTGTCGGGACGCCCTGTTCGATGCGAGCATGGACGTGGAGGACATCGACGATGTGCTGTTGGTCGGCGGCATGACCCGCATGCCAGCGATCCAGGAAGCTGTGTCGCGTTTCTTCGGCCGCAGACCAAACCAAGGCGTTCATCCCGACGAAGTGGTGGCGTTGGGCGCGGCAATTCAGGGTGCTGCCCTCATGCACGGCAGCGGCTCTCACATGCTCTTGCTCGACGTCACGCCGCACGCCCTCGGAATAATGACGGCGGGCAGAAACTTCGAAGAGTTGATCGGACAGAACACTACTGTGCCCACGAGCAGCGCGAAGGTGTTCACCACCAGTCGGGATGATCAAACGGCCGTCAAGATCCTCGTCATGCAAGGTGAGAGTCGGCACGCTCACGAGAACGAGCTGTTGGGAGAATTCTTGCTCACTGGCTTGCGTCAGGCTCCGCGTGGCGAGGTCGAAATCGAGGTAACGTTTCAGATTGACACTGATGGTATCGTAAGTGTGAGCGCCAAGGATCTAGAGACAGGGCAAGCGCAATCCATTCAAGTGACCGCTTCGAGCGGCCTGACACGCGATGAGATCGACGGCATGATCGAGAACGCCCGCGACTACCTCGTCGAACGTCGCACCGATGAGGACTTCGAGCGCATCGAACAACAGTCGGAGACGCTATGCGCTGAACTCGAACTGACGATTCCCGAGGTCGAACAAATGATCGGGAGGAGCGAGTTCGGGCGCGAGGCGTTGACCAAAGCGCGGGCAGCCATCAGCAACGCAAAGGCGGCGTCCGCAGCGCGCGATCCGCAGGCTCTGGCCGCCCATTTGGCTTCTCTCGAACGCACTCAACGCATGTTCCGCAGCGTGGTCACGCGTAGGTAGACGATGAAGAGCAAAGATTTCTTTCATCGTAAGCGCCTGTTGCCGAAGCGTCCTCTTTCTCATACCGATGAAGCGGAGGAGGGCCTAGGAGAGCTAGCGCAAGCACCCCTTCAAGAGCGCTCCGACGAGCGGACGGTAACGTCCCCACAAGTGACGCGGGAGGCTCCGCGCTGGTTACCCCAAGAGCCGTCGAGGCAAACGGAAGATCCCGGCGCGGCGATTTTCGATCGCCCCACGATCGTTCCGCAGGTATCGCCAGAGGTTCTGGCGGCTCGTGCGATGCAGCAACAAACGGAGTCCGAGACCGCCACCACCGCTCGCGCACCACGCCTACCATCAGAACCGAGCGACGACGACCTAGACCAGGAGATGCGCGTCACGCTTTCAACGGATGATCTTCCGGTCGGCGAGCAAGCGCTGTTTGCTGCCCATCGTTCGGCGCACCA
>CAZNZA010000002.1:28875-33800 GCA_964577325.1 uncultured Polyangiaceae bacterium
AGCGGCCCACACAGCGACCCGGCGCGTTCGCTACGAACCAGTGACCCCGCGGAATCCGGCGGGTCAGCCTTGGGCTTCGTGGACAGCTTACCGCGTGCGACGGCTCAGCCTCCAGCCATGGACAAGGGGCCGCGTTCGCCCCACGCGCCGTCGCCGACGGCGACAGCCTTGTCGCTGAGCGACATGTACGCGGTGGGTGATTTTTCTGGAGCTCTGCAGGAGGCAGAACGGCGACTCATGACCAACCCCACCGACGGTGAAGCCTTGCGTTGTGCCCAAGACTGTCGTCGGGTACTGGTGAAGATGCAGCTTGCCCGCTTGGGCTCGCTACAGCAGGTCGTGCATCTAGCGGTTCCGCCCGAGCGCTTGCAATGGCTGACCATTGATCACCGGGCTGGCTTTTTTCTGAGCCTCGTGGACGGCCGCTCGACCTTGGAAGACCTGCTCGACATCTGCGGCATGCCACGACTCGAAGCTTTGCATCTGTTCGTAGAGCTCAATGATCAGGGTATCATTGACCTTCGACCAATCGGCTCGCGCCGCTGACGAGCCGCCAAAGATCCTGTAGGTTGCGGGATGCATGCGCCGTTACCTTCCGCGTTGGCTTCTCGCCCTGCAGGTATGGTGTCTTGCGCTGACCTGGCCACTCCAGCGTGGGCTTGCGGCCACGGAGACCTCCGTCGACTACACCCTATTGGCTCACCTCCCCGATGACGGACACGTCAACTCGATCCGGGGGGAAGGCACGGTAGTGCTGACCAACGGCACGAGTGTAAACCTGCACACGCTGTCCTTTCATCTGTACATGAACGCGTACCGAGAAGGCAGTTTGGCTCTGACCTCCGCCGCCAGAGGCGGTAGAGCGGCCATTCGTGGCGGTGGCCCAGCCGGGATCGACGTGCACACGCTGCGCGATCTGCGCAACGACCAGCTCTTGCCACTCGAGTTCCCAAGTCAGACAGAGGACCGCACAACCGCGTCAGTTCGTCTCACCGCTCCGCTACCTCCTGGCGAAACGGCTTCGTTCGCCATCACTTGGACAACCTCTTTTCCGCACCTGGTTCAAAGAACGGGGCACGTCCGCGACTACTTGTTCGCGGGACAGTGGTTTCCGAAGCTCGCCAAACTCGAGCCAGACGGTACGTTTGCTCAGTTCCTGTTCCACCCGCAGGGGGAATTTTACGCAAACTTTGGCGATTACGACGTGAGCATCGACGCGCCGAACCAATTCGTCATTGCCGCGACAGGAGTGGAAATGGCGTCACAAGAATCGTCCGGAAGAGTGCGGAAGCGTTTCCTTGCCAAGAAGGTCATCGACCACGCCTGGTCAGCATGGCCCGAGTATCAGACGCACACGCTACAGCTGAATGCCACGACCGTACGCGCGTACTTTCCCCCAGCTCAAGCGCGCAACGCTCAACTTACGCTTCACGCCGTGGAGCGCGCTCTGGACGTCTTACAAAGCTGGCTCGGTCCCTACCCCTACGAAGCGCTGACCGTCGTGCACCCGCCCCCCTTCGCTGCCAACGCCGGCGGCATGGAGTACCCGACGCTGATCACGACTGGAGGAGCGTGGCATCAAGGCTACTGGTCGAACGCGATTGAGATCGTCACCACCCACGAACTGGCTCACCAATGGTTCTACGGGTTGTTGGCCAGCAATGAGTACGCCTGGCCATTTCTGGACGAGGGCTTCGCCACATTTGCGGAAGGCCGCGCTGTCGCGCAACTGCTGCATTCTCGCTGGGAGCGATTCCATTTCCGTACTGCCTCAGCTGCACAGCGGCAGCGCGCGCTGCTGCTCGGCCATGACCTTCCGATAGCCCTCGGGGCCGCTGATTTTCCGAACTTCGAGTATCTGGCGGCACTGGCCTACGAGCGGGCTGCTTTGGTTTTGGATACTCTGGAACGGGTGTACGGAGAAGCTTTTCAGCGCGCGCTCGTTGCGTACGCCCGAGAACATCGCTTCGCCCATCCGGGTCCGGAGCAGTGGTTGCAAGTCCTCGCGGAGCACGTCGGGCCCGCTGCCGCCGTTGCAGCCCGGACCGCTTACTTCGAGCGCGGTTGGGTTAACTACCGCATGTCGTCCATCACGCACGAGCCGCCCGTGCTCGCCTCACCGAAGTCCGACAGCTCTAGCCGACACCTCAGTAGCCGCTTGTTGGTAACGCGCCAGGGAACGTTGCAGTTACCTGTAAGCATCGAGTTCTATGACGACCAAGGTCAGCGCCACGTCGAACAGTGGGATGGACGTGCACCGACCTGGGAACACGTGCACCATGCTCCGGTCGTGCGCGCGTGCGTCGATCCCGCCCGCAGCGTGACCTTGGACGAGAACCTCGTCGACAACTGCTTGACTCGTAAGCCCCAGCCCCGTTCATGGCTGCTTGCCTCACTCTCGACCATGATGCAACTCATTCTCCTGGCCGCGGCATGGTAGCTACTGAATCGTGATGCTACACCGTCGTTTATTTGAGGCAGGCACGTCTGGCCGCCGAACGCTGGCCAACCCACACGTTCGCCGCGGGATGTTTGCATGGTGGGCTTACACCGCCGTTGCATCCATCGTCGCCGCCAGCCCCGCCTTCACCGTGCTTCAAGGGGCCCTCGAAATGTATCCGGCCCAGGTGAGCCGTCCCTTGCTCCTGGACCATCACCTGCTGGCAGAACGATGGTTTCCGGGAGCAACGGTCAATCGTGAGCTCATTGAGACGACGTTCACGCTCGCTGTGCTGGCACATCTGGGAGCGAGTCTTCCGCTCACCTTTCTCATCGCCAGTCTAGGCACCAAAGCCAACGCTCCCCGCTACGTGCCTTGGCTCAAAGCATTACGTGGACTACCGGGCGTGCTTCTGCTCACCATTGCCGGACAGCTTACGCTCGTCGCGCTGCTCGCCTTCGGTGTCTGGGTGGGGGGGGATCTGCTACTGGAAGGCTCCGCCAGGTCGAGCCGCATACTGGGTGCTGCGTGGCTGATAGCGTGTGGGGCGGTCGCCTTGTTCGTGGGTCGACCGCTCCTCGACTTGGCGCGGGTGGCCCACGTCCAGCGCCGCCGACGAGAAGGTCTGGACGCTATAGCTCCCCTTGCCGTCGCTCTAGAAGCCTTGCTTCGAAGGCCCGTACGCATGCTTGTTGCTAACGCAGTTTTTTGGACCGTCGGTTGGATCTGTGCCGTCGCTGCAGCGCTCGGCCCCCTCCACGCAGGCCTGAATGAAGTGGGGTGGCCGGCGGCACTCGGTGCGTGGCTCATCGGTCAAGCGGGCATGGTCTGCCTATTAGCCTGCCGTACCGCCTGGTTTGGCTATTGTTTGGGTGCGGTGCGGGATAACAGCTAGGGCGTCTAGTGCTGCGATACTAAGGGCTGCGACAACTAAGGGCTGAGCCACCGAGGGCGACTTATTGAGACATGTGTCAAATCGTGGGTCGCCGAGGTATTAGAGCCGCCTGGCCGCTAATTTGAACAGTTGAGCATAGCGTCGCGCTGGGCGTTCCCAACCCAGGTCCTGCTTCATCACTCGCCGTCGCAGCTTACCCCAACTTGGACGCGCCGTTGCCGCGACAGCCCTCTCTACCGCCGCGAGCAGACCTGCGGGCTCATCGTCAGAGAATACGAACCCGGTACCCGTCGTCAAAGAGGCGTCACAGTCTATCACGACGTCCCCTCCGCCGGGAGCGTCGAGCACGACTGGAACGGCTCCGTAACGCTGCGCCACTCGGGCGCCATGGCCAGACACCCGATTGCGTTCCACACAGATGGCAATGTCCGAAGCCGCCAAGGCTTTGCGCCGAGCGGCCGGGTCGCCGAGCGCCAGGTACCGGTAGTTGGGCAATTTGGTGTACTTGGACGCAGCCAGGGCGCGCTGCAAAGACTTGGCCCCCTTGGCGGGCTCCGGATCACCGATCACCACCAGCCGCAAGGGCTGCTCGAGGAGCTGAGGTAGCGCAGCCACGAGCAGCTCCACCCCCGCCTCCTTCGTCAATGGTGCTGCCCAACAGACGAGGGGTAGATCAGGGTCGATGTCGAGTTCGAGTTCACGGCACCATGCGGTCTTGCACACACCTTTGAGCTCGCTCGATTCGGCGTCAAAGCGGGTGTGCAACGCGGAATCGGTCGAGGGGTTGTACACGGCGTAGTCGATGCCACCAGCAACCGGGAAAACGTCTTTTTCAGCGTTCACCAAAGCCGCGGCCAGTGGACCACTGGTTTCGTCTTTGAGCAGCTCGGCCAAGCGTGGAGACACGCAAGTAAGCACGTCAGCCGCCAGCAATCCACCCTTGAGCACGCTGGCGCGCGACCCCAACTTGAACAAGTCGCGGCTCTCGGGCGTCACGAGCCCGGTGGCGTCGATTTCCTTGAGCGTGCACGCGCCGAGGCGCGCCGGATCATGAATCGACAGCACCGTGGGCACTCCCAGCCCGGCGAATGGGATAAGCGCGCCGGCAGCGTCGTGGCCCATCACCGCATCAAACGGGTTTCCAGCGGATGTGCGGGCACCGAGTACGGCTTCTGCGCAGCGCGCCAGCTCCGCGAAACGCTGCACGTTGTCTGAATAATCTTTGCCGCCCTCGCCGTAGGGTTCCGCCCGCGGCTGGAGAATGTCCGACTCGAGCAAAATCACCGCCACTCCCCCCGAAAGCTGGCCATCGTACAGCGTAACGCGGGTGCCGTTGCGGAGCTCGAGCTCGGTCAGACGTCGCGCCACCATTATCCCGACCTGCTCGAGGTCGGAGGGCTTTGGCATCACCACCGTGACCTGGTGACCCTGTTGCACGAGGGCGCGGCTGAGTGATGAGACCGCTTCCCCTACTTCGCCGCTCGAGCAAAATGGGGCAAGCTCAGCGGTAACCATCAGAATATCCATCGGACGCGCGTCTAGCACATCCGCGGCCGCAGTGTCGCCCTCCGCGGCCGCAGTGTCGCCCTC
>CAZNZA010000002.1:33900-75476 GCA_964577325.1 uncultured Polyangiaceae bacterium
CGTCTAGCACATCCGCGGCCGCAGTGTCGCCCTCCGCGGCCGCAGTGTCGCCCTCCGCGGCCGCAGTGTCGCCCTCGTCGCGCTCGGGTGCCCTTGCATATGGACTGGTGCTGCCCGCGTTTCCGACTACCCTGCCGCCGCCATGCAAGAACCCGTCGGCAAAGCCGCCATACTCCACGAAGCCCTCCCGTACATTCGACGCTTTCACGGCCGCACGTTCGTCATCAAGTACGGCGGACACGCCATGGTCGAAGACGCGCTCAAAGAGAGCTTCGCCCGAGACGTATGTTTGCTGCGCTACGTGGGCATTCGTGTCGTGGTCGTGCACGGAGGCGGTCCGCAAATCAACCGCACGCTCGAGCGCATGGGCATCCAGAGCGTGTTCCGGGGCGGCCTTCGGGTGACGGACGAGGAGACGATGAACGTCGTGGAGATGGTGCTAGCCGGCGGGGTCAACTCGGAGATCGTGGGACTCATCTGCAGTCAGGGTGGCCGGGCGATGGGCCTGTCGGGGAGGGACGACTCCTTCCTGCGGGCGCGCCGAATGCCCGCCGTGATGGGCCGCGACGGCGATGGTAATGCGATCGAAGTCGACTTGGGTCGCGTCGGCGAAATTGCTAGCGTGGAGCCCACGCTGGTTACTGACCTATGCGCCAGCGGCGTCGTTCCGGTCATTGCTCCCATCGGTGTCGATCACGACGGCAATGCCCTGAACGTCAACGCCGACACGGCAGCCGGCGAAATCGCTGCAGCCTTGCGCGCCTCCAAGCTCGTGCTGATGACCGATGTCGAAGGCGTGCTTGCCAAGGACGGCACCCACCTCACTTCCCTCGGAACCGATGAGGTGTCATCCCTGATCGCCGATGAAACGATTTCGGGAGGGATGATCCCCAAGGTCCGCTGCGCGTTGGACGCGGTTCAGAACGGCGTAGAAAAGGTTCACATCATCGACGGCCGCAAGCGGCACGCCCTTTTACTCGAGATCTTCACCGATAAGGGCGTAGGCACAGAGATCCACAAGTGATGACACAAACCACGGGATTCAACTGCATCGCGCCGGAGTCTACGTTGAGTAGCGGCATGGCGAACGCTGCCGAATCATGAGCTCGAGGGCGAGTAGCTACCGTGAGTGAACCTCGTTGGCAGATGACGGACGCGCCGCGTCCTGCGGGGGTGGCGGCGGAGGCCACCTCCCGTACGTTGCGAGTCCCTCCCGAGTTCGCGGGTATGCGACTCGACGTATTTTTGAGTCTGACGCTGCGGAGCACGAGCCGCACGCGCGCCAAACGCATAGCCCGACAGGCTGCCTTCCGCATGGACGGCACGCCCATGCGGGCAAACCAGCGTCTCAAGCCCGAAGAGCAGATAGTTCTGTGGAGGGTGCCCGTGGACGAGGTCGACCCCGACCTAGTGATGCCCGAGATATATCGCGACGAGCACATCCTGGTCGTGAACAAGCCGCCTCATCTGACGGTTCACCCAACGGCAAGTCACTATCACCACACCGTGACCAAGGCGCTGGAGAGCAAGTATCCGGGCCAGTACTTCAGCCTCATCCATCGTCTCGACCGCGATACGAGTGGCATCTTGATGCTCGCCTTGACCCCGCAAGCCGATCGCGCCTTCAAAATGTTGCTGGAGTCGACAATCGCCATCCCGGCCAACGTCGACGCCCGCATCCTCAAGACCTACCAAGCATTTACCTGGGGCATTCCCCCCGAAGGCATGATCGATCTGCCCCTGGAGCGGGACATCAACAACCCACTGCGGGTAAAGATGCGCGTGCACCGCGATGGTCTGGTCTCCAGAACCGAGGTGCGTGTACTCGAGCGGAGGGGTGACTACGCGCGCGTGGAATGCCGGCTGCACACCGGACGCCAGCACCAGATCCGCGTTCACCTAGCGGCTGTCGGCACGCCAGTCGTGGGCGACCGCCTGTACGGACCCGACGATCGCCTGCACGCGCGAGGCGCCGACGGTATGCTTACCGACGCCGATCTACGGAAACTGGAACTGCCTCGTCAGGCGCTTCACGCGTGGAAATACGAACTGCCGCACGCCCTCACCTGGCTGCGCCTGCATCTGGAAGCCGATTTACCGGACGATTTGACCACGTTTTGGCAAGGCAAGGCCGCGGTTGTGGCCGAATGAAATGAGCCCGCGCATCGGTTCACGGCGCGACGCCTGACCCACCATCCGCCGAAGCGTCTCGCCCCGCTCCCGCTTCGACACCCGCGCTACCGGCGTCCGAACTTACCACAACCACGGCGACTCCACCGCCGTCGCCGTGACCGCCGTCGCCGTGACCGCCGTCGCTAGCTGAGCCATCGGCGTCCGGTAGGGCATCGCTAGTTTCTGCCCCTCCGTCACGCGAGTTGGGCAGCGCCGCGTCATCAGCGTAGCCCGCCTCTGTGAGGATGGGGAAGCCGCCATCCACAGTGCTGTCGCAGCTTGGGTCGCGATAGTCTATAACTGCCGTAAGCAAACAGCTGCCAGGCAGTAGTTGCTCACAGCCCTCTGCTTCGGCAAAGACCTTCTCGCAGGCCACGACACTGGGAGAGGAGTAGGCAACACAATCGAGAGAGGCGGCCGGTCGAATCAGCTGTGGGCAGCTTGGCCAGGAAAAGGAGCACGAAAGCGCCGCTGTGCGCTGAACGAGCGCCTGTCGGTAGCGCTGACACGCCTCTTGCTCGAATACGAACTCGTCGCTGCCGCCGCCATTTTGAACCAGGCCCGGTTTCGATCCCACAAACGGGGTGTCTTCGGGGACGTAGTCGTTGGCTGGGGCTGAACACCCCGCCATGGTCAAGCTCAACCAAGCCGCCATCATTCCAAATCTAGTGATCGCAGCGTGAGCTTGATGCATCGATGCACAGCATAGCGCTTAGCAAGCGAGTGCGCCGTCGGTCGCCCTCGACGACCGTTGGCCGCTGTCCTTTTTGGCACAGTGAGAGGCGCGCACCTTTTGCGTTGACGTGCTGCGAGGTCGGCGATAGGGCCCTGCTCATGCCGATCCGACGCGCCCTGATTTCCGTATCCGACAAATCCGGCTTGATTGAGTTTGCCACCCTGCTCCACGAACGCGGTATCGCGCTGCTGTCGACCGGGGGCACGTTTCAAGCATTGCGTGAGGCGGGCATCCCTGTGACAGCGGTCGAAGCTTACACCGAGTCCCCAGAGGTGATGGACGGTCGCGTCAAGACGCTGCACCCCAGGATCCATGGGGGCCTGCTGGCGCGAGCCAACCAAGACGAAGCGGACCTCCAGCGCCTCGGAGCCGAGTTCATCGACCTGGTGGTTGTCAATCTCTATCCTTTTGAGCAGACGCTTGCGCGTCCGGGGGCAAGCTACGCCGAACTCGTCGAAAACATCGACATTGGTGGACCTAGCATGTTGCGCTCCGCCGCCAAAAACCACGCGCGCGTCACCGTGGTGTGCGATACACGCGACTACGACTTGGTTGCGCAAGAGCTGCAAAGCCACGACAACGAGGTCAGCGAGGAGACGCGTCAGCGCCTTGCAGCAAAGGTGTTCGCCCACACCGCGGCATATGATGGAATGATCGCGGGTTGGCTGAGCCGTCAGCAGGAAAGTGACGAGTTCCCGCGCACTCAGGTCCTCGTGTTCGAAAAGCGGTATGGCTTGCGCTACGGTGAAAATCCGCACCAGCGCGCCGCCTTCTACGCCGAACGCGCTGCCCCGGCGGGCAGCTTGGCCATGGCGGAAAGCCTTGGTAGTGGCGCGAAAGAACTGAGTTTCAACAACCTGGTGGATGTCGAAGCCGCCGTGGAAGCCGTGCGCGACTTCGACGGCCCAGCCGCCGTCGTGATCAAACACGCGAGCCCGTGCGGACTCGCTACAGCTTCAACGCTGCAGGCGGCATATCATGCGGCACGCGAAGCCGATGCCATGAGCGCGTTTGGCGGCATCGTTGCCCTGAACCGACCGGTGGACGAAGCGACCGCTCGCATCGTTGCTGAGACGTTCATCGAGTGCGTTGTGGCTCCCCATTATTCCGACGCGGCGCTGCAGCTGCTGCGAGAGAAGAAAGCTCTGCGTATACTCGCAACCGGGCACTGGTTGCCATCGGACTACCAAGCGTTGCACTTCAAGCGCCTGGGGGGCGGAATGGTAATCCAGGATCGAGACGCGTCTGGGCCGGGAGAAGCAACGAGGGGCAGAACCGCCACCCGTCGTAGCCCCAGCAGTGATGAGGCTCGGGCCCTAGAGTTTGCCTGGTCAGCGTGTAAACACGTGCGCAGCAACGCCATCGTTTTAGCCAAGGCACTACAACCCGATGTGCTCGCCACGGTGGGCATCGGAGGCGGACAAACGGCACGCGTGACGGCTGTGCGCATCGCCTGCGAAAGCGCCGCCGAGCAAGCATCGGGAAGCGTCATGGCTAGCGACGCCTTCTTTCCCTTTCCTGATAGCGTGGAGGCGGCGGCGCGTGCAGGAGTGACAGCCATCGTCCAACCGGGGGGTAGCAAGCAGGATGCGGCCGTCATCGAGGCCGCCGACCGAGCCAACATCGCCATGGTGCTGACGGGGATCCGCCACTTCCGCCACTGATGCCCCCTCTCACCAAGAGCATCGCCAGAGGGTGGTTTGCGCTTAGGATACCGGGGATGCACCAAGAGGTAGTGGACCTGGTCCCTTTACCCTGTAGCGCCTAACCGGTAGAACCCGTGCATGACGACGCGGCACCCGCCGGACCAGAGCGACGCCAAAGAGCGTGCGTGGTGCGACGCTTTGCCCCACAGCGGAACCAGCTCTGCGTGCAAGGGCCAGGCGAGCGCTCCGGTTCAAGAACCCGTCACGCTTCTCGAGCGAGAGGACGCCACACGTCCGTCTGCCACCGTACCCGCATCGTCGGCGGGAGCGACGACTCCACCTGAATCGGCCCCTGCCGTGGAGCGACCCACGAAGCGCGGTGTCGTCACCGTGCGGTGGGGCCATGCGCGAGGACGGAAGCCGAGTGCCCTTCTCGACGGCGATGCCGTCACGCAGTTCAGTGGTGGGGGTTCGTCCACGCATGCCGTTACCGATCCGACGCAAGCCATGGCACCGCCCTCCTCTGTCTTGCGGAGCACGAGTTTCTCTGGGGAGCTAACGACCGCCGGCGACGCTGAGCGGTTTGTCGACTGCCGGCTCGTGGCCCGAGGGGGGATGGGCACCATTCACGTGGCGAAGGACAACGTCATGCTGCGCCAGGTCGCTCTGAAGTTTCTGTGTCCGACCGAGGATGGGGACCCGAGTCTGCTGCAACAGTTCGTCGAAGAGGCGCAGATCACGGGTCAATTGGCTCACCCCAACATAGTGCCCGTCTATGACCTCGTGCTTCAGAACGAGCAGCGCTGCTTCTTTTCGATGAAGTACGTCGACGGTGAGACGTACACGCAGTTGATGCAAAAGTACCACTCCAGTCCCAACGACTCGGAGCGTCTCCATCAACTCTTACAGGTCTTCCTCAAGGTATGCGACGCCATCGCCTTCGCCCACGACCGGGGCGTCATTCATTGCGACCTCAAGCCAGACAACGTGATGGTGGGCAAGCACGGTCAGGTGTACGTGATGGATTGGGGTGTCGCCTTGCTGCGCAGCGACCCGAGTAGCAACACGACCCTTACCGTCCGTGTTCCCGGCAGGCAAGGCCGGCACGTGGGGGGCACCCCAAGCTACATGGCGCCGGAACAAGCGTGGGGAAGACCCGAAGAAATCGATCAACGCACGGACGTTTACGGGCTGGGCGGCTTGCTTCACTACCTGCTCACCGGCAAGCCCCCCAACTACGACACCTCGCGACTGGATGGCGTGAGCAACCCCCGCGACATCGCACGCGAGTCTTTGCTCGAGCTCGTGCCGCCTGGACTGTGCCGCATTGCCGAGCGTGCCCTCGCGACCCACCCCTACAAGCGCCACCCCAGCGTCGTGGAGCTCAAGACAGAGGTAGAACGCTTCATAGCTGGCGGAGGGTGGTTCGCGACCGAAACCTTCGCTGCCGGCGAGACC
Source organism: uncultured Polyangiaceae bacterium (assembly GCA_964577325.1). Classification (GTDB taxonomy): domain Bacteria; phylum Myxococcota_A; class Polyangia; order Polyangiales; family Polyangiaceae; genus SZUA-265. Next base: position 39,913 of record CAZNZA010000002.1, read on the forward strand.
ATCATAAAACAAGGCGAAAGTGGTGATAGCGCCTACGTCATCACGGGCGGTGAGTGTGATGTGTACTTGGAGTATCCGGAAGGCGCAGTGTTCGTGCGCACGATGCGAGCTGGCGAAGTGTTTGGTGAGATGGCGGTTCTGACGGGAAGGCCCCGCAGCGCCACCGTCACGGCAAGGACTGACGTACAAGTCAACGTGATTACCAAGGGTTCTTTGGAGCTGGAGCTCGGACGCAACCCGCTGCTCGGCGCATTCGTGCGTACGGTGGTCGGCCGCTTCAGCGATCACCACGAGGCGGAACGCTTGTCCTTTGCGCCTCCAAGCAGTCAAAGCCGCTGATCAGCAGGGCGCGGGCAGCAAGGACGCGGGGAAAGGAGCCCTGGCTGACCGACCTACGGGTGAATGTGAACGAGCGTTCCGTCGAGCAAACTCATGACCCCATGCCATCCGGGTGGCAACGGCGGCTCTGTCCATTGAAACAACCACTGCGCATCAAGCGGCGAAAGGTTTACGCACCCGTGACTGCGCGGCAATCCGAAGCTGTCGTGCCAGTATGCGGCGTGCAACGCGTACCCGCCGCTGAAGTACTGCACGTGGGGAACCTCGCGCAGGTCGAAAGCTCCACCCTCGTCGCTACCGCTCATCGACGCGGTAAGGTGCTTGGTGTGCGTCAAGAATTGACCCTGGATCGTTGCCTTACTCGTATTTGGGTCGCGCAGACCGTCAGCGCCCGTCGACACCAAGGTGGCATATCGAGCTTTGGTGCCCTCATAAGCGACCAAGGTTTGCTTCAGGATCGAAATGTCGAGCCACGTGCGTCCGGGGGTCGCCCATCGAGGCCATCTGCGGGGCTCGCCCACCTCGACGACACGGCTGGTGCGACGAATCCACGTCCCGTCCTTGGTTTCCAAAAAGGTTTTCCCGGCGAAAGCCAGTTCATTCCCCGTCAGAGAAAAGGCTTCCCGGTACTGGATTGTCCTTCCGGGCACGAAAGCATGGTCGCTCGTGCGTCTGTAGATGCGTGCGTGCTTTGCGCGCACGAATGCCAGCGGCAACTCGTACTCCGCACCCAACTCGACGCCTCTGAAGGAGCTGAGTTTGACGACGTCCATGCGGTCCAGAGGCAGGACATCGTAATCCGTCGACAAGCCGTAGTGGCGCCCGTCGGCGCGAAACAGCGACAGTAGCCCGAACCCGCTCTGCACGAGCGCACGCCCGTCAGCGACCACGCTCGGGCTCTTGCGCACGCCATTGCTGTGAAATGACGGTCGTCCTCCCAACAAGAAGGCCGGCGTCTCACCAATCGGCAGCTCGAGCCACTCGTCCATCGTTCGCCTGGGGAGGTGGTAGTGAAGCTCCTCTTCCGTGCGTCGTTGTTCGGCTGTAGTGGGAACACGGGTGTAGAACGGCGGCGTCGGGTAGCGCGATAGCGCGTATGTGTATGGCAACGGCTGGTCGCGCGCGGGTCCGGGTGTGGTCGCCGCAACCAGCGGGTGATCCATGTCCAAGGAGGCGTGCTTGCCGACGCAGACATAGCCGTCAGGCTCTATGCCATAAAAGCCCTGGCTACACCCCTGCATGGCGGCAGGCTCGGCTTGCCGTGCAACGACGCTGCCCGCTTTCAGGTAGCCCAAGCGACGCGCCCCTGGACGGGGCTCATCAACGATGAACGTGCGGCGCGCCGTTGCCACCAGGACCCGTTCCGGATCGAGGTTCGACAAGCCCGAAACGCGGGGCGAGCGCCTGGTGGCATCAGGCACGGATGCGGAAAGGGCAAGCGAGGCGGTGGGAAGACGCGTTTGCTTGGAGCCGGACATCGCGTCGGGCGTCGTGACAGCACGAGGCAGTGGAGCGGTAGTAGAGGTAGTAGCGGGTTCTTGCTCCCGTTCACTGGCACAGGCCATGATCAGCGCGCACCACACCCCCTGTTTCCACCGTCGGAACGCACAGCCGAGGCGCGGACACCGCATCGGTGTCCGATACACAGTGCCAGCGCCGAGGGCCAAGTCTTCGGAAAAAGACGGCGCTATTCCCGCTTACCCATCCCGACCAAAAACGTTTCCACGCTGTTGTCCCGCGTCCCTTTGGGCTTGACCGTCTTCGTCGTCGTGTAACTCTGCTGCACGAGACGGCGACACTGCTCGTAGTCGGCTCCCATGAACAGCTTTGCAACGAAGTGGGAGCCAGGCTTACCGTGAGCGCAAGCAACGGCGTGGGCCGCCCGCACGAGATCCGCGCTGCGCGCGGCATTTGTAAACTTGTCGCCGGTGGTCTTTGGTGCCATGTCACTCAAGACCACGTCGTAGGGGCCAAACTCATCATGCACGGTGGCATCCAGCTGGAAAGCATCGGCTTGCACGACCCGTACCCATGGCGGAAAAGGCTGGCTGATCTCCTGCAAGTCGACGGCCAGGACGGCGCCCAGCTCCGTCACCCGCTGGGCCGCATACAATGACCACGAGCCGGGCGCTGCGCCAAGGTCTAGTACGTGTGCTCCTGGTGCGAGCAAATGCCAACGCTCGTCAATCTCCTGCAGTTTGAACACGCTGCGCGCCGGATACCCGCTGCCCCGGGCTTGACGCGTACGACTATCTCCCCCGGCATACGTTCCACGACGGCTCATGATAGCGTCAACAGTACACTCTTCGTCGCTGACTGCCCACCCGTGGGCGCTGGGCAATCCAACGGCGGCGACAATCGCTCCAAACGCTGGACCGACCGCTGGCTCGTCAGAGCCGTTTCTCGGAGCGCCTGTTCCAGACCGCGCATCGACGTCTGCCGGTGGTTAGTCACGCACAACAGCGTGCCCCCCTTGGCAACCACGGCGAAACAGGTTGCGATGAATGAAACATAGTCGCGTGCCATGCTCCATGTTTCCTTGCCGTCAGACCCAAAGCTCGGCGGATCGACGATCACGATGTCGTACTCGTCGCCCCGGCGTTTAGCGCGTTCCATCCACTTCACGCAGTCCGCCCGGAGCAAGCGATGCGAGTTCGGATCCAGGCCGTTGTGCGCGAGATTGCGTCCACCTCGCTTCAGCGCTGCTGCCGACAAGTCCACACTGGTAACCTGTCGAGCGCCACCCAACCCAGCCGCCACACTGAACGAGCACGTGTACGAAAACAGGTTCAACACCGACTTTCCTTGGGACTCGGTGCGCACGCGCTGGCGATTGGTCCGTTGGTCCAAGAAAAGCCCCGTTGAAAGCCCATCGCCGAGCTGAACTTCGAATGTGACGCCGTGCTCTTCGACCAGCCACCGTTCGGGTACTGCCTGTCCCCAGATCGGTTGCGGAGGCGCCAACACGTGGATCGGTTGCCGCCGCAGATCCTCACGTACCCGCCGCTTCAAGTAAACACCACGCGCACCAAGTTGACCTAGCGCCAAAGCCCAGATCTGAGCCTGCTTCGCCACGCCGCTGGTATAAGCATTGAGTACGCAATACCCGTTGAAGTACTCCACCGTCGCGCCCAGCCCGTCGCTGTCGACATCACACCACCGCCAAGCAGTGGTGTGACGTCCCACGGTTGCCCGCGAGTCGCGTATCCGTCGGAGACTATCTGCTAGTGTTACCGCCTGCACTGGCGGTGTGACTAGCGGGCTACTGGCCCTCGAACGCTCACGCCGCTGGCTTGCCGCCACGTTTCTTTACAGCGCCGCGCAGCTCGACCAACCCGTTGCGGGCGCCAGGCACTCCGCCGTGGACCAAGATCAGGCCTTTGTCGGCGAGCACTCTGACGATCTTTTGGTTGAGCACGCTGACGGCCTTGTTGCCGGACTGTCCTGCCATCTTACGCCCGGGGAAGACGCGACCCGGAGTCATGTTGGTACCGATGGAGCCACCATGCCTCTTGACCTCGTGGGCACCGTGAGACGCTCCGGATCCGCGGAAGTTGTGACGCCGCATGACACCGCTGAATCCGCGGCCGCGAGACACGCCACGCACATCGATGAACTGCCCCGGCTCGAACAGCTCGTCGAGCGGGATCTCCGCTCCTACTTCATACTTGCCCACATACTCGGCATCGCAGCGGAACTCGCGCGTGACGCGCATGGGTTCGACGCCTGCCTTGGCAAACTGCCCCGCCAATGGCTTGTGCGTGTGCTTGGCTTTGCGTTGCCCAAATCCGAGCACGAGCGCGTCGTAGCCGTTTTTCTCCTGCGTACGCTTGCCCACGATCACCGCCTTGGCTTCGATGACGGTCACGGGCGTGACGGTACCGTCCTCGGCGACGACTTGGCTCATGCCAACCTTGCGACCTAGTGTTCCGGGATGAGAATTCATGTAACCTCCATGACGGCCATGACCCGATGGGTTCAGTGGGCCGCGCCCGAGCCGGCTTTGGCGTGCCTTCCATCGAAGACGCGCGGTATGCCAAGGTCGAGACGGTTCTTTCGTGTTTAATGTTTGGTATCCGCTTGGGAGCTACGTCTCGACTGCCGAGCCGCCACTTCGAAGGGGCGCGATTGGTAGCTTAGTGGGCTTCCCCCGTCAAGCTCGCCGTAATTGCCCATTGACGAGGCACTTCACAAGTGCATAATGCCGCCCCTTCCGACCACGGACCCACCCGTTGCAAGCCATCTCGAGGCCAGGGCAGCGCCACCCAGGGGCAGCGCGAACTAGCGGGCCAGGGTGGGTAGTGGCGTCGGATTTGTCGCAGGCCCAGACGCGCCCCCCGGAATCGAAGACCATGGCAATTACCTCGTCAATCATCAGCGAACTCGAATCGGCAACCCTCCGTAGCGACCTCCCCGCGTTCCGCGTGGGTGACACGGTGGCGGTCCACTATCGCATCGTCGAGGGCGACAAGATGCGGACCCAAGTTTTCAAAGGCATCGTCATCAAGCGCCACCGCGCCGGCGCTCGCAGTACGATCACCGTGCGCAAGACGAGCTTCCACGTCGGTGTGGAACGCACGTTCATGCTGCATACGCCGCGCTTGGAGAAGATAGAGGTCATCTCCCAAGGCGTGGTGCGTCGCGGCCGCTTGTTCTACTTGCGTAACCTCACCGGCAAAGCTGCACGCGTGCGCGATCAGCGCGACCGTTGAGCCTGAGGCTGCTAACACCCGGGCCGCTACTGCTTCCGCCGGGCCGCGTTTGGCCGTAGGCGCATGTGTGTATGAGCGGCTGTTGGGCCTAGCGCTTCGTTAAGCGCACCCTGACTCGTGCGTGGCCTACTCGTTGACAAACAGAGCGAGTATGCTCGCACAGCCCAGCAGTGGGAGACGACGGTGGGAGAGAACTGATCAGCATGATTGCCTGCAGTCGCTGTGGACGTGACAACGATCAGGACTCGCGCTTCTGTGTTGCCTGTGGCTCTCCGCTGTCGCGCAGGAGCAGCAGGGCCCCGAGTGCTGCCGTTGCGGTCGTGTCTAGCGGAGCGCCTTGGGAGCCCGACATCTCGCTCAGCCCTGGCCCGCCCCAAGCAAACGCGGCGCAAGTCGCCCTCGTCGATAGTCTGGCGTTTGCCCAAACTTCCCCCCCCGCCAGTCGACAGCTAGGCTCCCCGTCTACGATGGGTGCCTCCGACTCACCACGGTCCTCGGCGCCAGCGGCAGACGAAGCCCAGGCGCTGCTTCACCACCTGGATATACCGGTCGAAGCACCGCCTGTGTTGGCGGGGTTTCTGGTGAGCTACGACGCCAATCCTCTTGGGCAGTTTTGGCCGATACACCAGGGCTCCAACTTGATCGGACGGGTGGGCGCGGGAGCCGATGCCGACATCGAGTTTCCGCATGCAACTGTGTCCTCCCGCCACGCCATCATCGTAGCGGCGGCGCTGCCCGGCCGCATGCTGCTGACCGACCAGGGCAGTACGAACGGCACATTCGTCGATGACGTGGCCCTCCAACCCGATCAACACTGGCCCCTGAAGGACGGGGACACGGTGCGATTCGGTCTGTTCAGCGCAACCGTGAAAATCGTCCATTAAGTTGCAGCAGCGAGCTATGTCAGAATTCAGATCATATCCCCACCGCGCGCTTCTGCGCGCCACGCCCCCTTGGCTTCCATTCGCGCTGTGTTGCTTGAGCTTGCTTGCAAGCTTCCGTGCTGCGCCAGCGCTGGCCGCTCCAGAAGCCCACATCCTGCGCATCGACCCGCGCGCTAGTTCTACCAGCGGAGATCCGGTCATCACGACCGTCATCGAAGTGCAGCAGTCCAAGCGCATCAGCCAAGCTACCGGTCACTGCGCCACCCAGCGCGGCGATGCGCGCCTGGCGTGTCTGGCGGAAGCGCTCGAGAAGCCCCTGTATTCGACCTTTCCGTTTCCAGAGGCCAACGCGCTCTTTAGTGTCGTCGTCGATGGCACCGACCGACCCGCCAAGCTGCTCAGCGTCGAGAGCTGGGGCCAGAGTCAGAGGCAGCCTGGTGTCGGCACTGCCTGGTTGGTACTCATCGATGCCGACGCTCGTATGAGCAGCACTTTCGATGACGCCCGTGAACTGGCTCGCGAGTTCACCCGCAGCATGGGGCCGAACGACATCATCAATCTGATGTACTTCAACGATCGTCAGGTCTTCAGTGACTCGGGTTGGTTACCTGCAGCGCGCAAGACGCAAGCAGAGAGCTTCATCAACCAATTGTCCAAGACGATTTCACAGCAGGGCCGCAATCGGCCACTGTTGACGATCATAAAGAACGCGGCAACCGACGGCTTCAAGGCCCTGGGTAATGCCGGGGAAAAAGCAGAGATTCCCCTGCACCAGGCGATGGTCGTCATCTCCACCGGCTTCGGAGGCGCCGATCCCTCGACCACAGGCCCCGGCGCCATACAGCTGTCGGACTACATGACCAATGGTCGCTTTCCGGAGGACAACCTGGCGCTACCCAAGACGCCAGTACCGGTCATCAGTATCTACGTACCGACGCGGACGTGGGACGAGTTTTCCAACAACTCCCTCGAGTTCATGCAGAATCTGGCCAACCCGCACATTGGGGGCTTCTTCAACGTGCTCCAGAACGGTGAGGGGAACAGCCGTTCGGCCAGCATCGTCAAGGCGGTACGAACTCGCTTCAGCAAGATGTACATCGCCAAATGGCGAGTCGCATGTGTAGCTCCGACCATCACTCAAACTTTTCGACTCATCTTCCGCGACGTCACTCCTCAAATTGTTGGGGATGCATCTTTTCAAGACGTACCAATCGGAATTGACCCCACGACTTGGCCCCTGGACGTAAACCTGGAGCGTACCCAGCAAGCCGTAGACGAAGGTGTTTACCCAGGGGGTAACGTGAAGGTGTTCGGGGATTTCTGCTGGGGCGGAGACGCAAGACGAGCCGAAATCTACTTTCTCCCTGCTGGTCAGGCCCTGCCCTCGGAGCTGTCGGGGTCGAATCCCGAGCAAGCCAAAGAAGCACAGCAGCAGCTCATCGCCATGGGGATGAAGGGCGACGCGTTACAAAGCACCGATACTTTTGCCGAATTCACGGTGCCCGACAACGACAAGGTGCTGCACGGTGCAGGGGCGTCGGCCGTGGCACGCTTCGTCGTCTACGACAACCACGCCAGGCGCATGAGCGGTATCACGGCCGATACGGTGATTCAGACCAAGGCGCGCACGGCACCGTTTCCTCTACTCTGGCTTTTGGGGGGAGCCTTGGCGCTAGTAGTCGTCGGCTTGCTGATTGCGGTCGTCGTGCGCAGCGGTGGTAGCCGCCGCCGGGTGCCAGCAGGTGCCCCCAGTCCAGCCCCGGTTGTCGCCCCGGCACCGCGCGCCCCGGTCGCGCCCTCGACACCGGCCCCCCCTAATCCCACCCGTGGAGTTTTGAAGGGCCGCTCCGGAGTATTTACCGTCGTCCCAGGCTCGGAAATGAAAGTGGGGCGCGACCCCAGCTGTCCGGTTCTTCTCACGGAACCTCAGGTGTCGAGTTTCCACGCCTCACTAAAGCTGGAGAACGGCAAGCTGTGGGTTCGTGATGAACAGAGCAACAACGGCACGTTCTTGTCCGGCGTGCGCATCGCTGCCGGACACTGGACTGAAGTCCCTCACGGCGCGTCCGTCAAATTCGGGCCAGAAGAGTTCTCCATGCGTTTGGAGTAGCCGTACAGCATTCCCAACGCATAGCCTCAACACGGAGATTCGACTTCATGCTCCCAGAGTTAGGAAAGAAGACGCTCACGATCGGGAGCGCGCCAGACTGCGACATCCGGTTGGCGGTAGCATCCGTTGAACCTCACCACGCTCGCATCATCAACGAGCAGGACCAGCTTTGGTTCGAGAACGGGACGGCGGCGTCCACCTGCAATGGGCAGCCGCTTGCGCCCCACGCGCGGGTAGAGTTCGACTTCAAGAACGACTTCCAGGTCGGTGGTGCATCAGTACCCATCACGCATCCTGCGATTCCGGCGTTGCTGCTGTACGAGGGCGAGCTGCCCCGGCAGCCGGGGGTGCTCACGATTGGTCGCGACCCGGCTCGCTGCCATTGGGTGATACGACATCCAAACGTTTCCGGCAGGCACGCCACCGTCCGTTCGGACCCGATGACTCTGACGGATCACGGCTCGACCAGCGGCTGCTGGGTCAATCGCCAACGTCTGCCAGCCAATCAAGCCGTACCGCTAGATGCAAACACCGTCGTGGCACTTGGGCCAGTTCCCCTCCCCATGAGCCTTGCGTTGCGTCTGCTCCAAGCTAACTCTGCGGATGAACCAAAGGCACCCGAACAGGGCGCCCGGGGCACAGCACAAGCCAATCGCTTGTCTCAACCCCAAGCCCCGAGGCACCGAACGGTACTTGGACAGATGGCGCGCGTCTCGGGCACGCACGAAACTCAGAGCATCGGTCGCACCCCAGGCAATGATATCGTTCTCGAGCATGCGCAGGTTTCAAGCAAGCATGCGCTCATCCATCACGTCGATGGGAAGCTATACATCGAGGACGCTGGTAGCGCGAACGGTACTTACGTGCGTGGACAGCGCATACAAGCTGGACAGCGCGTTGCCGTCTCGCCTGGAGAAAAGGTGTTCATCGGTCCGATGCCGCTCTTGTTGCAGAGCGACGGGCCCGAACAAGGCGTGGCCCTCGTCATCGAGGATCAGCAGCACGATTGGGCAGGACGCCCGCTGTACGAGATCGAAGCCTGGGATTTGTTCTTACAGGTTAACGACCGAGACAACCCAAAGGAACTGAAAACACTCCTCGACCACGTTAGCTTCAAAGCTCTACCTGGGGACTTCATCGCACTGATGGGTCCCAGCGGGGCGGGAAAGACGACGCTGCTACTCGCGCTCAACGGTTACCTACCACCAACTGCCGGCCAGGTGCGCATCAACGGCGAGGACCTGTACAGTATCTACGATGCCCTTCGCGGTTCGATTGGCTACGTACCCCAAGATGATATCGTTCATCCCGAGCTCACGGTATGGGAGGCCGTACGCTATAGCGCCAAGTTTCGCCTTCCGCCCGACTACTCCGCCGAAGAGATCGACCGTCGGGTCGAAACGACACTTCAGCAACTCGGACTGGAAAACGTCAAACACCTTCAGATCGGAGCGCCTGAGAAGAAGATCCTCAGTGGCGGACAGCGCAAGCGTGTCAACATCGCCATGGAGCTGGTCACCGATCCGGTGATCATGTTCCTCGACGAGCCTACCAGCGGGCTGGCTGCTGACGATACGACGGCGCTCGTCTCACTGCTCGCTAACTTGGCGAGCAGCACTGGGAAAACGATCATCACGACGATCCACCAGCCAGCAAGGGCCGAGTTCGAAAAGTTCAACCTGTGCCTGCTGATGGGGCCCGGCGGCATCCCCATGTACTTCGGCCCCACCCATCCAGACGCCTATCGCTTCTTTGGGACTGAGAGAGTAAGACAGGGACAGGTTAACGATGTCGACAATCCGCGCGATATGTTCGACATGATCAACTTGCGCGAGCGTTCCGTGTTCGAGCAAGAGAGGCGGGTGGATCCCAACGCGCCCCGCTTTCCTGCGCGGCAGAAAGCAGCGCGACTGTGGGCGTCGGAGTTTTTCGAACAGCAACACCCGACCTTCCTGAAGATGTATTCGGGCAGCCGAGCCGTCGGAACCGGGGTAACCGGCCAGGCGCTGCCCTCGAGCAGACCGAAGACCCGCGGACAATTCACCTTGCTGCTGGGCCGCTATGCGAAAGTCAAGTTCCGGGACCAGGCGGGGATTTGGATCATGCTGCTACAGGCGCCCATCATAGGCGTTTTGCTGGCCCTCGTCTTTGGCTGGCAGAAGGATGCCATCCCCTTTTGGTGTCTGGGTGCTTTGCAAGAACTCAGCAAGAAGAGCGCGGAAGCAGAGCTGGGCGAGGGTACCGCCGAACTGCTCAAGAGCATGCAGCCCACTCCTGATAACTCAGCGGCCATATTTTTCGTCGTCGTCGCCGCGGTCTGGTTCGGCACGAGCAACGCCGCGCGGGAGGTGGTTAGTGAGAGAGCGATTTACCTACGCGAGCGTATGGTTAACCTCGGCCTCTTCAACTACATCTTCTCCAAGTTCTTCTTTTTGAGCCTCATCTGTGCGTTCCAGTGCGCCGTACTTTATACGATCGTGTTCTACGCCCTCGGGCTCGAAGGAGGGGCTGCAGCCTTGGGCACGGGCATCGGAGTGTTGACAGTTACGGCAATGAACTCCACGGCGCTCGGGTTACTCTTGTCCACGGTAGTCGTCAGCGCGGAAGCTGCGATGGCGTTGACGCCAATCGCATTGATTCCGCAGGTTGTCCTAGGCGGACTGATGGTGCCGATGACTACCAATCCACTCCTTCAGTGGCCCATGTACATCATGCCGGCACGCTGGGGCTTCCAAGGGGTGATCGCGCAAGAGCGGCAAGCGCTCATGGACGAGCCGGCTTGGATCATCGACCTAAAGCGTCCAAACCTGACCAGCCCAGACAACTTCGTTGAAGCTGGTCACTTCAACTGCGCCAAGGCACAAGTCGCCTCGACCGACTTCCATGGCGCATGGGGTTTCACCCACTACTACGTGGACTGGTTACCCTTTGCAGTGCTCGCGGGTATGATGCTGGCCACGCTGCTCTTCGTATTGACCTTGCTGAAGCGCCGCGATCGGATCTGAGCGAGAGGGAAAACGCGCCGTCACTGCCGTCCATCCCGGCTCGGCAGCGATCATGATGCAAGTGAGCCGCTAGTGAGCGCTTAGATTTCGCCGTTTTCGCTCTTCTGGATCCAACTTCGGATCTCTTGCTCGATGACGCCTATCGCCATCTTCTGAAAAGGCCTCAGTAGAAATGGCACGTCGAGCAACAAGTCGATGGAATTCGGCCGCACCTGGATGGCGCCGTCCAAAGAAAACCCTTTGGCGGTGAAACCGATCTTGGCCTCATCGTCAGAGACCCAACTCATCGTCGGCGAGTACTTGTCGAACCTTTTGGAGTAGCTGCTCCAAGCGGCATCTGTAACGCGTTTCGCCCGCTCTTGGCCGAGATCGTGGGGCACGGAATGCTTCATATGCCGGGCTTTGCGCCATCGACGATTTAATGTCAACCCCCCAAACTCGTTGACCGGGTCGCGCCAGCGGTGGTGCACACCCCGCATCGCCGGCGTGTTCGACGCCAGAGTTGGCGCCCACCGCACTAACCCTTGATTTGAGCGACCCGTCTGAGCGACGGTGGCGAGGTCAACGAAACAACGCAGAGGCTTTGACAGGCATGGCAAAGATCGGAATCGACCTAGGGGGAACCCGCACCAAGGTGGCTAAGGTGCAGGGCGACCAGATCATCGGGGAAATGAGCTTTGCGACTCCCGCCGAAGGCCCCCGTGCCGTCATGGAGGCGGTGGCCGAGGCGGTGAGAGACCTAGACGCTACCCCGGAGAACGTCGGTTTTGCCATTCCTGGCGAAGTCGACGCACAAGGGGTATGTTACCGGCTGCCCAACATCCCGGGTTTCGAGAACGTCAACATCGCCGGTCTGCTGGAGCCGCTGCTCGGTTGCCGCGTGTTCGTGGAAAACGACGGCAACGCCGCCGCGCACGGTGAAGCCCTGTTTGGATGGGGCCGAACGTACCCGAGTTTTGCGATGGTCACCTTGGGGACGGGCATCGGCGGTGGTCTGGTTCTAGACGGGAAGATGCGGACCGGAGCCTTCGGCTTCGCCGCCGAGATTGGCCACATCCCTATCGACAGTAGCGCTGATGCCTGGCCTTGTGGCTGTGGGCAGCGCGGATGTGTGGAGTCCTACGCGGGCACGTTCGGCCTACTGCGCCGCTACAAGGAAGCCGGCGGAGGCGATGCGTCGGAGGTGGTGACGGTCGCGGCCGCCGCGCGAGCGGGACGCCCTGAAGGGATAAAGGCGTTTGCCCAAATGGCGGATTCCCTCGCCCGCTGCGTCACGACCATGCAGAACCTTTTGGACCTCGATGCCATCGTGTTCACTGGCGGCATCTCGCAATCCTTCGACTTGCTGGAGCCGGCTTTGCGAGCCGCAGTACGAAAGTCCGCTTTCGCGCCCCCGCTGGGGGAAGTGCCGTTGCTGGTTTCCGAGCTGGGTCCGCGGGCGGGCGTCGTTGGCTCGGCTCACCTGGACATCGCCAAGCTCTGACGACGATGCTGTCACGCGCCGTGCTTGCGCCGCCGATTCACCTCATACAACAAGATGGCTGCAGCGGCGTTGACCGAAAAAGAGTCGACACCATCTCGCATCGGAATGGTGACGCGTTCATGCAGAACTTCAGTAACCGATATTGGTAACCCTTTGCCCTCACTGCCGACGAACAGAGCCGTGGCTGTTCCATAATCTGCATCCCACGGCGCCACACCGTCTTCCGCAACCGCCGCAATGCAACGTAGCGACGCGAGCTCGGCCAATACCGGTTGCACTTCGTAGTGGTGCACGACGGGCAGTTTGAACAAGCTCCCCATAGAAGTGCGTACGGCTTTGGGATGGAACGGATCACTCACCCCCACCGCCACGATGGCTACGGCATCCGACGCGAGTGCGGTGCGCACTAGCGCTCCGACATTACCGGGTTCCTCAACGTCGACGAGGACCAACACTGGTGCGCTTCTCGCGCACGCCATACCATGTATTTCGCTCAGCGGCGGGGGGCGGGGGATCTCGCACAAAGCCATGAGCTGCCCGCCGTTGCGGCCCTCCCCCAGTTCGAGCATTACCGCTTCAGGTACCGTAATGACCTCGCAACGGCTGCGGGCAAGCTCTTCGAGAAGATCGCTTGCCTGCGCTTGTCGTTGACGCAACAGACGGTCCGACACCACGACTCGACGCGGCATGTGCCCTGATTTCACTGCCCGCGAAACCAAGCGAGCCCCTTCCACGACGAACTGCCCCAGCTGTGCTCGCCCCCGCGGGGTCATCGCCCGCCTCACGTCCTCGATCACTCCGCTCCACTCTCGCGCCGTCATAGTTGTTCTTTGGCCCCAAACCGACGGCAGGGCAAGCCCGCCTATCTTACCGGGCGGCCGTATCCGAACCACTGGAACGAGAGCAGCCTGTGCTTAGCCAGCGGGCTCACGCCTTCATGCAGGCCTCAATCTCTTCAACGCTCTTGGGAATTGCAGCGGTGAGGTTCTCGTGACCATCGGAAGTCACGACGATGTCGTCCTCGATACGGACCCCGATCCCGCGATACTCCAGTGGCACCTGGTCGTTGCTCGGCGAGACGTAGATGCCAGGTTCAACGGTCAATACGACACCGGGTTCGAACGGACGCGCCTTCCCCTGCTCGTGATAGGACCCCACGTCGTGGACATCCATGCCTAGGTAGTGTCCGGTACCGTGCATGAAAAACGGCTTGTACAGCTCCTGGCTCAAGGCGATCTCCAATGGCCCCGCAATCATCCCGAGCTCTATCAGCCCGGACGTGATCACGCGCAAACTTATGGCGTGCAAGTCCTCGAAGGTTACCCCCGGTCTGACGTGGGCGATGGCCTGCCTTTGCGCGTCCAATACGATCTCGTAGATGCGCTTCTGCGCTGAACTGAACGTCCCGCCTACCGGAAATGTGCGTGTGACGTCGGAAGCGTAGTACCCGTACTCGCACCCTGCATCGATGAGCAATAGATCGCCCTGTTCCATTCGCCGGCTGTTCTTGACGTAGTGCAAGATAGTGGCGTTGGGACCGGACCCCACGATGGGAGCGTACGCGGGTCGTTCGGCACCACAGCGGCGGAATACGCTCCGCAGCTCCGCTTCGACTTCATATTCGAATTTGCCGGGACCCGCCGCTTTCATTGCCGCCCGGTGTGCTTCCGCAGTGATTGCCGCGGCGCGACGCATGAGCGAAAGCTCGCCATCGGCCTTCACGCGCCGCATCTCGTGAAGCAAGATCGATGAGTCCCATAGCTCAACAGGAACGACTTGAGTCTTGCGCGCTAGCCGCCGAGCTCGCCGCAGCGCCTCGAGAATTCGCTGCTCGTCTTCCTCCGCCTCACCGAGTCGGCACACGACTCGCCTGTGCCCCAACAACAGCTTTGGCAGCTCCTCCTCGAGGCGAGCGAACTCATGCGCCTGAGAAGCACCAACGCTCGTCTTCGCTCCTTCCACGCCAATGCGTGGTCCATCCCACACCTCCCGCGCCGCGTCACGAGGCAGCACGAAGAGCGTTAGCTTGGCGTCCTCACCTCCGCTCAATACGAGCGCTGCGTTGGGCTCATCCAGGCCGGTCAAGTAGTAGAAGTCGGAATGCTGACGGTACTCGTGGTGCACGTCGTTGTTGCGCAGCGTCTCGGGCGCGGCAAACAAGACCAGCACCGCCTCACCTAGTGCCAGGGATACGCGCTTACGCCGCTCAGCAAAGACTGTCGACAATGGGGCGACTGAGGCAGGACCCGATGGCTCCACGTTCTCTTGGAAGGTCATGCGAGAGTGTACCTCGCAAAGTTCTGTGCCGCAGGGGCAAAGTCACTTCCTCGACGGCCTTTCCGCAAGCGTGTCGCGCGTCGCCTGGCCACCATTGAATCTGCGTCAACGCTTGCGATCCTCGGACGCACCACCACGCTCAGACATGCTCCGATGCCACACCTCCAGTCCCACCTTACTGGCGCCGGCAATCGCTTCCGTCGTCTCGACCCGGACCGTGAATGAGCCGCCACAAAGTACTTCTCTCTCCGGACACCAGCCCGCGCCTTCGAGTTGGCAACTGGTGAGGAGCTTGCCACCACTCTCGACGAGGACGCGGAATTGGTGAGACGTCGGATTCAGTTCCGGCTTCGCTGTCGGAACCGCGACAGCCACGAGCACCCGTCCACACTTTCGTTGCAGTTCCGACAACTCCAGTTCAACGGCGTCAGCAGCGAGCTCGTCAACGTGACGCCGCCCACGTGTCAGGCCGTTCGAGGCACCACATAGTGCGCCCAGCCTTAACAGATCCAGATCGACCTCAGACGTAGGACGATAGCCATCGTCGCAGTACTCGAGATGCGTCGTCCATTCACTCTGCGTGTCTGGCTTGGGGTCCTGCGGCTTCGACGCGCTCGTCGCTGCCATGCTGGTCGACGGCAGATGTCGTGGTTCACTGTTACGGTAGTCGACCTGGAATGGGGAGGCGTTTGGATCACAAGCCAGCGACGCAACATTTGACGTAAGCACCATGGCGAGGTAACTGGTCTGAGTGAGTAGGCCGCCTCCTCCTAGTGAGCCTCCAGACCGACGATCGGTCGACCGCCTCATTCCAGAACTCGTCAGGCGACTCGTCGAATCTGGCGCCAAGAACATTACCACCGACGGCATACGGCAAGCGTTGAGTGAGCTCAAGCTTCCCAAAGAAGCGTTGACGCAAGCGCTTAGCCAGTTGGAAGAAACGCGCTCCGGAGTGTATAGGGCCGTGTCTCGAGAAGTGCGGGAGCTGCTGGAACGCACCAGCCTTTCCGAAGAACTCGCGCGGGCGCTCAGCCTCCTGACCTTGGAAGTCAAGATGGAGGTGAGGTTCAAGCCGAGTACCATGGCGACTCAGAAAACATCGCCCATCTCTGCGAAAGTCAAAGTCAAAAAGAGCGACGACCCTACAACCAAGCGGGTCGATTCCGAGGAGAACGAGTAGTGTCAGTGACCGCTGGAAGCGAAGTCGACGCGTGGTGCACGAAGTGCCGAATGGATCTCATGCATCGGGTTGTAGCGGCCGTGGCTGGCAGCCCGAAGCGGGTGGAGTGCCAGACCTGCCGAACACAACACAACTATCGGGCCCCTAAGGGTGCCAAAGACCCCATACCCAAGGGCGAGGATGTCCCAGGCACGAGCAAGAAGGCCGGCGCGGCAACGCCCAGGGCCAAGGCAAATGCGAAGGTATCGGAATGGGATCGCCGCGTGCTCGGACAAACCGACACGAGCTTTCGCGCGTACAGTCCGCGCACTACCTTTCGAGCCGACGAGCTGCTCCGTCACTCGAAATTCGGCGACGGGTTCGTGTCGGAAGTAAACGCCGACGGAAAGATCAACGTCGTGTTCCGAGACGGTGCAAAAACGTTAGTCCATGGCCGTTGAACCTAACGCTTGCCGTTCCTCCTGGGTAGGAACGGCGCTCGCGTAGCGCTCCAGCTTCACCGGAGAGTCTGAAGCTATCGCCCTTTGGTTCGGCGGCGCGGGGCACGCGCCGCCTCCCCGCGTGTCTCCGACTGCCGCACCGGCTTGCCCGCTGCTTGCTTTCGAGGTGCTTTGGACGTCGACCGCGGATTGCGACGGACGGCGGCCTCCGTGCTCGCCTCCTCGGCGGCAGACTCACCTGACGCACCCAGCTTCCGAGCGTGAGCGACCCTTTTCTCGAGTCGCCGGCGCGTGCGGTCGACCTGCTCCGACAAGGGAGCGGCCGGAGGTGCAGCAATCCGCTTGGGGTAGCCGAACGTCGCCTTGAATTCCCGCAGTTCGTCTTTCGTCAAAAAGCGCCACTGCCCGGGTCGGAGACCTTCGGCCGTCAACCCCGCAAAGCTCAACCGGGCGAGACGGAAAACTACGGAATCCACGGCCTCCGTCATGCGATGGACCTGACGATTTCTCCCCTCGCGAAGGATGACTTGGATCCACGTCTTGTCCCCTTCGACCCGCAGACGCTTCACCTCTGCGGGTTGCGTGAGCTTGCCATCGATCTCGATCGGCTGGCGCATTTTCTCGATGGTCGGGTTGTCAACGACGCCCCGTACCTTAGCGACGTAAACTTTCTCCACCTTGCGGCTTGGATGGGCCAATGCTGCGGAAAACTCGCCGTCATTGGTAAGCAGCAGCACGCCGCTCGTGTGGAAGTCTAAACGCCCAACGGGCACTACTCTGGCCCGCACGTCGGCCACGTACTGAGCTACCGTCGGCCTTCCCTCAGGGTCACTCATGGTGCACACGACCCCCCGTGGCTTGTGAAACAACACATACACCAACGGCTCAGACGTCACGAGCTTGCCTTCGACTTCGATGCGATCCTTGCGTGCATCAGCCTTGACACCGAGCTCACTCACCCGCTTTCCGTTAACCTTCACCTTTCCCGCGGCGATCAGCTCTTCGGCGCCACGGCGTGAGGCAAAGCCTGCGCGAGCAAGAATTTTTTGTAGTCTTTCAGTGGCCACGGCCGCGCTATAGCGCATCGGCGGTGCTCGAACCCAAGGCAATTCGACGTGTGAATCGGTTTCCGCTTTTGGTACGAGCTCCAATCGGAGCCTGGCCGCTACTCGCTTTCGGCGTCAGCTTCTGAGGTCTCGGCTGTGGAAGCACGCTCTGCTTCGGCTTCGGCCTCGAGTTGCTCACGCCGCTCGAGCTCCGCGTCTCGATACCACCGGTCCACCTTTTCGTCGCCGGTGAGATCGACGCCGATACGGTTCAAGCGGCCGTTGTCGTAGACCTCCCAGGTGTCGAGCTTGCCATCCGAGTTGGTGTCACGCTGAACCTTCGCGAGTACGCCCTGCGAGTAGGTTTTGAACACATCAGGCTTGCCGTCACCGTCTGCGTCGAACTCCATGTGCGCGACTCGCCCCCGGGCGAAAGTCACCCACGTGTCGACCTTGCCGTCGTAGTTCGAGTCGGCACGCTCGACCAAAGGTTCACCTTGATCGTTGTACGAACGCATCAGGTCCTTCACACCGTCCAGGTTCGTGTCCACCTCCCGGCACCGGACCACCCGCTGTCCATCGTCGGCTTGGGCTCCCGTTGCAAAGACTCGTCGGATGGAAGCGGACTCGGCACCGAGGGTCTGTGATACCACGGGGACGCGGTCACTTCGGTTCTGCGCGTCGCAGCGAGGGTCGTCCAGGCCTTCCGCCGCGCGCTGAAAGCCAGACCGGCTGTCGACGACGGTTTTGGGGGCCTCGTGCCCGGAGCCCCCGCAAGCGCTCGCGGCTAGCGCCACTGACATCAGCCAGCGCAAACGTGGAAGGTAGGGTGTCATTGGACGTCCTCCGCTGCAGTTTGCGGGGGAGCCTCGGCCGCATTGGGTACGTCCGGGGCCGACTGTGTGGTGTCGTCCGGCGCTCCTTGTTCCCGCGCGGCTTGGCTGAGCCCAGCCGTTCCGTCTGAGGCCAGCTCGGCTTCGCACAGGTCCACCGTCGCGCCGGGCTCAGGTCGGCCGTCCCCATCAACGTCGGAGTGAACCACAGGACAATCTGGGCGCTGCGCACGCATGTACTCCCACCATTGATCCACCATCCCGTTGCCGTCGGCGTCCCTTTCCGCGCGCACCAGAACCCCGCGTTCGAAGTACTCCCACGTGTCTAACCGACCAGCCAGAGTCGTGGCACGCTCTCGGGCTACCATTACCCCCCCCTGCCACGTCGCCACCTCGTCGATGCGGCCGTCCCGGTCGTAATCGGTCTCGCGCCGGCGGACCTGGCCGTTGCTGTCGAAGTACGTCCAGGCATCTACGACACCGTCGAAATTGAGGTCGATCCACTGACACACCGGCCTGCCGCCGAGGGTAACGGTGATTAAGTCCGGCTTGCCGTCGCGGTTGGCGTCTCGCGCCACGGCGTTTTCGTCCTCGTGGTCACACGGTTCGTGCTCGACGACCGTGTTGCGGCGCTCGATGCCCGGGCCTGACGGCCCCTCTGCCTCCTGGGCCGTCGAGGCACAGGCCGGCAAAGTCACCGGCCATGACAACAGGGAGCCTAAAGCAAAAGTACGACCCCAGTTTGATGCTTTCATCTGCAATTCCGGTCTCTCCAGAGCGTGGAGAGCGCTGCCTGCTGCTTCGCCACACGTGGACGGAAAACACAAGCTTTCCCTGACCATTCGGCTACCGGCCGCTCTCGGACCCCTATCCTTACCGCAGAACTGCTCCGGCAGGCCACTTCCAGAAGAGCTAACCCAAAATTGGACGTGCGAATTGACCTGGGCGGTACGGTTGGAAGGGTCCGGCCCCCGTTCTCGGGGCCCCGCCGGGTTCACCTGTTACTGCTCGGACCGATTGACAACACACGTATGGGAATCTAGTGTAACGACTGGCAACAGCAGCCCGAGCCGCCCGATGTCACGAAAGAAAATCTCCACGACGGTCTACATCACACCGGAGCAAAACGAGGCCCTGCACGTTTTGCACGACCGGACGAAGGTGCCCGTTGCGGTGTACATTCGGGAGGGGATCGACCTCGTGCTCAAGCAGTACGCTGACCAATTGCCAGGCCAACTCAGCCTCGCAGACCCGGTACCGGCGCCCCGCAAGAAGCGGTCTTAGCGGTCGAGCGAGCTACGTAGCGAGCCTCATGAGGGGCGGGACGCCATGCACCGCCTCTAGGAGGCGTGGCGCGAGCAGCTCAGCGTTGCTCCGCGACGTGATAAGGCTGCTTTGCTTGGGCAGTCGTCTCCGAAGATGCTAAGTGCGCTGCCCCAATTCTGCCATGACGGATCAACACCTCATTCGTAACTTCTCGATCATAGCGCACGTCGACCACGGGAAAAGCACGCTCGCCGATCGCATCCTGGATGTCACCAAGGCTGTGTCGTCTCGAGAACGCAAAGAACAGTTTCTCGACAAGATGGATCTAGAGCGGGAACGGGGCATCACGATCAAGGCCCAAAACGTGCGCCTCCGATTCACGGCAAAGGACGGGATAACTTACCAACTGCAGTTGATCGACACGCCAGGTCACGTGGATTTTGCCTACGAAGTGAGCAACAGCCTGGAGGCTTGTGAAGGGGCATTGTTAGTCGTAGACGCTACGCAAGGCGTGCAAGCCCAGACGGTGGCTAACGTCTACTTGGCGCTCGACAAGAATCTCGAATTGATCCCCGTCATCAACAAGGTCGACCTTCCTTCGGCCGACGTCGATCGCACCGTGGAAATGGTGGAGGACGTGATCGGCCTGGATTGCTCCGGAGCCGTATTGTGCAGCGGCAAGACCGGGGTTGGCGTCCAGGAGCTGCTAGAGGCCGTAGTAGAACGCATCCCGGCACCGAAAGGCACGGCTGACGCTCCCTTGCGAGCGCTCATTTTTGACAGCTGGTACGATTCGTACCGGGGTGCCATGGTGATGTTGCGGGTGGTCGACGGCACCCTGCGCAAGGGGGACAAGGTTCGTCTCATGGCCACGGGTCGCGACTTCGAAGCGACCGAGCTCGGCTGCTTCTCTCCCTTCCCTACGACGCTGACGAGTCTGGGCCCAGGCGAAGTGGGATACATGGCAGGGAACATCAAGAGCGTCGAAGACACCAAGATCGGTGACACCCTGACCACCGTTCGGCACGGGGCGACACAACCCCTGCCGGGATTCAAAGAAGTCAAGCCGATGGTTTTCGCCGGCTTCTTCCCCACCGACAGCGCTGACTATGAAGAGTTGCGTGACGCTCTTTCGAAGCTCCATCTCAACGATGCTTCTTTTCAGTTCGAGCCGGATACCTCAGACGCTCTTGGGTTTGGGTTCAGGTGTGGGTTCTTGGGTTTGCTGCACATGGAGATTATCCAAGAGCGACTCGAACGAGAATACGACATCGACTTGATCACCACGGCGCCGAGCGTCGTTTACGTTGCAAAAACGAAATCTGGTGAGACAGTCCGCGTCGACAATCCGTCGAAAATGCCAGGGCCGGGCGATCTCGATTACATCGAAGAACCCATCATGAAGGTCACTGTGCACGTGCCCTCGCAGCACGTGGGCGCAGTAGTCGCGCTGTGTGAGGAGCGACGCGGTATTCAGCAGGGCATCCACTACGCCAATCAGGATCACGTCGTCATCACCTACGAACTCCCCCACGCGGAGGTGATTCTGGATCTGCACGACAAGCTCAAGAGCGCGTCCCGCGGCTACGCCAGCATGGACTACGAGTTGATGGGCTATCGGCGCGACAACCTCGTCAAGCTGGATCTGCTGGTGAACGGCGAACCCTTGGACGCGTTGAGCGTCATCGTCCACAAAGAGACCGCCTTCTTTCGCGGTCGAGCGCTCGCCTCCAAACTCAAAGAGCTGATTCCGCGCCAACAGTATGAGGTGGCCATTCAAGCAGCCATCGGCGCGAAGATCGTCAGCAGAGAGACCGTGCGCGCCTTACGTAAAGACGTCACGGCCAAGTGCTACGGCGGTGACATATCGCGGAAGCGGAAGCTTCTCGAGAAGCAAAAAGAGGGCAAGAAGCGAATGAAATCCGTCGGCAGTGTCGACGTGCCCCAGGAAGCATTCTTGGCCGTGCTGAAGCTCGAGAAGTGAGCGAACTTCAGAGGCATTTGCGCGACGGCCGCTATCGCTACTCCCCCTCTCCGAGCATCGCGGTCGACAGCGCACGACCCCTGCACTAAAACAATTCAGCGCTCTCAGTCCGCACTTCTCATCATGTCGCCAAGCTCTTCCCCTTCCGAATTCCTCGATACCATCAATCGAGGCGCCACCTCCCACGGCCGCGTCTACTACCGCACCACCCACTCCTTCGGCGCGCACATGCTCATCGAGCACTACGAGCTGGGCAACGGCCTGAGGGTCTTGCTAGTGCCGGACAAAAGTGCGCCAGTCGTCGCCTACCACACCTGGTTTCGTGTTGGTTCCAGAGACGAACGCCCCGGCAAAACCGGTATTGCTCATTTGTTTGAGCACTTGATGTTCAACGAGACGGAGAACCTTCCGAAAGGCGAATTCGATCGCCGTTTGGAAGCGGTTGGCGCCGAGAGCAATGCTTCGACGTGGGTCGATTATACCCAATACAACATCTCCGCCCCCTCCCAAGAGCTCCCCCTGTTGATCCGTGTCGAGGCCGATCGTATGCAAAACCTGGTCCTTCGCGAACCACAAGTGGAGAGCGAAAAGGAGGTCGTTGCCAACGAGCGGCGGTATCGCGTCGACGACGACGTGGACGGCGCCATGAGCGAGACGCTCTGGGCAACTGCATTCAAAGTTCACCCTTACCACTGGCCGACGATCGGCTGGATGGATGACATCCAGTCCTTTACCACCCGAGACTGCGAGCAGTTCTACCGGACCTTCTACGCACCCAACAACGCGACGGTGGTTATCGTTGGCGACTTCGATCGGGGACAGGCTCTAGAGCAGGTCAGCCGCGCCTACGGAGCCATCGAGCCGAGTGACATCAAGAAGCCGGAATATCCGGAAGAGCCGCCCGCGCGCGAAGCGGCTCGAGTAGAGCTCTACAAACCCACCGCGACCGAAAAGATAAGTCTCGGTTTCCGAGCCCCGCCCCTCGCTCATCCCGACCACGCGGTGGCACAGGTGATGGCAGAGGTTCTGAGCGGTGGCAGAGCCTCTCGGCTCTATCGCAAGTTGGTCCGTGAAACGGAACTTGCGTCGGAGGTTCGGGTGTTTGTGACTCCCTTCGCGGATCCCGGTCTCATCGAAGTTTACGCTTCTGCACGCGAGGGGGTAACGGCAGAGCGGCTGCTGGAGGTCATTGCGCACGAGCTGCAGCTCTTGCGCGACGCTCCCGTCGAGCAGGATGAGCTCGATCGAGCACAAGCCCGCTTCGAATTAGGATTGCTGCATGGGCTGGAAACTGCAGATGGAAAGGCGAACACCATTGGCTTCTATGACTGCTTGCTCCAGGAGCCGGGCGGCGCCTTCGACCGCCTGCAAGCTAGCAGCCGCGTCACCCCCGCCGACCTCCAGCGCGCGGCTGATGACTATTTGCAGCCGGGGGGGTGCACGACCGTAATCGTGCGCCCCACTGCTGAAGGCCCCGCTTCTGAAGGAGATGAAGCGTGACCACTGCGAAGCGTAAGTTGGTGCAGCTCCCTCGACATCCCACCACCTCAGACTCTCAGCAAGCGAGACCCCACCATTCATGACTCGAGTTCTCACAGAGATCGACCGTTCGCTCCCGCTCATTCAACTATCCGCCTCCTTCGTCGGAGGCTCGGTTGCTGATCCGGAGGGCCAAGAGGGCTTGACGAGATTACTCGTTCGGCTGATGCGTCGTACCGGTGGGGGTCGGACACCCGAACAGCTGGACTTGCTCATCGACCAATTGGGCAGCACGTTGGGTGTAGACGTTGGCACTAGCAGTTGCGGGTTCTCGGGATCCGTCATCACGCGCAACTGGACCACGTTTCTCAGCGTCCTTACCGATGTCGTGCTGCGCCCGCGCTACGATGCTGACGAACTGGAACGCCTGAAGCGAGAGACGTTGGCGGAGCTCATCGAGATCCAGGACAACGATCGTGCATTGGTGAGACGCTGGTTCGTTCGCACGCTGTTCAAGGGCCATCCTTACGGGCGGACTTCGCTGGGAAATCCGAGTACTCTGGAGCGCATCTCGCCGGCGGACCTAGAGCGGCACTACGCGCGGATGTTTTCCTCCGCTAACCTGGCGTTGGCACTAGCGGGGGACGTGACCGAAGCACAGTTGCGGGAGTTCGAAGCCACGTTCGTAGAGGGGCTGCCGACCAACGACGAGCCGCCCGCGGGACAGCGCTCCTTGGAAGCCGTTCCAGAGCCTGTTCCTGCTCCGGGCCGCCACCTGGTCGTCGTCGATAAGCCCGAACGCACCCAGACTCAGATCATGATCGGTGGCCTAGGCACATGGCCACACGACCCAGACCACGTCGCCCTGCTCGTGGCCAACACCGTTTTCGGAGGCACCTTCACTGCCAGACTTTCTGATGAGGTGCGTTCCAAGCGAGGCTGGTCATATGGAGCGTATTCCAGCCTGTCCTACGACCGACGTCGGCAGGCGTTCAGCATGTGGACGTTTCCAGCGGCGACCGATGCAGCGGCCTGCGTGGCGTTGGAACTCGAGCTACTCGAAAGCTGGATCGACAGCGGCATCACAGCGGCCGAACTCGACAACGCCAAGAACTACTTGGTCCGCTCGAACGTGTTTCACACGGACACGGCAGCCAAGCGGATGGGGCTATTGCTTGATGAACACATTCATGCACTGCCCGAGCACTACCACAGGACGTTTGCCGACCGCGTAGCCGCCGTTACTCTCGACGATGCGAATGCTGCGGTTCGCCAGCGCATCAGCACGGAGAACCTAGTGGTCACGGTGGTAGGAACGGCCGCTGAAATTCAAGCTGACCTGGTCAAGGCCATTCCCAACCTGACTACCCAGCAGGTGATCGACTACACCCGAGACTGAACGCGCCACTGCATCATGCGTCCGCAGGAAAAGCGAACGAGCAAAGGGACTGGGCAACCCGCTTTCCCAGTCCTTCGAGCTCCGCCAGGGCTGCGTTCATTTGGGATGAGTGAAGCGGCGCTTCACCACGCAGATCAACGTAGATCTTCAGCTTCGGCTCGGTACCGCTCGGTCTCATGAGCACGCGCCCGGTACCGCCCAGGTGAAGCTCGAGCAACTCAGCCTGCCCCAACCAGGCTTGTCGTGCCGCAGCGCCTCGCTGGTAGTCAACCACGTCCTCGACGAGCAGACCCGCCAACTCATGCGGCGGCGTCGTGCGCACGCGTTGCATGGCGGCGTGAATCTGACGCGCTCCACTGGTGCCCGGCCGAACGATGCTCAAAGGGGTACTCGTCCACAGTCCATGCTCGGCGTAGAGCGAGAAAAGCAGGTCGCGTATCTCGAGCCCAAGTGCTTTCGCCCGACCGGCCATTTCGGCAAAAACTAGAGCTGCGCTGATGCCGTCTTTGTCCCTCACCGCGTCGCACAGTGCGTAGCCCAATGCCTCCTCGTATCCGAGCACCAGACGAAACTGGGGCTGCAGCCCGAGCGCGGCCCGCATGATCCACTTGAAGCCTGTCAACGTGCGTTCGCAGCGCGCACCATAGCGTTTCGCTATCAGTGCCAGCATTGGCGAAGAGACGATGCTTTGCACCACCAACGGCGGCTCCGCCCCCCGATACCCGGAGAGCAAATGATCGGCTAGAAGCAAGCCCACTTGGTTGCCTGACAAACTCGAAAACAAGCCGTCACCAGCTGGGATGGCTACTGCTAACCTATCAGCGTCCGGATCGTTGGCTATCGCTAGCTCCGCCTTGCTTTGTACGGCAAGGGTGAGCACCCGGTCCATCACCCCAGGCTCTTCCGGGTTTGGAAACGGAACAGTCGGAAATGTGGCATCGATTTGAAGTTGCTCGGTGACGCACTGCACGTCGCTATACCCGGCCCTACTAAACACCTCGAGCAACGCCGCTCCCCCCACGCCGTGCAGAGGCGTATAGGCAATCTTCAAGTCCTTGGCCCCCACCGAAGCCAGCCCTGTTACGATTGCCAAGTATGCCTCGTACACCCCTCGCTCGACCGGCACCACGTTGAGCTGGGCGCCATCGAACACTCGCGCGTGAAACGGGATAGCCTGCGCGGCGCCGGCTGCGTTCATCAGCTGAGCAATGGTGACGTCCGTCGGTGGTACGATCTGAATCCCATCGCGGCCGTAGAGCTTCAGGCCGTTATCTGGCGCCGGATTGTGGCTGGCGGTAATGACGATACCCGCGTCAGCTCGAACCTGCAGTACTGCGAATGCCGCAAGCGGCGTGGGTATCGGTTCACTAAAGTAGCGCACCATCACGCCGGCAGCAGATAAGACCCCCGCACACTCCTGCGCCAGAGCACGGCTCGTTGCGCGCCCATCGAACGCCACTACCACCACCGGCGCGGGAGTGGCGGTATGCAAGTGCTGCGCGACGGCCAGGGCTGCCTTACGCACCGTAGCCGCGTTCATGCGCGCTGGCCCTGGACCCACCTTTGCGCGCAATCCTGCCGTGCCGAACTCCAGCTGATGCATGAAATGGTCGGTCAGCTCCTCAGCGTCACCGCGCTTCGCCATCGCTACGGCAAGCTGCGCCGTATGCGGATCACAGTCGGCCGCGGCCCATTCGAGCGCCCGGCGCACGAGCTCGGAGAGCTCTGGTACCGTTTGAGCGCGCGCTGCCTGGTCGCTAACCACCTGCGCTCGCCTCCTGCACGATGCTGCTCACCAAACCCGTGTCGTACTGCCCTGACTCGAACTCGGACGACTCGGCGATGCGCTTCAACAGCGGAAGGTTGGTTGCTTGGACCTTCTTCTTTCCCTGAATCACGATGGCGGTGTCGGCCAGGGCCTGCCGCAACGCAGCCAGGGCCGCCCGCCGATCGCTTCCAGACACGCAGATTTTGGCGATCAGAGGGTCGAAGTACGTGCTTATGTCGTCCCCTGCTTCGTAGCTGGTATCGACCCGCACGCCCTGCGCTTCTGGGAACCGTAGTGACGACACGTGACCTGGCTGGGGAATGAATCCACGGGCAGGGTCTTCCGCACAAAGCCGCGCTTCGAAGGCATGTTGCGCCGTGGCGCTGAACTCGAGCGTAGGGTTACCTCCGCTCGCCACCTCCAGCTGCAGAGCTACCAGATCCAGCCCGGTCAGCATTTCGGTTATCGGATGCTCGACTTGTAGCCGCGCGTTGACTTCCATGAAGTATGGCACCGGTTCATCCGCCGCAGCATCCAACAAAAACTCCACCGTGGCCAAGCCCCGGTACGGATGCGCACTCATCATGGCTTGTGCATGCTGCTGCATCTGCTTACGCAGCTGCGCAGTGAGAGAGGTAAAAGAGCTGGGCGCTTCTTCCAATATCTTCTGATGCCGGCGTTGGACGCTGCATTCACGTTCGCCGAGCACGTGCACTTCGCCGTTCGGAAGCACCACGACCTGAAGCTCCACGTGCCGAGGCCGGTCCAGCAAGCGCTCGAGGTAAACGCGTCCATCGCCGAAGGCTGAAAGGCTACGCCCAGCGCACGTCCGAATGGCTTCGACAACCTCTTCCTCGCTTTCCACCTTCAGCATGCCTATGCCTCCACCTCCAGCGGCAGCCTTGACGAGCAGGGGGAAGCCTATGACTCTGGCCAAACGCTGGGCGGAATCGGCATCCACCGCCGCATCCGTGCCCGGACAAGTCGGCAATGCGAGCTCCCGCGCCAAACGGCGCGCGCCAATTTTGTCACCAAATCGCTCGAGAGCCAGCGGATCTGGTCCTACGAAGAGCAGCCCCATATCTTGCACGGCGCGGGCGAATGCCGGATTCTCGCTCAGTAACCCATAACCGGGATGCACCGCGTCCGCGCCGCTCTTGCGGATGGCATCGCATACCAGTGGGATGTTCAGGTATGTGTCGGCCACGAGTTTGCCGGCGATCGGGTATCGCTCATCCGCGACACGCACGTGCATGGCATTTGCGTCGACGTCGCTATGAGCCACGGCCGTCCTGATACCCAGTCGCCTGCATGTGCGAGCGATGCGCACGGCAATTTCGCCGCGATTGTGGATGAAAAGCTTTCTCAACGGCTTCATCGGCTTAACCTGTGGTTGACTCCTATGCGCCGTCTTGCGCCCCGGCGTCGCGCCGCAGCTCCAGCAATGGTTGTTTGAGTGCCAGCTGACCACAGGCCGCATCCACGTCATCCCCGCGGCGTTTGCGCACGGAACAACTGA
Organism: uncultured Polyangiaceae bacterium; assembly: GCA_964577325.1. Lineage (GTDB taxonomy): Bacteria > Myxococcota_A > Polyangia > Polyangiales > Polyangiaceae > SZUA-265. The sequence goes on from CAZNZA010000002.1 coordinate 67,637, forward strand.
TGCGCTGCTCAGCCAAAATTTGCCGGAAGCGCTCGACTACTGCAGCGGAGGGTGGACCCATGTCGGACGCCTCGATGGGGTTCATGGGTATGAGGTTCACTTTGCACCGGATGTTGCGCAGCGTGGTAGCGAGCCTGTGCGCCTGCGCCTCTGAGTCGTTCTGTCCGGCAATCAGCGTGTACTCAATCGTGATGCGACGGCGTGGCGGCAAGGGATACTGCCTGAGTTCCGCCAGAAGATCCGCGACAGGATAACGACGGTTCATCGGCATGATCTGATCGCGCGTGGCGTCATCGGGGGCATGCAGGGAAACGGCCAAACCTATCTTTCCCGCAAAGTCCTGACCCAGACGACGTATACCGGGAACCAAGCCAACGGTACTCACCGTAATGCGTCGGGGGCTCATCGCTAACCCGCCGGGATGTACGATCAAGTCGATTGCTCGGCGTGTTTCGTCGTAGTGATGAAGCGGCTCACCCATGCCCATGAACACGAGATTGCGTAGCCGTTCGCCGGGCTCGAGATAGCGCTTCGAGAGCAGGACCTGCGCTACGACTTCCGCCGCCCCCAAGCCTCGCTTGAGGCCTGCTTGACCGCTGGCGCAGAAGACGCATCCCATGGCGCAACCGACTTGTGTCGATATGCATAGCGTTACCCTTGCACCGGCCTCGGCCGCGACACCGTCGGCGTCGCCGTCATCATCCTGCTCCGCCTCCTCCGAGTCGAGCGTCATGGGAATGAGCACGCATTCCACCGTCAGTCCGTCGCTGAGCCGCAGTAGAATCTTGCGCGTGCCGTCACTCGACTTCAGTACGGACGCGACTTGCCCCGGGCTCGTCAATCCGTCCGCGGTCAAACGATCCCGCAGCGGCTTACTCAGATCCGTCATTGCCTGCGCGTCCAGCACCCCGCGCTGATGGATCCAGCGAAAGATCTGTCGCGCGCGATAGGGCCGTTCGCCTAAGGCGGCCAACACTGCCTCCCATTCCGCTAGGGTGCGAGCAACCGGATGAAGCTGCTCGGGCGCTCGTCCGCGGCTGCGTGTGGGATCGATGACAGTCACTTTTCTTGAACTTCCTTCTTGGCCCGTTGCCAATATGATTCGAGCCGCTCTGCCTCGATTCCGAGGGTGGGTCGGCCCCTTTCATCTTGCGGCCAGCCTCCGGCTTCCGCCACCGCCAGTTCGACAGCACTGAAGCGCTTTTCAAACTTGATCGAAGCGTCGCGCAGGGCGGTTTCCGGGTCGATGCCCAGGTGTCGGGCCCAGTTCACGAGCGCAAACAAGAGGTCGCCGAATTCTTCGTTTTGGGCCGCCTGTTGCTGCCCGCGGATGGCCTCATCGAGTTCCGCCCACTCCTCCGCCACCTTGTCTCGCGCCGCTTCGGCTGTGGGCCAGTCGAAACCCACGCCCGCCGCTCGCTTCGAAAGGGAACTGGCGCGGGTCAGCGCCGATTGATTGCGCGGCACGTTCCCCAGCACGCCTTGATGCCTGTTCGGCTTCTCAGCGGCCTTTATCGCTTGCCAGTTATCCACCACCTCGGCGCTGCCCGACACGGCAGCGTCCCCGAAGACATGGGGGTGACGACGCACCATCTTTTGGAGGATGCCAACGAAGACGTCGTCGGGACCGAATGCGCCGCGCCGGCGGGCGAGCTCCGCCAGAAAAGCTATCTGTAAACTTAGGTCACCAAGCTCCTCGCACAAGCCGGCGTCGTCTCCATCATCGATGGCATCCACGACTTCGGCCGCTTCCTCTAGGATATAGCGACGCAGAGAGCGTTCGTCTTGCTCGCGGTCCCAAGGACACCCGTCGGGGGCAAGCAGGCGCTGCATCAGCGAAACCAGTTCACCGAACGCAGTGCCTGATTGCTGCGTCAGGGGTGCAGCGACCGGCACACGGAAGCTTGCTTCATCAGTGCTCATGCGGCCGCGTAGCGCACCAGAGAGCACGAACCAACTAGATTCGCTTCGATGACCCGGTTCAGTGCAACCCGCACATCAGAACAAATAGCGCTCCCCGGTATCGCACAGCACGGTCACGACGTTGCCGCTGCCGATGCGCGCCGCCACCGCGCAAGCCGCGAAAACATTGGCGCCCGCTGACGGTCCCACCAGAAGCCCTTCTTCGTACGCCAACCGTTGCGCCATCTTTTCTGCAGCCACATCCCCGACGGGCACCACTTCGTCGATCACACTCCGATCCAGGATTTCTGGAACGAAACCAGCCCCCAAACCTTGAATGCCGTGTAATCCGGGCTTTCCGCCACTGAGCACGGCGCTGCGCTCAGGCTCCACGGCTACCACGTGAACGCTCGCGCCCAAACGTTGTTTGAGCACTCGCCCCACTCCTGTCACGGTCCCACCCGTTCCCACACCCGCAACGAACGCAGACAGCGCCGTCGGCATCTGTTCCAAGATTTCCGAGGCTGTCGTCAGCTCGTGGCTCTGAGGGTTGGCGGGATTGACGAACTGGCTCGGGGAAAAGGCTTGGGGTGTTTCTCGCACGATCTCACGCGCTCGTTCGACGGCTCCCGCCATGCCACCGCTGGCCTCCGTCAACTCGATCTCTGCGCCGTACGATCGAAGCAAGTAACGCCGCTCCAGGCTCATATCCTCGGGCATCACCAGCACGCATCGGTAGCCTCTCAAGGCCGCGATCATGGCCAAGCTGATGCCCGTATTGCCACTCGTAGCCTCGACGATCACGGCGTCCGGGGCGAGTAAGCCTGCTTCTTCGGCGGCCTCGATCATACGCAAAGCAGGTCGGTCCTTCACACTACCACCCGGGTTGAGGAACTCGGCTTTGCCCCATACCAATGCCCCGCCCGGTGGGGAAACCCGCGCCAAGCGCACGAGCGGTGTATTGCCGATCAGCCCCAACGCATCGTCGCAGACGAGAAACCCCTGCTGGGTACGGCGAGTCCCATTCCTTTCACTCATGACGGGCGAGCAAGCCACACCGTACTTGGGTGAACAAGGGAATACGATGGGGCCGTCGTCGAATCGCCGTCAAAGCAGCGTCGCACCGTCGCTCGCCCGTAGTCGCCACCCCTGCTCGGGCAGGGCCTCCCAGGACCACTGCGGCTCGGGGCCCGCTGGCTCGACCGCGGGCAGAGCCGCCAAGACCAACCAGCGTTGGGTGCCGCCATCGTACACGGCACTCGTTACCGTACCCACGTTTGCTCCTCGTTCGTCGCGAACGTGAGCGTCAAGCGTCAGGGGCCAGTCCGATGGTAGCACCGGGCCGGCCTCCATCGTGCGCACGGTGCGCTTCACCTTGCCGCGCATATCCTGCATGCAAACGACCTCTTGCCCCAAGTAGCAGCCTTTGGACCACGACACCGCAGTGCGGTCGAGTCCGGCCTCGTGCGGCCGGTCCTGAGAGTCGAAGTCGATACCTCCCCACGGCACCCGGTGACGTGCCCGCAGCCACGTCCAATGCGCCGAAGACAGGTGCGGTAGAGCAGGCGCTTGCCGGTTGGGCGTCAGCCCGACGACGACGCTGCCGGCGAACAGCTGCAAGTGGCCGCCTGGCGCTTGGGGATCCACGTCCCCCAACGCCTTAGCCTGCGGCCCAATCAGCAGCCACCACGCCCAGTCCGCTTCGCTTCTGGAAAGCTCCGCATCTTCCATGATCAGGCGAGCGTCCAACTCCCGTTGCACCACCTCGACGTCGCCCCACAGCACCACCACCAACAGGCGATCCTGGTGCTCCACGACGAGAGTCGAAGCCTGGATTTTGCCCAGGCGGTTGAGCAAAAGGCCAAACTCGGCGCGACGTGGAGCCACGGCCATGACGTCGCACGTGAGCAATCCGTTCAGCCACGACTTGCGGTCGGCCCCGCTCACGACAAGCGTCGGTAAGGGACCCAAACAATAAGCAGCGGCCGCGTTTCGAGCGGCTCCCAGCGGGTCGCCGGTAGCCCCTTCCAGAACCTCCACCTTTACCTGCAACTCGGCACGCAGTGCTTCGCTATCATTCATCAAATTCATCAGTCCAGAGGCAGTGAGTAGATCGGTCCTTCACTCAGGCTCAGTTCCTGCGGCGTCCCGCCCGGCTCCTGCACCGTCAGCTTCAAACCTTGTCGAGAGTTGATGTTGATGGTGCTCTGCAACTCAGCGGCACTCATCGTCGTCGTGGGCTTGCCCATGACGGCCACGATGTTCTCACCTCCTCGCAAGCCAGCACGCCAGGCAGGCGAGTCTTGCAGCACGTCTCGAATCGCCGCGCCGTCTCCGCGTAGTTCGTATCGGAAACCCAATCCGAACTTTGGACGCGCGGCTCGAAACTCCACCTCCACCGAGGCGCCTCCTTCACACGTGAAGGTCAGCTTCTGTTCGCGCAGCGCCTGTTGGTGGAGATCCTCCTGCTTCTGCATGCAGATCGGTTGATCATTGACGGGATTGGCGTTCCACATTTCAACCCGCATGACGGCCCCAGCAGGAACATGTCGGTTTTCCCGCGGAGCGTCTGGCCAGGTCGGGTGGTAGCTGTCGGGCACGATGGAGCTCGTAAACAACAGCTCATCGTTGAGGAACAACTTCACGTACGGGTCCGGTGCGCCGTTGCCCAGGTCGTCCCAGGGACGGCCGCCCCGCGTTCGCTCCGGCACGACTCCAGACTTCAGGGCCAGAAAGTACAGCGATGCTGGCGGCGGTGGTTCCAATTCTGCACCCGGTGGGGCCGCGCGAACCGGAGTATCAACCACTGGGTATACGGCCGCGCAAGCCATGCTCCACGCGGCTGCAGCGGCCACCACGCTGGCGCACACAACTGGCCGACCAGCCCTCCATCCGCTGGGCCGTCGCTCCGCCTTCGCCGTGACATCCACGGCCGTTGCCTGTCCGCTCCTAGACTTCAAAATCTGCACGCTTTCCTCGCCCCATTTACAGTTTTTGCGCTTTCCATGCGGTGCCGAGACTACCATGAGGACATGGTCGACGGTGAAGTACCTAAAGTCGCGATTGCACAATTGAAAGACCACGTGGGACGAATGGTCTGTTTGCAAGGCTGGCTCTACAATAAGCGCAGCAGCAAGCGAGTTCACTTCTTGGAGCTGCGAGATGGCTCGGGCCTCGTGCAGTGCGTGGTAGCTACCGACGAAGTGCCGAGCGAGGTGTTCGAGACAGCAGCCCACTTGGCCCAAGAGAGTAGCCTGCGCGTGACGGGCGAGGTCCGAGAGCACCCGAAGCGGCCCGGCGTGTTCGAAGTCAACGCGACTCACATCGACGCGCGGCCGACGGTTGGTGAATACCCCATTTCACCCAAAGAGCACGGCGTGGACTTCTTGATGGACCATCGGCACCTTTGGCTCCGCAGTAAGCGCCAGCACGCCATCCTTCGCGTGCGACACACGTTGGTAACGGCGATTCGTACGTTTTTCGACTCAGAAGGATTCACCCTCGTCGACGCCCCCATCTTCACCCCTAACGCCTGCGAAGGCACGAGTACGCTCTTCCAAACGGACTTCCATGACGAGCCGGCTTATCTCACGCAGTCTGGACAGTTGTACATGGAGGCCGCCGCCGCCGCCGTTGGCAAAGCGTATTGTTTCGGTCCCACTTTCAGAGCCGAGAAGAGCAAAACCCGACGCCACCTCGCGGAGTTTTGGATGGTCGAGCCCGAGGTCGCGTTCATGGACCTGCAGGGCGATATTGACCTCGCGGAGCGATTCCTCTGTTACCTGGTGGCACGCGTGCTCGCAGAGCGCGAGGAAGAGCTTGCCGTGCTCGAGCGTCCCACCGAAAAGCTGCTAGCTATTCGAGCTCCTTTTCCTCGCCTCAGTTACGATGAAGCCGTGCAAAAGCTTGCGGATCTGGGGCACTCCGTAGCGCCAGAAGACGACTTCGGCGCGGAGCAGGAATCGATCCTGTCTCAGCAATACGATCGTCCGCTCATCGTGCACCGCTACCCAACCGCGTGTAAGGCCTTCTACATGAAGAAAGACCCGGACGCGCCGAACCGCGCGTTGTGCATGGATGTGCTCGCCCCCGAAGGCTACGGGGAAGTCATCGGAGGCGGCCAGCGCGAGGATGACCTCGCGACGCTCGAGCAGGCCATCGCCACGCACGGACTGCCACGCGAGCCCTTCGAATGGTATCTCGACCTCCGCCGCTACGGCACCTTCCCGCACGCCGGCTTTGGCTTAGGCCTAGAACGTACGGTAGCCTGGCTGTGCGGCCTACCCCATGTGCGAGAAACCATTCCCTTCCCGCGGATGTTGAACCGTTTACGACCATGATACGGATTGATTCGTATACCGGGCGTACGAGACCTGGTGCCGTCGCTACGATGGCGCTATGTTTTTGATGTTCGGTAGCGTGATCGCAAAGTGACGCGTTCCGATTGCTCGCGCCCCGCTCAGCCGAAAGTCAGGCTTCGGATGACGCGGTCGAAATTGCTCATCGTCGTTTGGTCGACCAGTAAGGATAACACCTTCTCCGCTGCCAGACGTCCTCAAGTTGTCTTCAATCAGTAACTCGGAGGTATCCCCCACTCATGGCGCGCCTATTTGGCTTCATTGGTAACCGGCCAGAACTTGGACCAAAGATCCTCGCCCGCTATGCCGAAGCGCTCAGGGTTCAGCTCGAGCCGGGAGAGCCGCTGGGTTGGGGGGTCGGGTTCTATCAAGCCGGCGAAGTGTTGCTTCGGCGTCGGCATCTGGACCAACGACGAGACATCGATCCCCAGGAGATCACGGAGGGTTTGACCGCCGACGTGCTCATCGGTCATGTTCGTAAGCCGACGGTGGGCAACTTACGCACCGACAACTCCCATCCGTTCCGATATCGACAGTGGCTCTTCGCGCAGATCGGCACGCCGTCCAGTTTTGCCCAAGTAAGACCGAAACTGCTGGAAGTGTTGCCAGCGTTCCTGCGGCCCAACGTGCGTGGAGACACCGACAGCGAAGTCCTGTTTTACCTCATCCTTTCGTGTCTGCACGACCAGGGGCAGCTTGACAACTTCTCGGTTCCGGAAGCTGAGATTCATAAAGCGTTGCGGAGCGCGCTCGACCTGGTCAACGACGTTTGTGCCAAGAGCGAGGTGGCTGGCTATTGTGGTGACACGCTGCTGACGAACGGCGAGACGCTGCTTGCCAGCCATCAAAGCGGGAAGATGGCTTACTGCCTGGTCGATACGGCCGAGGAGGTCGAAGATCTGCTCGCTACGGATACAGAGCGCGTCGTTCATCCGAGCCGGGCTCGCTGCTGCGTTTTGGCGTCTGAAGTGGACACCCTGCCCCCGAACTGGCAGCGCTGCGACGCCAATACACTGGTAACGCTTTCGCGCACCGACGGACCCAGACTGGAGATGCTGGGGTCTGACGCGTAAGGCGTGATGGCTAACTCGCCCCGCCATCCCCGGTATCTTCAGCGCAAACCACCCCCGCCGCCCTCAGCCGCTGCGACCACCTCGCTGCGGTTTCCCAAACGAGCCTGACGGCCGCAGCAGCGTCTTGACCGGAGTCCAACCCCTAAAGCTCCTCAATAATCCATCCCGGATCCGCGCCGTTGCCCCTCGCTCACCTATTGCGTAGAATGCTCCACGTCGCGCCTTCCGAATCCGGGTGGCTCGGCAGCGATCATCGATCGATTTATTTCCCGGGCCCTCGGCTAGTGTTCCCCATGCGCGCCCTGATCGTTACGCCGCGAACCTCCTTCCTGCTCCGTTGTTGGCTGGGGGCGACACTCACCGCCTGCCAACCAGCACCGGCGTCCATAGGCGCACGCGTGGCTGCCCACGAGCCAGCGGACCTGAAGCCAATCCTGTTTCCGCAACACAAGCCCTTGCGCCCTGAGGTCACGACACTTGCCATACTCGACTCGCCCAGTGAAACGC
>CAZNZA010000002.1:75576-95522 GCA_964577325.1 uncultured Polyangiaceae bacterium
CCCTTGCGCCCTGAGGTCACGACACTTGCCATACTCGACTCGCCCAGTGAAACGCATGGACCTCGGGCGGTCGTGCGTCGGTGGTTCGAGGCTATCGAGCAGGAGTCGAACGCCGAGCTGTCAGACGTGCTGAGCGACAGTGCGGTACTCATCCGACCCAACAAGGACCCAGCTTCAGCCCTGCTGGTCTGGATCCGGAGATTTGCAGCGTTGGACTACTCCACGTCGAGAGCAGCCGTCATCGCGGCGCCTTCTCGCATCGCACTCGTGGACCATGAAGCGTACCGGGTGTTGAACGGGGTGCGGGAGCTGCGCTTGGAACCGGGCGCGGGGGAGCTACTGGCCATCGTCGCCCTTCAGGATGTAGCCCCCCAGAAGCTGTGGGGGACCCAGCTGCAAATGGTCCTGCGGCAAGAAGAAAACGGCTGGAGGGTGCGAACGCTGTGGGAGGACTACGCTCAATTTTGAACGCGGCGCCACCTACTTGCGCGCGCTAGAGGGGCGCTGGCCGCGTCGGTTTCACCTGGCCGCGTCGGTCACCTGTCAGCGCCGCCCCTCACATGCCAGCCACGATCAGGAACTTTTCACCATGGGGAACGACCTCCAGGCGGTTATCTGCCACCTTCCGGCGCCACTCCGCACCGCGCGACGTCGGAATGCGGAAGCTCGCGCTGTAGGTGTAGTCCACCAAGTACTCGCCCCGACGTCCGTCACTCACGCGCCGATACCGGATCTCGTAACGCACGGATTCGGTTTCGATGTACTTGTGGCGCAGGTAGTCCGCCAATCCCGCCCGGTCTAGATCATCAGTAGGATCGAGCGTGCCGCCATCCTCATAGTAATTCGGATGTGCCATTTCGAGCAGCAGCCCGATGTTCTTCTGCTCGACGGCCCGGCGGTACGTCTCGCAAAACTTAACGATCTCCCGGTTTCGTGGGGTATCGGCAACGTCCGTATTCGGGATCAGAGCCTCGGTGCAGCCAATCGTCGACAATACGAACAGCAAAAGGAAAACGAACCGCATGTGAAAACGCATGGCTTCCGGTGTAAGAACGCTCAGCCAGACTGGCTATTCCGCGCGGCAACCTGCCAGAGCTTGAAGGGAAGCGAAAGTGGAAGCGGCGGATGGTCGGCCCACTGTTCGTCCACTCATGCTCCAGCCGCGCGTACGATGTCGGCGACGATTTGCTCGTCACTGACGCCGTCCGCCTCTGCCCGGTAACCGAGCACAAGCCTGTGCCGCAGAGCCGGCAGCGCCACCGCCGACACATCCTCCACATCCGCGGCAGCCTCCCCTCGAAGCGCAGCGCGCGCCTTGGCGGCCAGAACCAACGCTTGGCTGCCGCGCGGCCCGGCGCCGTAGCGCACGTATTTGTCTACAGACGCCGGCGCACCGGGTGTGTGGGGTCTCGAGTTTCGCGAAAGGCGAACACTCAGTCGCACCGCTTCCTCGGTCACGGGAATGCGTGGCACGAGCTCACCAAAGCGGAGCACGTGCTCCGCAGAAACGACCGGCTCGAGCGTCACGGCCGGGCCCGACGTGGTTCGCCGCGCAATGTCGACTTCTTCCTGCTCTGAGGGGTAAGTCACATGGATTTCGAACAGAAAGCGATCGAGTTGCGCTTCCGGCAACGGGTACGTCCCCTCTTGCTCGATAGGGTTACGCGTCGCGAATACCTGAAACGGTTGCGGTAACGCGTGGGTGTTGCCACCCACGGTAACGCAGCGCTCTTGCATGGCTTGCAGTAGTGCCGCCTGTGTCTTGGGGGGGGTTCGGTTGATCTCGTCGGCTAACACCAAATTGCGAAAAATGGGCCCTTCCATGAACTTCAGGGAACGGTGAGCCTCCGAGTTCGACAATACGTCCGCGCCAGTGATGTCTGCAGGCAGCAGGTCGGGCGTGAATTGGATGCGACCGAATGATAAGGCGAGAGACTTTGCAACCGAGGACACGAGCAGTGTCTTGGCCAATCCGGGTACCCCGACGAGCAGCGCATGCCCGCGTGCCAACAGCGCCGTGAGCATGAGGTCGAGCACTGCTTCCTGGCCAACGACAACGCGACCCACTTGTGCTTTCAGGCGTTGACAGGCTCGAGTGCATTGCTCGAGCTGCTCTTGATCGTTTGAAGTCATCATGTCCACTGAACGAAACTCCTTGAGCTGACAACGTAGCGAGAAGGGTCGAGCCTGTGTACAACAACATCTCCACTTTGACGGCCTCTTCCTTGGTTCGATTGTCGCTGGTCCATTCTGACGACCACCTCGTCTTCGAGCGTCCGCCGCCCGGGCTGGCCCAGGGCTCGTACGTCTGGCCGGCTTGGGCTGTACTGGTTCTCGCGCTGAGCTTGGTGTCGTTGGCTTTCCTATTTTGGGCCATCCCACTCGCCCGCAAAAGGCGTCAAAGGCGATCCCCCGGCAACGAGAACAGCAAGCGTCTGTCCCCCAGGTCCCGATGAAACTGCCGCTGCGACAGCTTCTCCTCGTACTGCTTGGAGCCGTGCTTCTGTACGGAGCGTTTGTAGTCTACACAGGTTACCGGACGGTGACTCAGAGCGTCGTGGGGTTCGAATGGAGCGCGTTTGCCGCAGCCCTTGCACTCTCGAGCATGAACTACCTGCTGCGGTTCGCCAAGTGGGAGTACTACCTGGCACGCCTGTCGATCGGAGGGATCCCCAAGCTCGACAGCTTTCTCATCTTCTTGTCGGGCTTCGTGCTTACCGTCACACCAGGAAAGGTGGGAGAAGTTTTCAAGAGCGCCGTGCTAGCTCGCATCCACCGCGTACCTGGCCATCTGACGGCCCCCATTGTCATCGCCGAGCGTCTCACGGACGTCATTGCCGTGGTCGGCCTGATTCTCGTGGGCAGTTTGGCGTTACCCGGAGGCCTGACGTGGGCAATCATGGGGACGCTCGCGGTGGCCGTAGCGCTAGGTCTCGTCTACTGGCCGGTACCCGTGCGCACCGGACTGCAATGGCTCCGCCGCACGAGCGCCGGTTTCCTGGCGCCAAAGCTGGAACAAGCCTTCGAGCAGTTGCGTCAGCTGGCGACGCCGCGACTGCTGGTCGTGCCAACGCTGCTCAGCTGTGTCGGTTGGGCATGCGAGGGCTTTGCATTGAGCATCATCCTCAGTGGCTTTGGTGAAACGATCGGAGTGTTTCCAGCAATATTCTTCTACTCTACAGCCACTCTCGCCGGCGCACTGATCCCGGTACCAGGGGGTTTGGGTGTCACGGACGCTTTGATTCAGCAACAACTCGTCCGCCTCGCGGCGGTCACTGCCGGGCATGCCACCACGGCCATGCTGCTGATCCGAGTGGCAACGTTGTGGTGGGCGGTGGTCGTGGGATTTGTGGCCTTAGCCATCCTGCGCTGGCGCTTCGGCCCCGGGTTGCACGGCAGGCCGTCCCGAAGACCTGTGTAGCGCGAGCTACCCGAGGGCGCGCAGTGCCGTCAGCAGCTGGTTCAGTTCCGGCGGCAGCTCGGCTTCGAAGTGCATCTTCAATCCAGTGATTGGGTGAACGAAGCCCAAGACTTGTGCATGAAGCGCCTGACGTCCCAGAGCTTTCGACCAACTGGCGATCGGTTCTGCAAGTTGCGCTGCGCCATATAGCGGATCACCAAGCAAGGGCGTGCGCGCCTGCTCACTCAAGTGCACGCGGATCTGGTGGGTGCGCCCGGTTTCGAGGCGGCAATAGACCACGGCTGCGAATGAAAGCGACTCGACGACTTCGACGTGAGTAATGGCCGTGCGCGCCGAAGGACGGTTGGATGTGAACTTCAGGCGGTTGGTTGGATGCCTTCCGTAAGGAGTTTCGATGCGTGTGATCGTTGGCATTCCAACGGTAACCGCCCAGTAGCGGCGTTCGATGGAGTGGTCGGCAAACTGTTGCTTGAGTCCCTCTCTGGCTCGGTCACTCTTAGCAACCACTAACAAGCCACTCGTTCCCTTGTCGATGCGATGAACGATGCCGGGGCGAAGAGCCGCGGCGGGGTCACGGTCGTCTCGGCTCAAGCCGCCAAAGCCAACGTGAGCCAAAAGCCCGTTGACCAGCGTACCGGTGGCGTGCCCCCGCGCCGGGTGCACTACCATGCCCCCGGGCTTGTTGATGACCGCCAGGTGTTCGTCCTGCCAAACCACCTCCACGGCAACGGAGGGGTCGGGCTGAGCGCGAGATGACGGCAACGGACCGACCGTGTACGCGACCCGCTGTCCAGCATGAACGGTGTCTTTGGCACGGGCACTGCGGCCATCGATCGTGACGCGCCCTTCGGCTATCCAGCGCTGCACGGTGGAACGTGATACTGGCTGCTCGACGAGCTCGGCGAGCAGCTTATCTACGCGCTTGCCGGCAACATGGCCGGGCACGATGAACTGGTGCGCTTCACGCTCAGACTGTGTCACCACATGGCACTGGCGATGTGCGCCTTCGAGCGAACTAGGATGTCCACGACCGCCCGGTCGTAAAGATTTCGGCCATACAAGGCGGGCGAGACCCTGCTCTTGTACAGGGCGCGCCCCTCTTCGATTTCCTCGCTCAACTCCTCGAACAGATTGTCCGCGCCGATCCCCCGAATGATCTTTTCTTCGTTGTACAGGGAAAGGTCGCTGGCAATGGCACGGGCGAGGCGCCGGGCGGCTTCTTCGGTCTCGATCAACGGCATCTCACGTCTCCTCGAATATTCTTCAGCAACATCGATGACGGTGCACGATGTGACGCCGTCAAGTATCGCAACCTCGGCGTCGGAGTCAAAGTCTCGGCAGCGAAAGCGGCACCGTATCCGTGGAGACGTCACCAAAACGCCGACAGCGGTGCAGGTTGGCGCGCCCTCCCGTCCTGCCGTCACCCTCTCGCGTAGGGAAACGCCGCCAATAACCCGGCCTGGTCTAGAGCCTGCACGAGCTCGCAGGCGGGCAGCCCGACCACGTTGGAGTAAGAGCCCTCGATGCGGCTTACCAGAAACGCGCCAAGCCCCTGAACCGCATATCCCCCTGCCTTGTCGGCCCCCTCACCTGTTCGCGCGTAACGGGCGACTTCGTCAGGCGATGCCGAGCGCAGCGTAACGAGCGACTCTACCGTCAGAGCGTGGACGTTGCGCTGGCTGCTCTTGCCGTCTCTGGCCGACAATGGCGTCGAAAACGCAAAGCGTGTAAGAACCCGATGCGTGCGACCACACAGCGCGCCCACCAATGCCTCGGCGTCGGCTGTGTCGCGGGGCTTACCCAGAATTCGATCGCCCAGTACTACGATAGTATCGGCAACCAGCACGCAGGCGAATTGATCAGCCCCTTGGTTGCCCAGAGCGGCCGCGAGCTTGTCCGCTACCACGCGTGTCACGTAGGAGGCAGGGGAATCGCCCTGACGGAGGGTCTCGTCGATCGCAGCGGGTCTCACCACGAACGGGAGACCCAAACCTTGAAGGATGTCCCGGCGCCGCGGAGAGGCCGAGCCTAAGAGGATGGGTGTCGCGTGCCCGACTTGTGTGCGAGGCGTCGTTGGCATCAGAACACGCGTTCGTCGAGAAAGATTCGGTCCCCTGCCTGCAGGAGAATGTCTTCCATCTCGCCGGAATTGATGGCGGCCAGGTCCACCACTACCGTTGCGGACTTCTCGTCCTTGATCCTGCGAGTCAGTCGAATGCGGTCCGTGACCGCCAACGAACTCGGGCCGCCAGCCAGGGAGATCGCCTGCACCAGAGTCATGCCCGGCTGAAACGAAAAGCTTCCTGGCTTATTAACTTGGCCCAGCACCGTGACACGCTTGCTGCGGTACTCCTTGACGCGGACGATGACGCTAGGATCGGTGAGTATCTGCTTGTTGACCAAGCCCTCCCTGACCACGGACGCCACTTGCTGTGGTTCGAGACCTGCCACTTGAACACCGCTCAGGTACGGAAAGTCTACGGTGCCGTCCGAAGCGACTTGGTACTCGCTGGGAAGGTCCTTTTCACCCACCACCTCCAGCTGAAAAATGTCCCCAGGACCAAGCGACGTGCTTTCCATCGGCGCAGGAAGGTTTGGCGGCTTCGCAGGCCGACGTGCCTGGCAAGCCCACGTCGACACGATTATCGCGAGCCCCCAAAGCAGCCACGTCAAGGCTCGCGCTGACCGAGAGCCACCACGGCCCGCGGACGACGCCAACACTTCACGACCCAATACTGTGGGCTCCCGCACGTCTAGAGAAACCACCTTGCACCGACCAACGCCGTAAACCTGGTGTACGCAAGATTGTCCTGTAGCTCCTGCTCTCTGTTGACGATGATGAAGTTATCTCGGAGGCTGCCGCTGAAGCCAACGTTGGCTATTGCAGCGACCGTGGAGGTGATGCGGTACTCCGCGGAGAAGTGAGCGTCGGGGCGAAGCTCATGGATGGGTTCGCCGTCCAACGTCAGCGGCTCACCCTCCCAGTCGAGGGGCGTGGGATGTTTCACAAAGCTCACGCCCCCTCTCAGGCCCAACAGCAGGACGCCGCCAGCCGCGTACGAAAGGTCCGCGTAAGCGCGATCGACCACGTAGTAGTTCGCGATACCGCTAGTCGCCACATCCCGCAGATAGCCGAGCCGGAGGTTTGAGAATCCGACTTGCCGGGCACCCGGTTCGGGGGCGGCCAGGAACCACGTCAACTCCGCCCGTCCGATCGGGCCGTCATAGTCATCGTAACGGCCCAAGGGATCAGGTTCAAAAAACGTCGCCTTCCACCCCCCCTGGAGCAACAGACCCAGCCGGGGGGTCACGAGACCGTTGATGCCAAGCATGGAAGACAAAGGAGTAGAGTCCAACAAGCGGCCACTGGACTGTTGGTAATCAACGAAGGCTATCCGGCCGTCGTACAGAAGCGCCGTCCGCGGCAAGAAAGCCCACCGACCTTTGACGGTGATGCCCTGCTCCAGCGCGTCCAAGCCGTATCTCGTCTCGTCATACACTGTTAGACGAGCGTCGTAGCCGAGCGTCCACTCCAGCGTCCCGCCCCCCGGTCTCCACATCACGTCCGCTCCCCCGGCTACCGAGGTGCGACTGAGCACGGCAGTGAAGATACCTGGGTTGTCCGAAGGCTGGGCAACACGACTGGCCGCCCCATTGAGGCCAAAGCTTAACGGCCGCTTCGGGAGGACCTGAAGCTGGGCGTTGAAATCGCCGTCGATATACGTTCGTGCCGAGTCGTCTCGCGCGTATTCGTCGGTCAAAGCGAAAAGCTGATTGAAGCCGCCAGACAGAGCCGTAGAAAACGCAATGGCAGGCAGCGTCGGTTCGGCCGAACCTCCTGCGCCGTCTGTTCGCTCAGACCCGAGCGTCCTCAAGCTGAGCGAAGGTGTCACGCGGATGCGCGCACTGGGAACGAGCGGCTCTCCCAGGTCCGCATCACCAGACGAGTGAAAGTAGTTGGAGTCGTAACCGAGTTCGCCCGCGATACCCGGATGGATTTCGAGGTCACCTGCTCGAATACCGATCCCCGAGTAGCGGCGGTCCGACAGCCAAGGTTGAGCGGCCTGGGCCCACGCCACGTGCGGGATCAAGGTCGAGAGTATCGTCAGCGCTATGGCCCAGGGCTTGTTCATCCTCATCCAACTAAGGCGTCTATTGAATCGAGCGGCATCGTCGGTGCCGCCGTGAGTACAGATCACCGTCCATCTTAATGGCGCAGGTACCTGGAGTGTCTAGTGGTATCTTCACCGCTACGTCGCTACCTGTGCTGGGTCGTTTATCTAGTACGAGCAACCAGTTCCATCCATTGCTTGCTGCTGCCAGCCTTGTGGTCATGCGAACCACAGGACCTCTCTGATTTCGAACCCATCGCGCCTGTCTCACTCAGAATGCCACTGGGCCTCTGTCGGAATCATTGTCCGCCGGAAGTGAGACCTCTGACAATCAAACTTTGGCAATCGTGCCCGCGCGCAGGTCCAAGGTTATCCCCACGCTGAACCAGTTCACCTCGGTCCTCCGTTTATAGCCGTCCCTGTGCGAGAAGTAACAGCCCTATCTCACAATTTGCTACCGGAACCGCCACAGAAGAACTCATTCCCCCTGGAAACGCAACTCCCTTTGCACGCCGGCGTTGCAGCCATGAACAAAACACCATGCCGCGCCCACTGGGAGGGGCAGCTCTAGCTTTAGAGGGACAGTCCCGCTGCCTGCAACATGTGCTGGTGTGGCCACCTGCCCCGCAAGCCCCAACCTAGCACTCGCGAGCGCAATCAAACCTGGCTAGCGCGGCACTTCCCGAAACTCGGGCGGGCGCAGCTCAGGAAGGGGAACTTATTTCCGCCGGCTCGATCACTGTTGCCGGCGCGATGGTGACTACTTCCGGTTCAACTTCTGGAAGATTGGGATCCACTTCGACGATGAGCTCGGCTTCTCCCGTGAAGCCCGTCTCCTCGCCGATACACTGGTTGGCCTCGCTAAGAAGCATGTCCACTCGTTCCTTCAGCACCATGAGGAGCGTAAACTCATGACGCGCCCTCTCCTCGACACCTGCTTCGATCGCGGCACTCAAGGAAGCCCGTCGATCCTGCGCGGTGCGGAAAGCGACCCCTACCTGACTGCTCTTGTCGTCCAGGCACAGTACCTTCACCACGTCACGGTTGTCTTTGGCCGCGGCGACCATCCTACCAACGGTCGTCTGTGCAGCATCGATAGCGGCGAGCGCCAGCGCACTGCGTTCACTCATCTCGGCGGGGCTCAAGGTGAGTTCGTCCTTTGCCTCGATGTCGGCCGCAACGGCGCCTGCACTAGCTACACCGGTGCTAGCACCGTCGGCGGTTGCACTTGGCTCCGTAACTGACGGCGAGTTTTGCGCCTCCTGTGCGGTTGCCACGCCGATGTTGACAATTGCAGCACCAACTATGGCGAGCATTGCGGATGAACGAGGGCGAGTGCGAAAGAGAGCGAGAGGAGCCAAAGGACGCATTTCTACTCCGAGAGCGAGCTGACGACCAAGTCGGCGCAGCACTGCGAAAGATTACGCTTAGTGGCGAGCAGGGTCAACTCCCGCCAACACCTTCTTGACGGGAGAAATAAGCGGACAAAGCCCCCGTTTCACTGCTTGACGAAGCTGACGGGAACACTAACGACTGCGCTGCCCCCTTCTGGGGGCGAGAAGCGCGCGCTCCTTGCTCGACCCTTCACGCATTCCGCGACGCTCGGCGGAAGGTTCCCTGAGGAGCTAGCGGCCACGCCCGTCACTTCACCACCTGCGCCCACCCGAATACGTAAATCGATCCTGCCCGAGGCATCTGGATTGGTAGCCAATGCCCGGTTGTAACAGGCGCGGAAGCCCGCCCGCATTTTGGCGACCTCACTGCTGGCGTTGCCGACAGAACCGCCGGCTACGGCTGCCCCCCCCACGGATGCGTTGCCGGTCGGGCCTTTCACCGCCACGGCAGCACCGCTACCCTCACCCGTGGACTTGCCAGTGGAGCCGATGGACGCCAATGAGGTGCCTGCGCCGGGACGTATCGCGCCGCCGCCTTGCCCCAACTTCAATCCGCCGGGACCGCCAGACGACACTCCCGCTCCGCTGGCGGCGGCTTTGTCCATGACGCTCGTGGCAACGTTGTCACCTGAACCGAGAACATCGGCGGTGGCTGCTCGACCCGTGTTCGCGCCCAAAATACCCATGTCGAACGAATCCAGTTCGTTGGACAAGGCCGCGACCTCCTGCTCCGTCATACGAGGCTTGGCGTCGCCCGGCTGTGCTGGTGCTTCGGGTGTGGGTTTGGCTTGGGGTTTGGGTTGGGGCTTGGCCTCCGCCTTCTCCTCGGCAGCCTCGTCAGCTTTGACCTCAGTCTCCGCCGGAGCTTTGTCCTCGATCGGTGGTGGCGCGGGCAAATTGCGCACGGACTCCACCAGACTCTTCACGTTCACGTCGTAGTCCACGACCGGGTCCAGCCAATCTGAATAGAGAGCCCCGAGCGCCATGAAATGCGCCAAAAAGGAGAACGCAGCGATCATTGTCGTCGGCCAATCCACGCCGCTAGCCCCGCGCGTGACGGACACTGGTAGCTGCGGCCGCGGCTGAACCGGAGGGGGGGCGACGAACTGGAAAAGGAAGGTATTGTCGCCGACCACGATCTTACCGCGAGCGTCTTCGGTGAGCTTGACCTGATAACCATTGCTGGTCTTACGCGCTTGCCCCTGGAGCACGTTCAAGTCGGAAATCCCTGTCGGCAGAGCAACACGACCGGTCATCCCGTCTTTGAAGTTCAGGTGGTAATCTTCGCCAACGATTTCGAAGAGCGCGAAGCTTGATGGCACGTCTTTGGCCGAAATGACGAAGTTGTTGTTCTCGCTGGGCCCGACCGTGACCGTTTGCCGTTTCTTGATGATGCGTTCTTCGACGACGCGCCCACTCTGAACGACTCCGATACGCAACACCTTGGGGCCGGTGGGCGCGACAGCGCGCATGACCGCAGTCATTTGACCCGGTCGTGCTGACCCCTGGGGATGGTGAGTGTGTTGCGTCATATCCTCTCTCCAAGCACTTTCTTAAAGTCGGTCGTCCACCCTACGCTCGCGCTCTAACCTTGTCGAAGGATCTGCGACGAGCGCTAGGAGTCTGATGGGCGGGAAATATTGGCTCTGCGCTGTCACATCCCGCGCCGTTGCATGCCGCGTTGCCCGCTGAGCCGAATTCACTCCACGGGGAACGACCTCTTGAGACGACGAATAAGCCCATTCCATTGGGCTCGGAGGTTCTGTTCGAGGGAATCGGCCATTCGCCCAAGGCGCCACGTGAGAGAAGCGCTCACTCCGCCGCCGATGAGCGACAACCCCGCCAGAAGCGGCGTACCGACCAAAGCCGTGGCCCCAGCCACTCCGAGCAAGATGCAGATGCGCCAGCGCAGGCGGTTTTGCGCGCTCAGTCCTACGAGCGCGTGAAACTCGGCGGTGGCTTGATTGCACGCCGCCACCCGCGCCCGCGAACCCTCCGCGGCCCGAGTCCACCCCTCCGCAAACTCGTCGAGCAGCGCCTGTAAATCCGCGGAGGTCACATCCTGGGCGCGCGGAGGCGAGTTCTCGGACAGTAGTGCGGCCCTCCCCCAATCCAACGGACGGAACGCGGAGAGGCCGCGCAACCGCGCCAGCCGCGAGCGCTCGCGGATGACTTGGTAGGCACATACCCCACACACCAGCCCGAGCACGCCGCTTTGCGCAAGTCCTGGTGCGTTCACTTCCAACCTCTCGTCGCAACACCAATGTGCGCTCAGCGGGCGCGAACTCGGCTCCGTACCCGCCGTCAAGCTTCAAAATGGTGCCCTGTAGATGGCCTTTTCGATGCGGTCGAGAAAGGGCTGGCGCAGCTCGGCGAGCGTCATCTTTGGCTGAATGCGGCTCACATCGACCGCAGCGATCGGCTTCTGAACGCGTCCCACGATGGTGACCTCACTGATCGTGATGACCTTGCCTTGGGCCTTGGCCTCGTTGACCAACCCTGCACCCGCTACCATTGCCAGGGCGCCAAGGCAGATTTTCATCAGCCTCGCTCCTTCTTGCCTACTCGAAGTCATCATCAAATCCCTCTTCATCAAAGCCATCGTCCGCACCCTGTGGCGAGGGGGCGCTCATGGCCTCCATAACGGCTTTCTTATTCCGAGCACGAGCCAATAGCTCATCAGCGTCATCACCGGCCCCCGCTCGCGTCCGCGGTTGCATCTTTTTGTACGTTTCGAAGGCTTCTATGGCCTTGTCCACGGCCTGCGCTGGCGTAATGCCGGGCGGATTGGCGGAGAACAAATACACCAGACCAATGTTATAGTGGGCCTGGGCGAGTTTGGGAGCAGCCCGCGTCACCCATTCGAGTTGCTTCAGCGCCTCGTCCGGTCGTCCTTGAAGCCGATAGGCGTCCCCCAAATTGAGGTGCACCAAGACGTCGTTCGGATCGTAGGCTAAAGCGCCTTCGAGGACGGGGATGGCCTCGTTGGAGTTGCCCGCCTCCAGCATGAAAACGGCCAAGTTCAGCCTCGCCTCCACAATGTCAGGACGCACCTCGAGCACTCGAGCGAGCTCATCGATGGCGGGCTTGCGCTGACCCTGCTCCTTGTAGATGAGCGCACGGATCAGCCGCGCCTCTCCGTTGTCCTTGTCTCGCGGCGGATTCTCTGGCCCATAGCCATCGAGGATAGCGGTCAAGGCATACAGTGCGAGGTCGAGCCGTCGGTTGCGATAGTGGTCGCGGGCTAGCGCTACCATCGCAGGCTTGTAGTCGGGATTAGCCTTCAACGCCTGCTGCGCCAAGTCCTGGGCCGCCCCAGAATCCTTTTGCACGCTCTTTACCTCGGCCAGAGCAGCCAGAACGGCCGCGTCGCCTTTGGTCTTGCTTCGTAGCTGGTTGAGCAGAGCTTCCGCGTCGGACACCCGCTCTTCAAGGATGTACAAACGAGTGACGGCCTCTACGGCAGGGCCGTACGCGGGAGCTATGTCGAGCGCCCGGCGGTAGGCGCTGATAGCCGCCGATGGCTCTCCCAGACGCTGCAAGGTGGCGCCCAGCGCGAAGTGCGCTTCGTAGGCATTCGCGTCGGCACGTACGGCCGCTTGAAACTGCGCTTTCGCTCCAGCCAAGTCACCGCGTTTGAAGGCTTCTTGTCCCGCACGGTAGGCGGCTACGGCCGCCGGATTCATATCGGGTCGGCCGTCATCGGCACTGGCGCCGGGAGCTCCCTCTCCCCTACCGCCCTCTCCGGCAGCGCCCGCGACACGTGCTTCGGGGACCTCTGCTTCCGTTTGCGAACCGCCGCAGCCAAAGGTAGCTGTGGTCGCGACCGCCAGCAGAACGAAGTAGGAAGCGTACTGGGTCATGGGGTTGCCCCTCTTAGGGGAGTGGGTGCGGGCAGGGCATTCGCGGGAGGAGCAGTAACCAGACCTGGTCGGATTCGGAGGAACATGCCCGGGCTGTATTCGAGCTCGGGTACTGTCTGTGTATAGCTGCTCAGCTTCGCCTCGCCGATGACATCGGTGAAGAACGCGAGGCGCTGAATCGCCCGAACGATGGCGGGGTTGGACACGTTGTAGCGTCGTGCCATGGTGATAGCTCTAGCGTACCGGTCCACCATGACCCGGTCGGCTCCCTCGAGCTCGCGATCGCGGTTTTCCTGCCATGCGGTCTCGACCTGCACGCGGATGGCGTCTGCTTTTTCTTGAAGGTCGAGGTTATCGCTTTCCTCTGCGCGCCTCAGCATCGTTTCCGTCTTCTTGTCGAACATCACGAGGTCGGGCGGCCGCGTGTTGTACAAGCCCGTCCGTAAGGAGTCGTACAGCGACCCCTGTCGGGCAACTGCAGCGGTACCCCATTCGGGAGAGCCGTAGCCATCGATGATCCCCTGCAAGCGGTCGAACCAAACTTTGGCTTCCTTGGCCGCGCCTTGATAGGCGGCCAATACTTCCTGGGGCGTTCCCCGGAACCGATGGTGCCCCGTTTCATAGTCGAAGTTGCGGCGTATCTCCCCTTCGAGCAGGGTGTATGCGCCCTCCGCTGCGAAGTTCGCTTGCCGGGACCCAAGCGCGGTACTCGTGCCGTCCGTACCTTTCGGCGCCTCGTTGCGGTATGCATCGAACGCCGCGATGGTGTTATCCCACCACGTCTTTTCCTGATTGCCTGCGCGTGACGCCACCTTCATTTTCGCAACCCAGTATGCCGCTTCCACGGCATACTTGCGGGCTGCAGGTTTTCCCTTGTTGGCCTCGTAGTAATTGCGCATGGCAGTCTCGGCACGTTGCCGCGCCTGCGCATTCGCTCCACTATCGGGGCTGAACTGGTCCCATTCCTTCAGTGCAGCGCTGGCCACTACGAAGTCGGCCTCCGCTACTTCTTCGGCGGATGCTCCGAGCTTTGCAAAGCGGTCCCGGGCCGAGCGCATACCGCGCGTGTCTCCCAGACTCGCGTACAAGTTTACGGCCTGCTGAGCCGCCCCTCGCCGGTCGTCGTTGGAGAAGTGAGAGACTTGGCTAACGGTGTCAAAGGTATCAGCGGCCTTGGGATAGTCGAAGAAGAGCACGTAAGCGTTGGCGAGGGCGTCGTACGCCATCTTCAAGTACTTCACCCTCTCCTCGTACTGCTGTGGATTCGCCTCGACGGGTGGCGTCGCGTTTGGCGCGCCGTTCCTCAGCTGAGTAAGCTTCGCTTCGCTGCCGTAGCGCGAGATGAACAGTTCATACATCTCGATGGCCTTGTCGTATTCGCCCACCTGCTTGTAGGCGTAGGCGCCATTCATAGCCGCTTCAGGCGCCTCGTCGCGCTCCGGTGCCGCGTCCAGCGCCACCTTGTAAGCCGCCGCAGCAGCGCGCCATTTCTTGTCGCGCTCCGGCCCATCCGGCATAGCCTCCGCTTCTTCGTAAAGCTTACGCGCGTCGAGGTAGGCCACCCCTTGTCGCACCGGCGTTCGAATGGCGTCCTCTGCCGCCTGAGTTTCAGCATCGAAGGCGCAGCTTTGCCCTTCCACCAGTTCCCTGCTTCGAGCGGCGTTGCCTTGGAAGTTACTCATGCTGATGAGTTTCTCCCACGCCTTGTAGCCCCACTCGTTCTTGCCGCAGTTGTCGCTCATGATTGGCAAGAACCTGGCCTCCGCCTCTGCGAACTGCCCATAGATGAAGAAGAGATCTGCAGCTTGGAACCGATAAAGCGGACCATTGTTCTGCGGATCGGCAGCCTCGTTCACGCGCTTGTTGTATTCGTCCCGCTCCGTTACGGCGGCCATCACTTCATCTGGCACGGGTAGGGCGACTACGCGCCGCGCGTCGCCTTCGCCTTCGAACGGGACCTCCTGACGCCGCTGTAAACCAGCCGCGCCCCCACTCTCTTCATACTCCCTGTAGCGGGCTTCGAGCACTCGGTCCGCCATGACCACCAAGTAAAAAGCTGCTGGCTGCAGGAACTTGTCGTCCTCGTTCGAGTCACGGACCTCCCGCGCCGCGCGCTGAGCGCTCTGTATCTCCTCGACTGTCGGGGTTTGGCCGAGCTCGATCTGCAGAACCACGTTCCAAAAACGGGCGTCAGCCAGCCAAAACCGGCTCTCGTACGCGTCCACGGAATTGGGATCCTGATCGATGTAGGCAGCCCAGCCCTGCGCCGCCAGGCGGTACTCATCCACCGCTTGGCCGAGCAAGACGCGCTGCGTCTCCGGATCCCTGATCTGGCGCGCGCGGGCGACGTAGGCACGCGCGGCGTTGGTGTGGTCGGCAGCAGCTCGTTGCAGTCCGCTACGAACGAGTTGCTCGGCCTGTTGAATGGCCTCTGGATCCTCTCGATTGGCCCGCGTCCACTCGGTGTCACCGACGTACGCGGCCAAACCTGTGCGTGCTGCCAAAGCTGCGTTGGACGCCTCTTCCTTGACCGCAGATCCATCGGGCGCTGCCCTTCCGATCTCGTCGTATAGCTCCGCGACCTGATTCCGCATCTTGGGTGCGTCGCGGTCCAGAGGGAACTTCGCCAAAGTCAGCTCAAGAACCCGGATGGCATTGCGATACTGGGCGATCTCGGCGAATTCTTTCGCCAACGCCTTGTAAATCTCAACCGTCCACTTCTTGTCCTGAGGAATGAGCGCGGGATCCTGCACTCGTTCGATGGCCACCGCCATCTTCTCCTCCGCGGCCAGCGAATCACCCTCCAAATCCAGCACGTCGCTGCGCGGAATGAGCGGGTCACTGGCAGGTGGACCTTCGAAATCGTAGTACGTCAACGACCCTGCTATGTACGTATAAGCTTCTGCTCGGAAGTCCGCCCCGGGATCCCCGGTCTTCTCTTCCTGCTCGTCAGCGTAATACAACAGGTTCACGAACCATTCGACCGCTGTCTCATAGCGTTGCTGCTTGAAGTAAGTCCAAGCCCGCTTGTACATGGCGACGCCATACAGTGGCGGCTTTCGGAACTGCATGGACCGCTCGTAGGCGGTGGCCGCACGATTCAATTCGTACGGTCCTCCAGCATTGTCTACTTGGTCGAAGTGATGGTTACCTAGCTGCCACCACACCTCGGCGACGTAGCGCGGTTCCTCGCCCGGCTCCACCTCCTGAGGCAGCGGTTCACAGCCTGCGTAAGGGTCGATGTACTCAATCTCCTCCTCCCTTACTCCGATCATGTTTCGCGCCCGCTCGCGCTGACTGGCCGTCATTTGGTCCAGCGGAACGGGATGCTTGTTGTACCAGTCAGCCCAAAACCTCTCATCGTGGTCTTGAGGTAACGGCTGAACAAGAATTTGATCGACGTTGACCGGATCCGGCAGCACGCTGTAGTGGTTGGCGCACACCAGGCTGCGCCACGCCTGTTGAGCCTCTGCCAGCATCCCAGTGTCCAAGTATGCGTGGCCCAAGTAATAGTGAACGCCAGCAGTCTGCTTGTATTGCGGGAAGTCCGAGATAATCTGCCGATACAGCTGCATCGCGGGCTGCAACGTTTGCGACAGATCCCCTTCGAAATCCTCCCTCGCCTTTTCCTCGTAAAGCGCCGCCAATCGAAACATGACGTCGGGCGTCGCTTCAGGATGAGCATTCGCTCCGCTGTAGCGTCGAATGAAGTCCTCCAAACGCCGAATGGCTTCGTCCCGCGATTGCTCTACCTTCTCCTGCTCGACGTCGATCTGAGACTGCAGGCCCGATACCACGCGCCGCCGTCGCTCCTCGTAGTGGTGCTTGATGATGAGTGTCAGCGTCTTGTGGTAGTCCGTCGCTGTGCGCTCGAAGACGCTGGCTTCTTCTGCAAGCGTGCGAAAGGCCTCGAGCTCGGCAGACGTCGGCGGTTCAAGTGGAGCTTTCGGAGCCGCAGAGGCAGCGGCGTTGCTCAGTACCAACGCCACGATTACAAGAGGCGTCCGGCGCAAGGTACAAGGGGTCCTGGGCTTCATTGGTCGTCCGCTCCGGAGTGCAACACTTCTTCCATTTCATCGTTGAGCCGCTGTTCTTCCGTGGCCCGCGTGCGCTGCAGATTCCGGACGCGTTCCCGGTGCGATTCACGCACCTCCCAGGCTTGCTGCACGACGCCGACGTCGGCACGCAACACGATACTCTGAAGGCGCTCCCGCACCAGCCCGAAGTTCCGCATGGCCACTTCGCCCACGAGCAACCGCGCGTGTTGATCCAGCGCGTCGAGTTGGTCCGCGTGCGTTTCCAATTGCTGAGCTTCTCGTTGGACCTCGTCAGCGAGTCGTGTTGCCTCCTCGGCGACTTGCTGTTCGTAGCTGTCAATCAGCGTCTTCAGCTTGGCCTCGACTGCGGAAGCGCGCTGCAGCAACGGTGCAGCGTCCTTGGCGAACGCCGTGCTTGCTGCGTCGCCGCCCCCCTGGACCAACAGGTTCATTTCCGTTCGGAACGACTCTTCGAAAGCCGCTCGCACCCGGCGATCTTCCAGGTACCGGCTATCGCCAAAACCGATTTGTATACGGCCCCGCTCAATCAGCTCCCGGTACTCGGTGAGGCGGCGGTGATACACCTCGATTTGCCTTTCATTAGCCTCAATTTCGGCTTCGAAACGCGCGCGACCCTCCGGCGAGCGTGCCACCCCGTAACGGTCCGCGTCGCGCAAGACACGGCGCAAACCATTGACGATCGCCTGCAACTTGTCTGTTTCGAGCGCAAGTTGCTGCAATTCCTGAGAGACCTGATTCCAAGCCTGTTGTCCCACCGTTTCACGACGCGCGAAGTCACCGGGCGTAGCGGGCAGCCAGCGTAGACGGTCCATCATCGCTCGCCGCTGCTGCCTCGCTGTAGAAAGCGGTCCACTGAACGCCGAACGATTGGATTCGTCCAAGGCCAACGCAAGCGTGCGCTTGGCTAACGCGAGCTGATTGACGACCCCCAGCGCATGTTGAAGTCTCAGCTTCAGGTCCGGAAACGCCTTGGCGCGCGTAGAAGACGTGAGCACGGCATCCATCTTGCGAACCAGACTGCGGGACTCGCGAACGAGCTCTCGCGCTCGGGTGACGCCGTCGATGAGCGCAAAGACGCGCTGATCTTCAGACTCCTCACGCACCCAGTCCATGACGACGGGCGGCACTTCGCTCTCCATACGCACACCAACGCGATCCTCGACCAGCCGATCGTAGTAAACGGCCGGATCGGTCGTGCTATTCAAGAACGCATCCAGATCGCTACGCACCGGCTCAAAGCGACTCTTGACACTCTGGTACACCTCTAGCGCTCCGTCAAAGTCTCTCGAGCGTAACATCAGGTCTGCGCGAAGCAGCGAACCTTCGGCAAACGACAACGTTTCCGGGGATACGATGGCTAGCAGCTCCAAGGCTTGCTCCGCACGCCTATGATCCCCCATTCGAACGTAAACCCACGCCAATTCGAACAGGACAGTAGCGAACTCTGGAGACGGTCGACCCACATGGTTGTACGCGTCCGCGGCGTCGAGCAGGTTATCGGTCTCGTAAAACAGACGTCCAAGGGCCATCCAGGCAAGATCGACGACGTGCTGCTCGCTTGGAGTTTTCGCCTCGATGCGCGTCACCTTCTGAAACTGTAGAACGGCGCGGGCGAATTTTCGAGAAAGCGCCGGCACCTGAGCGGCTTGCTCGGCGTTGACTTCCGCGGCAGCGCCCTCTAGCGCCTGCCGGGTATAGATGACGCCGGCAAGATACCCGGCTTGTGGAGCAAACGCAGTACCGTCGGCAACTCGGGCCAAAGCAGTGAGTGCCTTTTGGTACTCCTGGCGTGCGAAGTAGGCTTTCCCGGTGGCATAAGGCAATGAACCTATCGCATCATCCGCCGGTAGACGGGCGATGCGTTCGAACACGAAGTCCAAGCCGTCCAACCGCTCCGTGCGCAGCGCCACGTCGACCAAACGCCCCAGCGCCCGCCCAGCATAAGGGCTGTATGCGGGCCGTTCAGTCAACTCCGCCAGTGCTCGGTACTGGCGCCGCGCTGCCAACAGCTGATCGTCGCGGAAGTACGATTCTGCCAGAAGGTACAACGCATCGGCGTGCGCGCTTTCCGTCGCCTTTTGCTGGCGGAACAACTCGATCACTTGACTGAAGGTCGCCGTGGCCCGTTTGAAGTCGCCCTGGCGCAAGAATACCTCCCCCGCGGCAATGCGTTGCTCCGGGGTCGCCGGCCTGTCGGTTCGCTTCAACGTCGCGATGGCGCCGAGTTCCGCCTCAGCCTCACGAACGGCCACCTCGGCTCGCTCCAATGCCTCCGCTTCGTCCAGTGCAAAACTGGGCGCTGACCACATCAATCCTGCAGCCGTAGCCCACCAGACTGCGCGGGACATCGGGAGCGCCATTTACTCTGCTCCGCCGAGCGAACCGGTGACGTTACCAGTAACCTTCTCGGTGAAGCGCACGTTAGGACGTTCGTCGATGGGCGTCGTCACCCCGCCCTTTTCGTAGGCCGTAGCTTCGATGCGCACGGCTTTGCCCTCGGAGACCGTAAAGGAATGGGTGTGCTTGGTGGTATACTTGTGGGCGCGCAGGTACGAAAAGACGCCATAGCCATGGCCTTGAAACACCACCACTACTTGCAACGTGTGATCGCCAGGCGAAATTGGCCCGTTGAGCACTGGAATCGAACGCTTCGCCGCAAGTTCCCCGCCGTCATCCTGCTCCTTCTTCAGCACCGCTCCATCCAGCACGAAAAGCACGCTGACAACGCGGAAAGCGTTCGACATCTCGTTACGAAAGACTATCTCCGCGTCAGCGCCGCCAACCCCTCCCGCCAAAATCGTATCGCTCAGTAGGCTCAGGCGCGTGTGGCTACGTCGAATCTGCTCTTTGAGTTCGTCCACGCGCGACTCCAGATCCCGAAGCCGTACCATGTAGGTTGTGGCGTCAGCCTCGCCCGGCCCTGGCGCAGCCGCGGAGGCCTGCGCTTTGGGAGCTGGCGTCGTAGTCCCTGAACCTCCAGAAGGCGGTTGACCTTGAGGTGAAGTGGCTTCGCTTGCCGAAGCGGCAGCGTCGGCTGCTGCCCCTGCTGACCCAGTCGCTGTCGAACCAGTCGCTGTCGAACCAGTCGCTGTCGAACC
>CAZNZA010000002.1:95622-99370 GCA_964577325.1 uncultured Polyangiaceae bacterium
CTGCTGACCCAGTCGCTGTCGAACCAGTCGCTGTCGAACCAGTCGCTGTCGAACCTTTCGCGTTGGTCTGGCTAGTCGCAGCAGCCCCACCACGCGCGGCGGGTGATGAGTTAGCGTCTTGCGAGGTTGCTGACGTAACGGCGACGTTGGGAGCGGCGGTTACATCGGACGTAGCAGCCGGAGAGCCCTGTGCGAAACTGATGTGGGTGCTCAGCAAACAAGCACACACGACAGCCACGCCCACGGCGAGCGCGCTGGACAAGCGCGAAAAAGCCCAAACCAAAGTCGAGGCGGAGGTAAAGAACCCTCCGCGCTGTCTACTGTCGTCGTGTACTTCAAGTGCCTCGCGCAGTTTCATTCAGTGCCTCGTTGACTCGATGGGGTAAAATGCAGGAGCACCATAACCCTCACGTCCCGTAAACTGCAGAAAAGATTGATCAGCAGGCCCACCTTTGGCAACTCGGAACTGCCGATTGCGCTGCTATTCGATTCTCCCGCGGGGTGTAGCGAACCCTTCGACGGGCTCCGGCTGAGAGCCGTCAGAAGTTCTCCGGCGGGCTGCCGTGAGCGAGCACGAAGGATGTGCGCCCCCCGCGTGTTTGGCGAAATTGCGTGTGAGGGGGTTTAAACTCTGGACAGCTCGGGTATGGTGTGCGGTCTGAACGAAGTGAGGACCTGCGTCGACTCCAGCGCCGGAAAGCCGAATATGGGCACCTGCATCACAACCCGTCGACGCCACCTTTCACGGCTCCCGTCCCACCCGGCGCAGACCACTCCGGAGGTAGAGGGTCTCGCCGTTCCAGACGGACGGGCATACCGGGGATGTTTTGGACCGCTTACGAGCTGCTCGGTGTTCACTGTTGGCGTGTATGCGCCGGGGGGAGGACGTTGCGTTGTCCGCTAAAGACCCGACTAGTTCAATCGCGGGCGACCGCCGTGCGGTAGGCGAACGGCGCCACCGTCCGCACGCTTCCGAACTGGAAACTATCTCGGTAACCGACGAGTTGCTCATGATCCGCTACCAGCGCGGCGACCGTGACGCTTTTGCTTGGCTCGTGCGCCGTCACAACCAGCGGGTTTACAACTTCATCTTGCGCCTGGTCAAGAATCCGTCCACCGCAGAAGAACTCGCCCAGGAGACGTTCTTGAAGATCGTCCAGAATTCGAGCAGCTTCAAACACGAGGCCCGTTTCTCCACGTGGTTGTACGCGATTGCCCGCAACCTGTGCATTGACCACCAGCGCAAGCAGCGTCTGCGGCGACACCCGTCTTTGGAACAGCCTCCGCCCGGCGACCAAACGGGTCGCACTATTGGAGACTCGATTGCAGATCCGCACCCTCGCTCGAGCGTCGAACGTTCAGCGGCCACGGGGCGCATGGCTTCGGCCATTGCAAGCGCTGTGGACGAACTACCTGAGGAACAGAGAGAAGTCTTTTTGTTGCGAGAGGTCGGGTGTCTGCCCTTCAAGGAGATCGCCGACATCACCGACGCCGGCGAAAACACCGTGAAAAGCCGGATGCGATACGCGCTCGAACGTTTGCAATCCGCGCTTACCCAATACGAAGAACACGCGCGAGAACTGAAGTAGATATGGACTGTGAAAAGTTCGACCGCGTCCTGTTGGACCTCCTGTACGATGAACTCGATGAGCTCACCCGCGCCGCTGCGGTTCGCCACACCGATCATTGCCAACGTTGCCGAGCCGACCTAGCGCAACTGCGCGTAACCCGCGAAGGAGGGGCGCTAGCTCTGGTCGCGGCACCGGATGGTTTCGAACGCCGGGTCTTGGCAGCCGAACTCGCTGCGCGTCAGGGGTTGCCGTGGACCCAACGGGCGGAGCGATGGTGGACCATTGCCACCGGGTACGCGATGCGACCGCAGCTCGCGATGGCAGCACTTTTGATGCTGATGATCGGCTCCAGTCTCCTCTTGCTGCGGCCCAAGCCCGGCTCCCACGCTTCCATACAAGTCACTGAACGGGGAACTCCGGGCAAACCGATGGATCAGGTGGTCGTTCCGTTGGATCAGGAGGAGGCAGCGGAGGACCAGGGCCACGAGGAGTCCACAACGGTTGAAGTAGCTCCGGACCCCACCCCCGAACGAGCTCGAGCGCCCGAAGTATCTCGAGCAGCCGACCAAAGTCCTGGAGTCTCGCCAGTGCCGGGGGAAGGAGCCACGGCTGACGAAGCGATTCGCCGTGCCGAGGACGAAGCGTTCCGGGTCGCCATGGCAGCCTACCAGAGCCGGGACCTGGAGCGCGCCAGATCATTGTTCGATGAAATCGTGGCCAGCGGCGGCCGCACCGCCGCCACCGCCGAACTTTACGCCGCTCTGGCGACTCAGGCGGTGCAGGGCTGCGCGCAGGCATTGCCGCGCTTCGACTCCGTTTCCGCCCACCAAGCCAACAACGAACTTGGTCACCAAGCAAAGTGGTACAGCGCCACGTGCCGCTTGAGGACGGGGGAAATCAAGCGCGCTTTGCTCGACCTGCAGGGGTTGTCCTCAGTGCCCTCGTACCGCGCGCGCGCTCAGCAAACGCTGAAGACCTGGGCTCAAAGCGGTGAAACGGAAGTGTTCGCCCGCGACGCGATGCTGAAGGACCCGATGCTGACGGACCCGATGCTGAAGGACACCGTGCTGAATCAGGCACCCCCGGGCCCGCCTCCCCAGACGCTACCCGCGCCGTCGCTGGACATCCCGCAGCCCAGCGCGACGACAAACATTCAGCCCTGAGTGGCGCTGCGCGCGTTGCCCCGGCAGGCAGGGCAACGCTGCTCTGCCGACAGTTTCAGCGCACCACGTGCACGACGCCGGCCTGCAAGCGGTTGTCTTTCTGATCCCCCGCCGTCAACGCATAGCGCTTCTTGCCGGAGAAGAGCCCGAAGTACACCGTGTACTCTCCACTGCTGAAGTTGGGTTCTACCTTGAACTCATGCTGGTCGACGATCACGTCACCCGGCAGCCAGTAGCGAAGCGGGTACTGTTCCTGAAGCAATTTGTGGTCGCCGTTGATCCTTTTGCCATCGCCATCTATGTGGATGAAGCTTTCCCAGTTCGAGTTGATTCTCTTCTTCACCCGGTAAGCGGTCACGAAGTGGTACGTGCCACCGGCGCGCAAGGTATCGGTGGCCTTGCCCTGCTCATTGCGGATCTCCCAGCCGGCGAGTTCCAGCTCTTGCCCCCAGCGCGCGAGCGGCTTGTGCCGCAATGCGGGAGCCTCACTGCGCACGATCTCTTCGAGGGGATTGGCATTCCTTTCGCCTTCGGGGAGGCGATTCGAGGCCAGCAGAATCTCGCTCGACTCGGCACTCACCACGGGTAGATTTTGCGTCGCGGACCGGGCGCGGAACAGAGAGTTCGCCTGGGGGAGGTCCGGCGCCTTGAGAATGAGCCACCGCTGTTCACCCGGTTCTTGCCGCAGCCATTTGATGGATGTGTCTACCGCCGTGAAGTTCTTCACCGCTGCGCCCGCGTAGAACACGGATCCCTTTACGGCACCACCGCCCAACACGGCCAGCGGTTCACCGGGTTGAGCTCTGCGCTGATACTCCTGGTAGACGCTGGCGGGGGACAACTGCCCAGCCAACGCAGGATAGTAGCCAAAGCTGAGCAACCCTGAAGCGGCGAGCATGGCACCGCCCAACACGACTCCGCGCGGCACGCGCGTCCAGCCTAGGGCAAAGTCCCAGCCTCGGGCGAAGAGACTCACGACCCAGGAGAACGCTTTGCCGGTCACCACCAGAAAGC
>CAZNZA010000002.1:99470-111876 GCA_964577325.1 uncultured Polyangiaceae bacterium
ACAGCAAGGGCCGTGACCAGGATCAGAGCTAGCCGCAGGGCGGAACGTGAACCTGCTACCGGACGCGTCAGCACGCCGACCGACAAGGGCAACAACGCACTCCATGGAAACAGACCATGGCCCAAATAATGGACGACCACGTCATGAGTGGGCATCTGCTTCGGGTCGGTGATCGTTGCCCCGACGAGTTTACTGTACGCCTCCGAGTCACCAGTGTGCAACGCCCAGACACCGCCGACGAAAGCAGCTGCGCCGATGACCAAAGCGCTCGCCCCCAACGCTGAACCGAGGCGCCGCTGAGACGGCCGAAGAAGTAGCCAGCTCAGTCCGGCAGCCAGCGCCGGTACGGCAACACCGATCAACAGACCCCGCGACCAAAATCCCGCTCCCAACCCCAAGCACCCCACCCCGAAGCCAAGCCAGCGCTCACGGCCCGATGCATCCAGCCGCGCCCAACTGAGCATCAACCCGGAAAATGCCAGCGCGAGCGCCGACATCGTCACGGCCTCCCCGATCGCTGTTCGCGCCTGAGTAAAGACCAGCGGCGATGTCACGTACACCGCCACGCTGAGCAGCGCTGCGCGCCGACTCTCCAAGCGCGCGACGGCCCAATACAACGCCAACGCTCCCAGCAGCGTCCACAGCATCAGGGGCAACCGTGCAGCCCAAGCGTGGGCTCCAAAAATGCTCAAGCCGAGCGCCATCGATAGCACCGGGAGCTCGCCGCGGCCGACTTCTTCCACCGTCGGAATAGCCTCTGGAGCGCCCTCCACTCGCAAGTGGTCCGCTCCGAACAGGTGAATGGCGGCTCGTCGAGCTTGGTCGGCCGTGTCAATCTCGATCGGGTCCCACAGACCGGCTGCAGTGAGCGGCAGCACGAGGCTCAACAGGCCAAGGCCGGCACCGATGCTGCACCACAGCTTGGGGCGCCAAAGGCGCGAGCGCGGAGCGGCCAAAGCCGGCGACGAGAGGCTTGGCTGCTGAGACGGGGCTTGCCGCGCTGGTTGTTTTTCAGTATCGGGTGCGACCCCTGCAGCCTTAGACGCAGATTCCATCGGTTCTCGTTTCGGCTCGCTTTGCCGCGACTGACCGGACTTGGCCTTCGACTGCCGAACGGCAGCTGCGGTTTGAGCGAAATCGTCTGGGTCGCCTTTTTAGACCCCGCCATCGAAAGTCACAATCGCTTTGCCTACTCTCCGCCTCTTCCTTCGATTTGATTGTGCGCGATCGTGGCCGCTCGGCCCGCCCTCCCTCCGTCCAAGCTCAGCGCTATGAACGACGTCCCCACACGCTACGGTACGGTAGCCATCGTCGGCCGCACGAACGTCGGTAAGTCGACCTTCCTCAATCAGTCCCTAGGCGAACGCTTAGCGATCGTATCGCCCCTGCCCCAGACGACGCGCGACGATCTGCTCGGAGTGTTGAACTTGGGGGATGTCCAGATCGCCTTTACCGACACGCCGGGATTGCACCGGCCGAAGACGGAACTTGGGCGCCGCATGAACGCCATTGCCCTCGAGTCCGCGCGTAGTCACGACGTCGTTTTATTTGTATCTGACGTGAGTCGCCTCGTGCGGCCGGGGTCGAAGCGCCACGCGGAACAGGACCTTTTGCATCCGGATGACCGCGCGCTGCTCAAGGCTCTGTCGCACGAGATCCCCTGCGTCTTGATGCTGAACAAGGTCGACCTGGTCCGCGACAAAGGTCGCTTGCTTCCCTTGATGTCTGCGTTTCAGGAAGCCTTTCCCTTCCATTCCATCGTCCCTACCGCGGTGGCCAAAGGCGATGGGGTCAAAGAAGTTCTCGATACCCTCGTGACGTTGTTGCCGGTTGCCGAAGCGCATTATTCACCCGACACACTGACGGATAAGCCCACCACGTTCTTCGCGAGAGAATCCATTCGCGAACAGATCATGCAGCTCACCCGACGTGAAGTGCCGCATGCTGTGGCCGTGACCATCGACCGCTTCGAAGAACGCAAGAGTCTGGTGGTCATCCAAGCCACGATTCACGTCGAAAAAGAGGGACAGCGGGCGATCCTGATCGGGCACAAGGGCGAGCAGATCAAGACGATAGGCACCCGAGCGCGGCTGCAGCTCGAAGAGTTGCTAGGCCAGAAACTGCACCTCGAGCTGTTCATTCGAGTGACTGAGCGCTGGAAGGACGTCCCGCGACAACTTCAAGAGCTCGGTTACGAGCACACTCAAGGCAAGCAGTTGTCCAACCTGCTGCCCGCCCTACCAAACCGCGGCCCCCGCCGAACTCCCACCAAGAGCGCTGCCAAACGTCCACCCACGCGCAGCGTACGCTCCGCTCAGCGCTCTCCGAAGCCTATCAAGGGCGCGGTTCCTACTCCTGCAAAACCCGTGGCGCGTCCTGCCAAGACCGCTACTCAGGGGCAGCGACAAGTGAAGCGCGCCTCGAAGAAGCGTGCGGCAAGGAGACCCAAGTGAAGCCCATGATCGCCATCGTGGGACGGCCCAACGTCGGCAAAAGCACTTTGTTCAATCGCTTGGCGGGCCAGAAGCTCGCCATCGTCCACGACACTCCGGGGGTCACCCGCGATCGTCACTACGCCGACACGCTACTGCAAGGGCGCGAGGTAACGATCGTGGATACGGGTGGCTTCGACCCCAACGACGATGACCCGATGCATCAGGGGATTGCTCGGCACGTGCACGCGGCCGTGGAACAGGCCGACGTCATTCTGTGCATTCTGGACGCCCAAAGTCCCCCCACGGAAGCCGATCGCCACGCCGTGCAGCTACTGCGTCAGTCCCTGAAGCCAGTGGTTTACTTCGCCAATCGAGCCGATAACCCCAGCGTCGAGCTGGAAGCTATCGAGCTGCACCGCCTGGGACTGGGTCAACTCATCGCCGGCTCTGCGTTGCATGGTCGCCACATGGCCGAGCTCGAGGCGGCACTGCTAGAACAGCTGCCGCCTCTGGCGCCGGAAGAAGACGTTGCAACGGACGACATACCGCGCATAGCGCTCATTGGACGTCCCAACGCCGGCAAGTCCTCGCTGCTGAATCGCTTGAGTGGCAGCGAACGATCGCTGGTCGATGACCGTCCCGGAACCACGCGAGATCCCATCGATGCAGACGTGGTGTACGAGGGCAAGCGCTACCGCTTCATCGATACCGCCGGGGTGCGCCGTCGCACCAAGATCAACGAAGCCGTGGAATCGGCGAGCGTGATGCGTTCCATCCGTTGTATCGAGCGCTCGGACATCGTGGTGTTGATGTGCGATGGCACTCAACCCATCGCCGACCAGGATACGCGCTTGCTCGCGCTTGCGACGGAGCGCGGGCGCGCGGTCATCGTGGGACTGAACAAGATGGACTTGTTGACCAAGTCGGAGGAAGCCGCGGCTTTCGAGCACGCGCGCCAGACCCTGCACTTCGCCCCTTGGATCCCCATCGTGCGTCTGAGCGCGGTCAAGGCGCGCGGACTGAAAGCCTTGGTGAATCGCATCGATCAGACTTACGAGCAGTTTACACGCCGCATTGGTACATCCGAGCTCAACCGCTTCTTCGAGGAAGTGTTGGAGCGTAGGGCGCCCCCTACCCGTGGAGGCAAGGCGCCGCGCCTGTACTATGTGACGCAGGCCCAAACGAAGCCGCCGCTCTTCATCGCCATGTGCAACGCCCCGGACTCGCTGGACGAGGCTTACAAGCGCTTCGTCATCAATCAGCTACGCGCGGCGTTCGGTTTCGAAGCCGTGCCGATAAGGGTGAGGTATCGCGCACGCCGTCGCCGTGCTTCGCCCGAAGGGTGAGCAGCCGGTTCCGGCTAGTGGGCGCCATCATGCTTCGGGCGCCATGAGCTCTGCAAGCTGCGTCAACTGATGCAGATTCGAAACGCCACCTGCCACGGCAGGAAGACGGATCTGCCGCACCCGGCTCAAAGAGGGGACGTCGTTGAGGACCGACAGTTCCTGAAGCTCCCGTTGCGCGCGCCGGCGCACCAGGCGCACCGCATCCTCAATTTTTCCAGCAAGTACGGGTCCCGCCGCAGCCGCGAGCGCGGCTTGTGTCGCTGCGCTCCAGTCTGCCGGTGCAACATGCAGATGGTTCACGACTACTGCATCGATGGCCACCTCCCGCTCCTCTAAGGCGGAACCGAACAAGCAGGCGTCCTCGAGGGCGGCCGCAACGGGTCGCGTCACGAGGACATAACCGAAAGATGGGTCGCGGAACGCTTTGGCCACCGTGCGCGCTCGCTCCGTAAACCCGCCAAACACGCTATTCAATTCTGCGATGAGCGTCGCGAGCTGCTGCAGGAACTCCGCTCCCGTGAGTTTACCGATCGACTTCAAGACGATCGCGGCACCTTTGGCCACCCAATCCAGGCTGAGACGGCTGCCTTGTCTGACTGCCTTGGCGAATGCCTTGGTAATGGGTCCGTCGATGGCATCCGTGAGGCGGCCCGGGGCGTCGAGAAAATCCAATGCGTGGCGGCTGGGAGGCGTGTCCAGAATCAAGAGGTCGAATTGCTCCTCCTCCAGCACGGACAGGAGCTTCTCCATAGCCATATACTCGTTAGCTCCCGCCAAATAGTTGGCTAGGTAGTTGAAAAGCGGGTGCTCCGTAATGCGCTGCGCGCTCTCCAAGTCTGGAGCGAGCTTGGCGATCATCTCTCGCAAGGTACGGCCCGCGTCGAGCATCATCACGCTCAACCCACCTGCCGTTACCCCAAGTTCGCGCAGCTTGGCCGGCTCCACGTGCTGGCGCGCCACCGATTCGCGATCAACTCCCATGCTGTCGGCGAGTCGACGAGCTGGATCTATGGTGAGCACGATGACATCTTTGCCCGCCCGTGCCGCTGCGACGCTAAGCGCTGCAGCGACACTGGTCTTTCCAACGCCACCGGGTCCCGCACAAACCAAGACTCGGCGCGCAAACAGGTGCTGCAGACCTGCCTTACCTCCGGTTTCAGATACACCAACCACAGCTGACCCTACCAGAATCCGTATAGCTGTTTTAGTGTGCTCGACCATGTCCGGCTTCATTGATCTTCACTGCCACTGGCTGTACGGGCTGGATGACGGTGCCTCATCGCCGGAAGCCGGCCGCGACATCCTGAGCGGCCTCCGCGACCTGGGCTTTTCCCACGTGGTGGCCACTCCGCACATGCGCCCGGGCCTTTTCGACAACTCACGCGCCGATATCTTGGCGGCATTCGAGGCGCAATGTGCCGCCACGTCAGACCTCACTTTGTCTGTGAGCGCCGAACACTACTTCGACGATGTCGTTTACCAGCGACTTCAGAACGGGCAAGGCGTGCCATACCCCGGTCAGCGCGCAGCCCTTTTGGAGTTTTACGCGATGGACCTCCCTCCCCGCCTCGACCGCCTGTTTGCGCAGCTGCGACGCAACGGCATGACGCCGGTCATTGCGCATCCCGAACGCTACCAAACGATTTGGAAGCATCCCGAAACTTTGGAGCGGATGCTCGACGCCGGCGCTGTTGCCCTACTCGATGCGGCCGCCCTTACTGGGAAGTATGGCCGCACGCCGCGTCGAGTTGCCAGGCAGTTGCTCGAACAAGGCATGTATGCCGCAGCTTGCAGTGACGCGCATCGGCCCAAGGACATAGCTGAGCTGCGCGCTGCCATGGATTGGATCTCAAAAGAGTACGGTCAGGAAGAGCTCGAGCAATTGTTTCGCAGCGGACCACTTCGAATCCTGGAAGGTACGACGCAACCGTGACCGGAACGCTCATTTCATGGATCAACGCCCACCGGGTCAAAGTCCTGGTCTCACTGGTCGTGGCGGTGGTTTTCGTATGGTTACTGCGCGCGGGCGCGTTACCTTTCTTGCCTGCAAAGCACGCTCTCGCTCGTTTCGAGTGGTGGACGCTGTTGGCGTACATTGGTGCATGGACAGTAGTTAACGTGCTACGTGCATGGCGCTGGAAGTTCCTGCTCGATCCGATCCACGTCGTACCCACCAAGAAGCTGCTGTACACCTCCTTCGTCGGTTTTGCGGCCATTCTAATCTTGCCAGTGCGCGCGGGGGAATTCGTTCGCCCTGCGTTGGTACGCGAAAAGGGTAAACTCTCTGGTTGGAGCGCAACGGGTACGGTCGCCGCGGAACGCATCATCGATGGCTTGCTCCTGAGCGTGATTCTCCTGATTGGCCTGGCGGGGTCTCGCCAGCTCGACCCCCTCCCGGAGCGCATCGGGCTGCTCAACGTTTCCCCGCGCGTGGTTCCCAACGCCACCGTCACCGCCCTGTTCGTGTTTGCTGCAGGGTTCGTGGTCATGGGAATTTTTTACTATGCGCGGGACTGGGCCCGGCGTGTCACTGAAGCGGTGGTGGGGCTGTTCTCTCCGTCGCTGGGAACGTGGTTGGCTGACCGGGTCGAGCGCGTGTCGAGCGGCTTGCGCTTCCTTCCCCAGCCTCGCTACACCGCACCCTTCGTCTTCTGGACTACCGTGTACTGGCTGCTCAACGCGGGCAGTACACTACTGCTTTCATACGGATGCGGGTTGACGGACTTGGACTTCGCGCAGTGCTGCGTGATCACCGGGTTTTTGG
This sequence comes from uncultured Polyangiaceae bacterium, assembly GCA_964577325.1. Lineage (GTDB taxonomy): Bacteria > Myxococcota_A > Polyangia > Polyangiales > Polyangiaceae > SZUA-265. The sequence continues at coordinate 106,016 of CAZNZA010000002.1, forward strand.
CATTGGGTATCATGGTTCCCAATGTGCCCGGGTTCTTTGGGCAATTTCAGTTCTCCGTGTATGCGGCCCTCAGTTTGTTCGTCCCAGAAGCCACCCTGCTTGCTGAAGGTAGCGTATTGGTCTTCATGTTGTATGTCGGGCAAACCGTGGTTCTTTTGGGAAGCGCACTGGTCGGAGCGCTGCTCTCGCACACCACCATCAGGCAAACGCTCGAGGCTGACGAGAGCGCGCTCGAAGTTGAGGCGAATAGCGCAGACATGACGGCAACTGCCGCCACGAGCGAAGCCCTCGACTCACAACAGCGTTTGAAGGGCTCCTCGCCGAAAACTTGACGGGCTTCCAGCACAAGGCGTAACGACCGTGCGACCATGCGTCCGCTGTTGTGCCTGTGTCTGGTCCTGCTGACGTTTTGTCCGACTGTAGCCGAAGCTGCCAGTGAAGAGGTCGGCTACAGCCGGAGCCAGGTTTACAGCACCGCATTGCGATACCTGCGGATCGACAGGCGCTACGAGGTCACGGAACGGGACGAAAAAGCTGCGTACCTGCTGTTCGAATACCAGGCTCTGGGTCAGACCAAGCGCCGCTTCGGCGCTGTCGAAATCGTGCCGCTGTCAGCCGGAGTTCGCCTGGTCGTCAGACTGCCGGAGCAGCCGACGTACGAGGAAGTCGTGTTCCGTGACGCGCTGCTCCGCAAATTGCGCGAGGATTATGGCGATCCCAACCGATCGGATCCCAAAGCCAAAGCCCGCGAAAAGGAGCGTGAGCCGACGGCCGGCGATGCCGCGGACTCGGGTCGAGAACCCGCTGGTAAGGAGAAAGAGCCACGTTGAACCGGGCGACCAACCACGGCGCGAACTGCGGTGGCGCTCGGGGCGGTCGCCGGATACACCCACACACTGCCGGTGAACGACGGTCCCTTGCCCCAGCTGCCACCACAGATAGGTCGTTATCGTGTCTCCCGCGAGCTCGGAAAGGGAGCCATGGGGCGTGTCCTGTTGTGTCACGACCCAGTCCTCGACCGGGATGTTGCGGTCAAGCACCTGCGGGCGGACCTGCACATCGCCCCCGAGCAGAAGTTGCCGCTCATCGAACGTATGCGTCAGGAAGCTCGAGCGTCTGCGCGCGTTAGCCACCCGCATCTAGTCGCGCTGTTCGATATGGGCGAAGACCCCGTCGCCGGGCTTTTCCTGGTCTTCGAGTACGTGCAAGGTCTGACGCTGAAGCAGCGACTGGCGAGCAATCGTCTCACTCCAGAACAAGCGTCTCGCCTAGCCAGAGAGTTGGGCAGCGCACTGCACTTCGCACACCAAGCGGGGGTGGTTCACCGGGACGTGAAACCTGAAAACGTCATGCTGTCGCCGACAGGAGCAAAGGTGGCGGACTTCGGTATCGCACGCATTCCCGACTCCACCCTCACCCAGGGCGGGAGCATCCTTGGGACTCCAGCCTATAGCGCCCCGGAAGCCATTCGCAGCGGGCGCTTTTCGCCGCACAGCGACCAGTTCTCGTTGGCCGCGACCATGTACGAGGCCATCTCTGGAAAAAGGGCCTTTCCCGGCGACGATGCCGTAGCGGTGGCGACGCTGATTGCGAACGAAAACCCACCGCCGGTCGCGGCAGCACTGGGTCTCGATGGTGCCGTTGACCAAGTATTGCTGCGGGCCCTGTCCAAGCATCCCAAGCAACGTCACGGGAATTGTGACGTATTCGGAAAGGCCTTGGCGGACGCTCTGCGTACCAACTCCGCCCGCACCGCGTTGCCAACACTTCCGGACACGCTGCACCAGATGGATCACCGCCCAAACCGTTTCGCCCCAGGTTTGCTTTTGGGCTCCGCGTTGGGCGCCGGAGCAGCCTGGGGAATGGCGACGGTAACAGGTACGCATGCTGTCGACTCCCCCCATGAAACCATCAGCGTGGTGCGGGGCGCCGGACAAGTGGAAGAAGAAGAGATTCTGCCCGTCGCTTGGCTAGCGGAACGGCGCTCGGCAGCGAAACCGGCAGCCACCTCGGCGACCAGTCGCGACGCAGGAGTTACCCGAGTCCGTAGCAAGCCATGAACCGTGCGTGCGCGGGAGTAGCGTTGGTATTGAGCGCTTGTGTCATGGCGGCATTGCCGCGGGCCGGGGCGGGACAACAGGAACCTCCTCGCCGCTGGGCCAGCTGGCTGCCGTTGGCGGTGCCCCCCGCCCCGCACGTGCACTTCAGGGCAGGTGCGTTTGCGATGGGTTCGACGCCGGAAGCGGTGCTCGCTGCGTTGACGCAATGTGCGGACGAGCCTTTGTCGCAGCACTGTCCCGACTTCAGCGACGAGCAACCGGTAAGGCTGGTTCAGTTGTCTGCGTTTGCCCTCGACACGACAGAGGTGAGCGTTGGACGTTATCAACGGTGCGTGGAGGCGCGACGTTGCGCACCCATTCCATTCTATCGAGGAGCACGTCGCTTCGAACAGCCGAACTATCCGGCCACGTTCGTGCGCCATGCAGATGCCATGGATTACTGCAACTTCGCAGGCGGCGATTTGCCAACCGAAGCTCAATACGAACGCGCCGCTGGCGGTGTGGGCAAGCGCGCCTATCCCTGGGGCAACCGGTACCACTCCCAGGCCGCCAACCATGGTCGCTTGGCGTTCGTTCGTTCGAACGGTGCCGATGGGACGGTGGAACTGGCACCGGTGACCGCCTATCCGCAAGGAGCCACCGTGCAAGGGGTCCTGAATCTGGCGGGTAATGCCGCCGAATGGATGAGTGACCGCTACTTGCCCTACTACGTGGATAACGACACCATCGATCCCCAAGGCCCGGGAGCCGATTCCGGCAGTTCTCAACGAGTCGTCCGCGGGGGCGGTTACCTTTCACCCCGAGTCATGTTGCGCGCGACGGCACGCGACGCTGCGAGGGCGGACGCGCGCAGCGCGGATCGTGGCTTTCGCTGCGCCTACTCCGCATACGCGACGATTCCAAGATAGCATCGCCGCCCCCATCAGCTAAATAGGCGACTTTCCCGGAGACTGCTTACTTGCTCGTTCTTCCTATCTGTCACGCCACGGAATTCGTGCTCGTGAAGCCGCACTACCCCGAGAATGTCGGAGCCGCCGCTCGAGCTGCCAAGACGATGGGCATCGTCCGCTTGTGCCTCGTCAGCCCAGGTCGCCTTGCCGTACCAGAATCGGAAATGGCTTTTAAGATGGCGGTCCGTGCTTGGGATGTGTTGGAGCGGGCACGGGTGTGCTCGACGTTGTCCGAAGCGCTGCGAGGCGCCGGCAGCGTGTATGCGACGACCGCCCGACGCGGGCAACGCGGGTTGCTCACTCCGCGCCAGGCCGCGCAAAGCGCTCTGCGCGACACCGACCAGGGCAAGCACGTCGCCGTTGTTTTCGGTAACGAAAAGACGGGACTATCCAGCGCCGATTTGGACTTGTGCGCGCACCGCATACGGATTCCCATGGCCGCTGATCAGCCTTCCGTCAACCTCGCTCAGTCGTGTCAACTGATCGCCTACGAGTGGTTTCTTGCAGGTTTGGAGGCTCGTGAGGCAGCGGGCTGAAAGCAAGCGAAGGGCAGCATCAGGCGTTTGGACTGCGGCCATCATATTAGCAGCTGCGTGCGCTCCCCGTGTGCCTGTGCATTACCAACGACATGTCGATCTCGCGCGCCACTCCGTCGAGGAGCAGGATTATGCTGCCGCAGCTGAACATTGGGCGCGCGCGGCGCATGTCGCAGAGACTGAAGCCGATAGGCAGGAGGCCTTGTTTCGCCGTGCGGCGCTCTTGCGAAAAACGGGCGACGAGAACGGATATTGGAGCATCATCCAGGCGTTGGCAGACAGTCCTGGTCCACGCCAAGCCCGCGCCGCCTATGAACTCGCTCGCCGCGCATTCGAGACCGAGCCAGATCGAGGAAGCCTCGAGCTAGAGCAGGTGGTCGTGCGCTTTCAAAGCTCGGCGCACGCCGAAAGTGCGCTCAACCGCTTAACATCCGTCCTTCCGTTGGACGCACGCAACCGCCTTCTGACTCGGCTGCAGCCTCTCATCCGCGATCAGAACTTACACGAATATGTGCTCATTCTACTGGCGCGAAATGCCGAACAGCGGGGAGACCGACCGCGGGCACTGCAGCTATACACGCAAGCCTCGAGTCGCTATCCCTATCCGAAAGGGCAATATTGGGACGAAGCCATGCTCCGCCGGGCCGTCCTACTCGCGGAAGCGGGCGATCGCGCCGCTGCGTTGCAACTGCTGACGTACATGCTCTCGCATCAGGAAACGCCGCTTTTGTTCGGAAGCTATACGCGTAGATACGCTGTCGCGAGGATCCTATCGGCAAGGCTGTTACTCGAGCACGACTGGCAAGGGGCGTACGACAAGTTGCTACAACTCGCTTCCGTAGACGAAGAAAGTCGTTTGGCAGACGATGCCGTCTGGGCAGCAGCGCTACTAGCCAAGGAACACGCAGACGTGCAGCAGGCATGTGCGGCTGCGAGCGCTCTGGGCACTCACCATCCGGACTCGCGCTATGCCTCCTGCTTGGGCTTCGTCTGCCCACGGCATCAGCTGACGCAAACCTGCCGGAGCTATGTCTTGCATCAACGAAACAAGGCCCAGCCGTTGTTGGACCAGGTCCTCGAACCTCTTTTGCGCGTGCCCGACGATGCGCCGTAGGGTGTGGTCACGCGGCGCCCAGGTCACAGAACAGAGAGAACGTCAGTCCTCGTCTTCGTCGAGAAGGGGCTCATCGTCGAAGTCTTCGGGCTCATCGTCCTCCTCTTCGTCCTCCTCCTCGTCCTCGTCTTCGTCCTTGACCTCAAACTTCAGGTCGAGGCCCAACTCCGACAGCTGTGTCTCCAGCAACTCGATGAGCTCGTCGATGTCATCACCGCTCCATTCGTCGAGCACGTCCCCTAGGTGTTCGTAGAAATCGGCGCTGTCGAGACGACGCTCGATCTCTTCAACTTGGTCTTCGCCAAACGCTTCGATGATCTCATCGCGAAGCGAGTCCAGATCGCCTTCCTCGACTGCTTCCTGAGCCGCTACGCGTATCTGACGCGTGGCGCGTCTATCGAGGTAAATTTCCATGTTGCCGACACTCCGCAAGAAAACTTGGCTGCCTTTAGACAAAGGCTCTGCGGCGAGTCAAGTGCACATAACCACAACGGTAGCGGCGGGTCCATAACTCGGGCGACCGGCAGGATGGGACGAGACTACCACACTGCCTCACCATCCCCTCGACCGCTCCCCGAACCGACCTCCACCGACACTCTCACCCCATCGCGCCCTAGCGGTGAACGCTTTTGCCGCTTTGGCCGTTTGTTTCGCCTCAACGCCCTACCCACAGCCTCGACCAGGTGTGTAGACTGCGGGCCGCCGGTCAAGGCGGTCCGGCGCTGCTGATCCACCGGCATCTGTCCTCTGACTCAACCATTCACCATGTCTAGCACCAAGAAGACCTGTTCCCGCTGCGGTGCGGAGAACGCTGCGCACCTCCGCTACTGTTCGATGTGCGGGACCACGCTCACCAAGCCCAACGGGCAGTCAGCAGCCAACCACACGCAAACGGCTGGCGAGTTTCCACGACCCGACAAGGGGCATGAAGGCCAAGATAGGCGCCCGAGCGCGTTGCAGGGTGCCCCCATGCATCCCGTCGGTCAGGCAGCTTCGACTGCGCCCGGAAGTGACGACGCCTCTTTGTCCGCGACGACGGTCAGCCCCACGCACGGCCCCACCCGTCCGCCGCCCGGTCCGGATCCTGCCGGCAGCCTCCCGCCTGGCTCTCCGTACGTGACCGGACCGCGCAGCAACATGCAAGAACGCGGTAGTACCCAAGACTGGAGCATGCAAGAGCGCAGCATTCGAGAGCCCAGTA
>CAZNZA010000002.1:111976-119196 GCA_964577325.1 uncultured Polyangiaceae bacterium
CGCTCGGGGAAACCTCGGGCGAGCAACGTTGTTGGCGGTGCGGAGCCACTTCCGGGCCGAGCGCCGCCTTCTGTCAAGCCTGCGGAGCTCCGTTGCGCGATGGCTCCCTGCCAGGCCTGGCCAACAGCGCGCCACCTCGGGCCAAACTGGTCGTCATTGCTCAAGACGGGAGTACCGGCCAAGAGTATCCGATCAGTGCGGGCCAAATCGATGTGGGACGTGAGGCGGGCGACGTGCGCATCGCGTCGGATGGTTATGCGTGTCCGCGCCACGCCAGAATCTCATGGAAAAACGGGAGCTTCTGGGTAACCGATTTAGGCTCGGTCAACGGTGTTTTCGTGCGCATCACCGAGCCAGAGCGGCTGCATCACGGGGACGTGATCCTGCTCGGAATGGGGGTCGTGCGCTTTGAGATCGTTACCGCGCACGAATCCGCACTTTCGCCGGCCATTGAGCGCGGTACCCGATTGTTTGGCTCTCCAGCAACTCCGCGCTATGCACGGCTCGTCGAGCGGACCGTGGAAGGGGTTGCTCGCAACGTCATCTACCTTTCGAAGAACGTCGTTACCATCGGGCGGGAAACGGGCGACATCGTGTTTACAGACGATCCATTCATGAGCCGGCAGCACGCGGGCTTGGAACGCCAAAGCGACGGTTCCTTCACGCTCAAGGACATGGGCTCGTCCAACGGCACGTTCTTGGCGATTCGCGGCGAACGGATTTTGGCCAACGGTAGCCATGTCCGCATCGGTCAGCATTTGTTCCGCCTGAAGGTGGAAGCGTGAATCCATCGCCGACCGTGCTGCGAACTGAACTCCCCTCCCGATGAATACCCCCCCCTCACACGCAGACCATGGACGTCCGGGGGTGATTCGACTCTCGTTGTTCGGACGTACCGACGTCGGTCAGATCCGGGAACACAACGAAGACAACTTCCTCATCGCCGACCTGACGTCACTCAAGCGTGGCCTGCGAGATCCTGAATCTGTTGTCTCACCGCGGGGTAACGTTTTCGGCGTGTGCGATGGGATGGGCGGTGCTGCGGCCGGCGAGGTAGCTAGTCAGTTGGCCGTCGATCTCATCTATCAATCGCTGGCAGACGCGCCCAGCTCTGAAAATCACGATGCCCTGGCGCTGAGCCTGGTTCGAGCCATCGAAGATGCCGGCAAGAAGATCTATCACGAAGCCCGCTCCGATCGGAGTCGGCGTGGCATGGGCACGACGGCGACGATCGCTGCCCTCATGGACCACCGATTGTTCTTGGGTCAAGTCGGGGATAGCCGCGGATACATCCTACGTAACGGCGCCCTGACGCAGGTAACCCGAGACCAGTCCCTCGTCAACCAATTGATCGAAGCCGGACAGCTCACGCAGGACGAAGCAGAGACTTTCGAGCACAACAACATCATCCTTCAGGCACTCGGAACAGCAGAGAGTGTTCAAGTAGATCTCACCTACGTGGATCTCAGAGCAGGTGATGTATTGCTTCTGTGTTCCGATGGCTTATCTGGCATGGTCAAGGACGGCGATATCCGGGACATCCTGCACCGTATGAGCAATCCGGAAGCTGCTTGTAGAGAACTCATCGAGCGCGCCAACGCAGCGGGTGGTCACGACAACATCACCGTGATCATCGTACGCTTCACGGGCGAGGGCTTACGGCCCATAAGCGACTCTGGCGCAGCCGTGGCGTATCAAAAGTACCCACTGCCGGCACGCCCCGCGCATAGCGAACCCGCAGCAAGTAGTGAGACGGAAGAGCCTCCCTCTTCGGACGCTACGCGACTGAGTGACGAAGCGCTCAAAGAGGAGCGTGCGCTACGGGTGGCTCACACCTTGTTTGGGAGCGAAGCCAGCGTGGCAGGCCGCGAGAAGCGCATGAGCGCCCCTCCCAAGCCCCCTCGCCTGAGACGTCCCACCGAAGACCCCGTCTCGGTGCCAACTACGGGCATGGCTCCGCAAGTCGTAGGCGCAATCGTGGTTTTTTCTCTGCTCTTATTGGCGGCCATGGGTGTCGTGCTACTGCGGTAAACAGTGAAAACTGTGCTTCGGCTACTCTCCGAGTTGCTACGGCGCGCGCTGTGGCTCATCCCGACGTTGGTGCTGGTGACCGCGATTGCGTTTGCAGTGACGGCCAATGCGCTGACCGCTAGTGAACAGCCTATCTTCTTCAACACACGTCCGCTGTCGGTCGCGGATCGGGCGTGGGCGCTGGCTGAACGCGTGGGTGCCAGCGAGGATGGCGCTCGAGACGCAGCGCGCGAGCTGACGCTACTTGGCGGCGCGGCGCTACCGCACATCTTGCCGAAGCTCGACAGCCTCCCCCCGATTGCCAGAGAAAGGCTGACGCAGGCGTTGGGCCCGCTCGCGCAGCGCATGGGACTCGCTGATGACCAGCCGACGGGAGAGCGAGCACTGAGCCTGTGGTCATCGTTCTGGATGGACCACTTCGTGGATTTTCATCCTGCTATGGTGCGACGCGTGGTGCAACGCTACGCCGAAGAACCTACCGCGCCGCGGGCTCGCGAGGTGCGGCGCTTGGACACTTACGCTCTGTCGGAGCTCATCGAGCACCTCGAGTCGATGTTGGTGGGATTTCCGGAAAAGCGCGACAATCTGGTTGAGGTGACGCGTCTCCTCGAGCACATTGCGCCCGGCGATGCTCCGGCCGCCATGGACGTGGAGGTGTCCGCCCAGACGGCACGCGCAAGCGTGCGCGCGTGGCAACGCTGGTGGAACAGAGAGCGTCATGTGTTCGAATCACCAGTCGGGTTGGAACGCGTTCTGGCACCTGTGCTTCAGACGCAGTACGCGGCGTGGGCGCGCAACGCGGCGGACACTTGGTTCAGAGGTGGTGTGGCGGGGCTTTTCGCAGCCTTTCCATGGTCACGTTTCGCGCGAAGTCTCACGTTGTTCCTGACCGCGCTAGTGGGTGGCGGTATTTTGGGCAGCGGCGTGGGCGCCTGGGGCTCCACACTCGCCCCCGCGTGGCTGCGCCGGATCGAATCGTTCGCCGGATTGGTGTGGCTGGCGATTCCCCCCGCAGCGCTGAGCGCCCTGGTTGCCGTTACTTTCGGGCCTACCTTTGCCCTCGCCAGTGTGGTCGCCTTGTTTACTGGAGCAGCCATTGCGGCGCGCTACGAGTCGAGTCACGCGCAAATGTCGCTGCGCGTCACGCAAAGGAGGGACCCGGACGCTCCGCGGCGTCAGGGCTTCGTACATCTGTGGCGCAGCTCCGCTCCCACCGCCGTATGGGCGCTATGCACGCACGCTTCCTCAATGCTCGCCACGGTCATCGTTGTCGAAGCAGCGTTCCAGATCGAAGGGTTGGGAGTGCTTGCCGTGCGTGCGCTGAGGGAGGGCAACATCGAGGCGGTGCTTTTGACCGCGGTATTGACCACTACATTCGTTAGCCTCGTGCCTGCCCTGGGGCGCATCCTCAGCCGCTTGATCGATCCTCAGCTCCGCTCGCGCACCTCGGAAGGAACGAGTGGCTGAGCAAAGCCATGCTCGGGCAAGTTCCGAGGCTAACGCGGCCCGCCGCCGGCTCAAAACGTTAGCTTGGCCTCAGGCGCTATCCCTGGGCTGGCTTTTGCTCGTCACGATCATAGCGCTGGTGAGCTTCGGCTGGGAGCTGTGGCGGGGAGGAGGAGATGCAGCACCGGCGTCCCTCGCAGTCTCTGCAGACAGCTTGTGGCGCTGGTGGTTCGTGGCCACACGCAACAGCGTGGGCGGAACGCTTGTCGTGGTGGGGGCTTCACTTGTGGTCGGGTTAGCCGCAGCAGCAGCGGCAGCTTTTGGCCCGTGGTGGATAGAGGCAAGCTTGACGCGCGCCCTCGAGCTGGCTGGGGCTTTACCCAACATCATCGTGGTGGGCCTTTGGCTCATCACTCACCCCGAAGACGCCGTCGCGGCGGTCATCGTAGTGGTCGCCGTGCAGCGAACTCTGGAGACCGCTCACGTGGCGGCGCTGGCTCTGCGCGCCCTCGATCGCCAGCGACGCCTCCGACCCCGCGCGCCCTCATCGCCGCGGCCGCTGGGACGTCTCCGCTCCCTGCTCCCCATGCTGCGGCCGCTGATGGCGACTACCGCCGCCCACGGCGCCTCGAGTCTCTTCGCGCTACAAGCGGCGGTCGTGTTTCTCGGCTTGGCTCCGGCGCACGACGCCACATGGGCGGGCCTGCTCGGCAGAGCAGCACGGGGCGCCGCCGATCTCGACGCTTCGGTTCTCGCTCTGGCCATACTCAGCACGTGCACGGTTACGCTTAGCCTTTACGCGGTGGCTGCCCTGCCCGCGCACTTCGACGTCCGGCAGGAATAGCCCCAGAAAACGCGGCACCTTGTGCTAAGGAGGGTCGAATGAGCGCCCTGTTACAAGTCACGGAGCAGAACTTCGAAGTAGAGGTCTTGCAAGCCGAGGTTCCAGTGCTGATCGAGTTCGGTGCCGAGTGGTGCGGCCCCTGCCGCACGGTCGCGCCCGAACTGCAAGCGCTGCAAGCAGAGCTGCAAGGGAAAGCGAAAATCGTCGCCGTCGACATCGATCGGGCTCCCCTGCTTGCCCAAGAATTCGGCGTACAATCGGTTCCAGCGTTCGTAGTGTTTCACCAAGGGCGTCCGGTAGGCGGCAGGGTCGGCGCGATGAACCGGAAGCAGTTGCGCCAACTGCTCGAACCGGTGCTCCCGCGTGCCGCAGGCGCGCTCAAACCGGAAGAAGCCAAGCAACTCGTCACTCACGGCCGCATCACCTTGGTGGATATACGAGAACCAGCCGTGTACAACCGTGCCCACATCGACGGAGCCCAAAACTTTCCTGCCGAAGAGATTGAAACGCGTTTGGCTGAGCTGCACATGCTGCCCAGCCCCGCTACGCTCTATTGTCGCACTGGCCTACAGTCCGCAGAATTGGCGGCCAAACTGGCGTCTCAGGGAGTGCCGGTGGCTTACATCGAAGGCGGGGTGTTGAACTGGGAATCCTCGGGCTTCGAGCTCGTTCGCCCATAACCGAGCACGCTTACCTCCGGTCGTTGCCGCGGCGAGCGGGCTCCGCCGTTTGGCCTGCAGGATACAGGAGCTTGGGCTTCTGAGCACGGTCCCTCTCGACGCCCCCAACTCGCCACCGGCGGGCGTCACCAATTTACCCGCCTCAGGGGCCGTGATCCAACTGCTCAAACGACCGAGAACACGCCAATGCTCAGTTCTGGTTGGGCCGATGCTATGGAGCGTGTAGCGTTGGGCACGATGCCGTCCGCCAGCTTCTTGTTTCTCGCGTTCGCCCTAGGAGTGCTCTTCGCCGCCGCCGGTCGCGACGACCTCAGACGACACGACGAACCGCTCGCCGCCACGGCCACGTGGATCGTGCTCCTCTTTTCCGTGCTTTACTTTGCTCCGTCGGCAACGACTCTCATGCTACGCAACCCCGCGTGGGGCTTGAGCTATTGGATTGAGCCCGCGACGCTTCCGGCGTGGTTTCCAGCGCTGCTCGCCCTGTGCTACGCCGCCGCTCCGTTGCTGGGGTTCCTCGCCGCAGCCCCAAGCGCGAGTCGAGGTCGCGACTCGACCATGGTGGCCATGGCGTTGTCGGCTGCGGTCATCGCTTTGGCGCTCGCTGTTTTCTCGCTGCCCCGCCTGCTCGTCGACGGCACCTATCGGCAGTACCATCAAAGCTTCGGACTCCGAAGCATCGCAGGTAGCCCGCTCGGACACACCTTGATGTGGGCGGTTCTGACGTACGTTGCAGTTGTGGCCTGGACGTTGTCCCTCCTCCGAAACCTACGTCCTCGCACCAGCAACAGCGACCCGCTCTTGAAGCAACCCCATCATTTACCTTAACCATTCACCCATGCGGCGAGTTGAACTATGACGACCTTAGACACCGATAACCTTCTGTTGATCGCCCGCAACCTCGTTGAGCGCTCCCGCCGCGGTGGAGCCGATGTAGCGGAGGCGCAGGCGCGACAGGGCTGGGAACTATCCACCCGAGTCAGACTCGGTGAGACGGAACTAGTTCAGGAAGCGGGACACCGTAGCGTTGCGTTGCGACTCATGCGCGACAAGCGCGTCGCCACCACGTCGACGAGCGACACTACTGAAACCGGGCTACAGCGGTGCGTCGAGGATGCGCTCGAGCTCCTTGACTTGACGGAAGCCGATCCTTTCGCCGGACCCGCAGACGCGCAACTGCTGATGCGGGAGCAACCCCTCGAGCTGGAGCTATTCGACGAAGACATCGACTCAATCGATGCCGACGCGGCAATCGACCTTGCTCGTGCAGCCGAAGCCGCAGCCTTACAGTTCGACCCGCGGATCACACTGAGTGAGGGAGCAAACTTCTCACGGGTTACCGGCGCTACGGCCCTCGTACTATCCGTAGGCTTCGAGGGCATCACGCGCGGTTCGTACGCGTCGCTATCCGTCAGCCCCGTGGCCCTCGACGCCGGGGACAAGCGCCGTCGTGGATCGTATTGGACCGCGCGCCGCCACTTTTCTGATTTGGAAGATCCGCGCGCCATCGGTGAGGAGGCGGCGCGCCGCACGCTTCGGCAGCTGGCTCCGCGCAAGGTGCCGAGCTGCGAGGTTCCGGTGATCTTCGATCAAGATAGCGCACGCTCGATCGTCGGAACCTTCGCCGGCTGCATCCTCGGGGGGGCCATTTGGCGGCAATCGAGTTACCTGGTCGACCGGATTGGGAGCCAGGTCGGCAGTGAACTCGTCACGTTCATCGACGATCCCCTACGGCCGCGGGGCCCCGGCTCCAGAGCCTTTGACGGCGAGGGTGTCGCGACACGCACAAACGTCGTGGTGGAGAAGGGCCAACTGCAGACATTTTTGCTCGACAGCTACAGCGCTCGCAAGCTCGGCCGCGCTTCAACGGCCAGCGCCAGTCGCTCCGGCGCGTCAGTTTCCGCTTCCACCAGCAACTTCATCATGTCCGCAGGTAGTGTCTCACTGGATTCGATCATCGCAAGCACCGAGCGGGGGCTTCTAGTGACGGAGATGATGGGCTTCGGCTTCAACGCGGTAACTGGCGACTTCAGTCGGGGGGCAACCGGGTTTTGGATCGAAGACGGCAAGCTCGCTCATCCGGTGAGCGAGATCACCATCTCCAGCAACCTGGATCAGATGCTCCTCGGTATCGACGCCGTCGCTGACGATCTCGACCTCAAGACATCCGTCGCCGCACCGTCGTTCCGCGTCGCCCGCATGACCATCAGCGGCACCTA
>CAZNZA010000002.1:119296-121573 GCA_964577325.1 uncultured Polyangiaceae bacterium
AACACGAGTCGCGTCTGCGGCAGTTCGAGGAGGCATGCGCGGGCGAACGCCGCGGTCTCGTCTGGCGCCGTTGCTTTTGTGTCGAGCACGATCACCGCTGGCCGCACCCGTCCGGCAACGATGAGAGCTTGCCAATGGTTCCCGACACGCTGGACGCGATACGCCTCGAGGGCCACGTGCCAGTGGCGCGCTGTAGAGGTGGTAACGAGCAGGGCTGGGTCCTTGTCGTCGTCTCGGAGCGCGTACCCTCTTGCTTGGAGAAAGCGCAGTACCTCGCTCGGCTGAAAGCGCAGATGCCGACCGGGCGTGCGAAAGTGCTCGATTTGGCCGCTCGCCACCCAGTTGTGTACGGTCTTCAACTCGACGCCACACAAGTCCGAGACGACGCGCGCCGTGACCGGTCGCGGCAGGGTCTCGAGCCTGCGTACTAGTGCCACCCTACGTTCTTGCGAGAGCTGGGAACTGTTTGCTTTCATTACCGATTCACGTTTGCTTTGATTCAGCGCGCCGTACGATTGGGCGCGCCCGGAGACGCTCCCCCGGCTGCATGCAAAGCAAAAGCACCGACGTCGGCACCTGTTAACCAAGGGGCGCGCCTCGCCACGCTCACGCCGGATAGAGGCTTCGGAGTAGCGGGGAAGGTCGACACCACCATGCGCGACTCATCCACGAGACGCAACGCCTCTCCAGAGTTGGCGAGCCCAGATTTGCCGAGCCGCGGCAGATAGAGCAACGCAGCGTCCGCATCCGGAACAACGTCGAGTCCGGCAATACTGGAGTACGTATCGTTGACGAGCAGCAGATACCCGGACGGAGCGACCTCGTACGCTGGCAGTGCCACCGCATCCTGTTCGTCCACTAACGTCCACCCCGCGAGATTCACCGGCTGCGAACCGTCATTGTACAATTCCACCCACTCCTGGTCCGGCTCAGGACCGGCCGGATCGGCCATCACCTCGTTGATCACCAGGTGCGGTAGCGCACCTCGAGTACGCAGGCCGACTTCGCCGCTCGAAGTTGCTGACGACGCATAGAAGATACTCCATTGCAGACGGTAGTCCGTCTCCGGGATCAGACCCTTCACCACTCCGGTTGCTGTGGCCGTGGACGCAAACCACGCACCGCCGCCGTCCGTGGGCTCAGCGGCCACGGCACTGCCTGAGTCAGCACCGTCTACCTGCGCTTCTCGTCTGACGAGCCACAGGCTCTCGACTTGGGGCGGCCGGATGTGCAGACGGTCGTCCAAGACGTCGACGCACCCGGTAGCGATGGAGACTTCATGGGGAGCGCAGATTAACGGGATGACGGGTCCGCTCGCCTCCACGCCAACGACCGTGGGTTCGACCGACAGCGACCCGATCCTTGGTGGGCTAATACTCGGCATGCCAGCGTTGGGTGCCCACAACCAGCACATTGCACTTCCGTCACTTGCTGTATCTCCTTCCAACGCGTGCCATGCCCGGTCCGCTGACGGCTCGAGAACATCTACTGGCGGACTACCTCTGCTCATCGCGGCGTCGTCAATCATCTCGGCGTCATTGGCGTCTGCGGTAAAGACGACGGCGCGACTACTCCAAAGTGCCGTGGGCGAAGCCGCGGGCGCATCGTTGGCGTCGGGAGGGCGCGCGCAGTAAAGGGCCCCCCGCACAGAATGGCCACCACTTGGCCACACGCGTTCGAGCACGGCGTCACCCGCGCTCGTCGTGAACACCGCGTGCTGCGATTCAGACACGAGGCTGTACGCCGTGTCTTCAGCGAGCAGGTGTAGCGCGCTCCAAGCGACGGTATGTCTCCCGTCCGCTCCTCGACCCACCACTGGTCCAGCACCGGCGTCCGCACGGGCAGAAAGGGCTTCGGCATCGCTGGCTGACGGCACCTCCCACAACGGCACTTCTGCTTCCTTCAGAGCTTTGCTGACCTCCTCGCGCCGCACGTTGGCGATCTGCGCGGATGACAAACGCCCGGGAAAAAGGCGGGGCTGCTCTCCCGCATCCAAATGAAACTGCACGCTGCGCAGCACACGACCGTCCACCTCTTGCGGCACCAACCCGACCATTTGCTGCTCGCCGCTTCTCGCTAGCCACTCCTCCCAGTCGGGAGCGCAGCTCGCGGACAGCAACGCAAGCAGGGAGAGCCATGTAAAGCAGGACTCTCTCAGGACTGGCCGTGGGGGCCGCGGGACGCTGGCGTACATGCCTGACGGTCGCCCATTGCCGGCCTCAGTTGCGCATCGTCACCCCTGCTCCGGGACGAAACCGGTCCTAGTCTTCGTCAGCT